>JAJDDX010000383.1 GCA_029260055.1 Phycisphaerae bacterium
AAGACCTGGTCATTGGAGCCCCGAACGCCCTCGGCGGCGTCGGCGGCGTCTATGTGGTGTTCTCCGATCCCTCGCTGGTAAGCCCGGCCGGAGGGATCACCGTCGGCGACCTGATCCAGGATCAGTCTGATGTGGGTCTCCCCGCACGCGCCGTCCGGATCACCGGCAACGCGCTCGACGGCGCACCGAAGTTCGGCTTCAACGTCGCTGACGCCGGCGATGTCACCGGTGACGGCCTGAATGACCTGCTGATCGCCGCCCCCAACGCCACACCTCGCTACGACCCCGATCCGACGGACAGCATCGACCTGCTGACCGCGCCCGGCGTCGATATGAACCTCGACGGATTCCCGGACACGGCGGCGGACTTGACCTCAGCCGGCGTCGTCTACGTGATTTCGGGCGCCACGCGCCTCGACCGCATTCCGGCCGACCTGGGCACGCTCGAGCTGACGATCGGCATCGAGCAGCTCGGTACGTCCCTCATGCCCGGATTCATGATTGCCGGACGTAGGGCGGGTGACCGGATCGGCGGCGGCGACGCCGGAAGCCTGATCGACGGCGGGAGCCTGAACAAGGATGGAAAGGGACGTTCGTACGGCCTGTCTTCGGCAGGTGACTTCGACAACGACGGACGCGATGATATCCTGATCGGATCGGTACTCGCGGACCCGCGGCTCGACGCCACCGGCAGCTCGGGCGCGGACAACGGCGGAGAAGCCTACCTCATCTACGGCGTCGAGCCGTAGGCCGCTGATTTCGGTCTTGACGGCCTCAGGTAGTCGGCGCCTCTGTCCCCTCGGCGGAGGCGCCGATAAGAAGCGTCGCTACCGATAATCACCCTTCTCAATGGGCGAAGATCGCCCCCTTTCAGGCTTGGTTGACAGACACTTAACGCGAGCGATACGATAGCCGTCGGGACGGATTCTCGACCTCCGCTCGCTGTGTTGCGGCGGAGCTTGATAAGGCCGAGGAAGCACCGGGATCGCGACTCGGTGACTTCCAGAATTGAGAACCGCCGCTTCGTCTCCTCGCCGACGGCGTGGCACTCCTGGCATGATCTCTCCGGCTTAGGCCCGCTCGTCCTTGGGACTCGGCGGTCCCCTCGCGAGTCGCTCGCCACGGCGGGCGGCGCTATCGAACGGGTTTTGGCAACCGTAGCCCCTCCGGCGACCACGGGGCGATCTGCGACGGGAGTAGTGATTCGATGAGGATTCGAACTATGACTACGATGACACCACGCCTTGCAGCGATTACCTGCCTCGCGGTCACGGTCGGCTCGATGCTGTCCGTACCCGTTGCGACAGCGGCGGAGCGCCAGTTCCTGGTCATCCTTGCCCATTCTCCCAAGCAATACGGGCTCGAACTCCCGCCCGGCGGGCTTCCGGACGTCGAGGCGATACGCAAGCACTACTCCGATCTGGACGACCCCAGCATTGGGTCGTTTGCCGAGTACTGGGACGAGATCAGCTTCGGCGATGTCACGGTCAGCAGCAAGACCGAAGGCTGGCTCAACCTGCCGTGGTCGATTCAGCCTTCCGCCACGTCCGGCGTCGGGAATGTCGACGCCACCCAGTTCTACGACTTGAACGAGAACGACCTGTATGATTACGGCGCCGGCGAAGAGGTGAGTCACCTGCAGGCCGTGATCATCGACACCGACGGCGACCCGAACGGCGCCGACAACGGGCCGTTCAGCCCGTTCCCCGCGTCCGGCCATAGGACGGATCGAGGCGACCTCGTATGGAAACCGGGGGAGCGCTTCATCGACATGGACAACGACGGCAAATGGGACGGTGCCGACGAAGGCAACAACGAGATGGATAACGACGGCGACGGGCAGCCTGACCTGCCCGGGCCCTGGATCGATCTTAACGAAGACGGCGCGGCCGGCCCCGGTTCGGGATCCGGATGCACCTTCCTTCCGGACTCGGATAACGACGGAAACCCGGACTGCTGCCCCAACGGCCCCGGCGATACCGGCGCCCTGGGTCAGGCCGGTTATCAGGGCTGCGGGCGATACAACATCGAAGTCCCGGTCGACGACTATATCGCCAATCCCCTGCTGGTCTGCCCGCCGTTGATGTGGGAGGGGCCGAACAATGTCCAGGTCGTCGACTGTAACGGCAACATGATTCCCGACGCGTGCGACATCGACCCGAACGACAACCCGGACGCCGCGCTGGAATGCGAGGCGCTGGGCTGGACCGGGCCGTTCCCGCAGTCACGGAGCCGCGACCAGAACCCCAGCGACGGCCAGAACGATCCGAACCCGGATAACATCCCGGACGAGTGCCAGTTCCAAAAAGGCTTCGGCGCGGTCAATTTCTGCATCGAAGACGCGCCGGGCTTCGAGTGCCTACTGCTCGGCCAGCAGCGAATGGATCTCGCTCAGGTGCGGTGTGAGTTCTTCGACCGGGAGTTGGACGGCATCAGCCTCGTCGAGCCCTTCGAGAACTTCATGCGGCGGTGGGATCCCTGCATGCAGGATCCGGACGCGGCGCCGCAGAACCTGGACGAGGACGACACCAGGACGCACTGGATCAAGGTCTACGACCCGAGCAGCGATGCGGTGGCCACATGCGACGACCCGCCGCGTACGTTCCGCTACGACGACCCGTCGTACATTTTCGACAACTACCCCGCGCGCGATGCCGATGTGTTGGACCTCATCCAAGAGGCCGGCGAACGTTGGATCTTCGGATCGCACGATCCCGACTTCCTGCTCCGGGCGATGGATTGCAGGTGCGCCGACGGCTGCCTGTGCGGACCACTCGGAGACGACTGCATCGTGGCCCTGTACAACCTGGACCGCGATCTCGACTTGCCGACCAACGTGGACAACTACTGCGTCGTCGGTACGCACGTGGGGTACGACCCGCCTGACGGTTGGATCAACGCGATAGCCGACAACGGGCCCGACGGAGAAGAGTACACGACCAAGATGAAGCAGGCGCCCGCGAAGATCGGGATCGGGCAATACGAGCGCGACCTGCGGACGTGGCCGCCGCCCGACTGGTTCCCCCAGGCGTGGGAGGATCGATACCGACATGACGACGGCACGCCGCGCGAGGTGCCGGATTGGATCCCCCTGTCCTCGGAAGTGACCAATATCCCCCGGATGCAACCGTTCGCGGACGCCGATCCGGGCGAATACGACGCCGTTGAGCATCGCCGCTTCTTCAAGGCGAACGCGGGCGGAGCCAACGGTGACGGTACCGGCTGGATCGGCTGCGACGACAGGCTGGACGGCGCCGTGGTCTTCGAGACCGGCGACGCCGTTCCGAGCTTCGAGAACCTCTGCGATCGCCCGATCCTTCCCGACGAAGCCGAGGGTCCGAGTCGTGCGGGAATCTACTACGACGGCTGGGTCGAACACGACGACCTGCCTTCGTCCAAGTACCATCGCGGGGGCGACGAACGCCTCGGCGAGGTCACGTCCCCGTACACCGAGGCGATTTTCGGCCACGACCGAAGTGCCCATTCTCTTAACGGCCTTCCTTTCCCGGACAACGTGATCCCGGCTGCGGGTCCGTACGCCACGAACATTCACGGCAACTACGGCTTCGACGCGGGTAACTTGCTGAACATGGAGTGGCTGACGTGGCGCACGTCGCCCCCGTTCAACGACGGCGTGGCCTGGGAAGAGGGTGCGTACTTCGACCCCACCGCGGTGCCACTGAGGTTCCACCCCTACGCCGGGCCCCAAAGAGGCGTCAACAAGGGCTTTAGAGACTACAACCTGGATGGGCTGATCGACCAGGGCGAAACGCGCTTCCCCGGTTCGGAAAACTATCTGGACGATCCGCACACGCACACCACCGAGCGCATCCCCGGCACGGAGTCCGCGTACCCGTTCAATCGGCGGCGTCTGCTGGAGGACTGCATCGAAGCGCTCGACGTAGTCTTTGACTTCGACAACTGGGTCGATGATGTCAGCATGGCCGCCACCGGTACGCCGGCCACCAGGATTCCGGAGCCGGTCCAAGGCCTTGGTAGCCCGAGCGTCATCCAGCCCGACGGCGTCAACTCGGGCATCGTGCTGCTGCCCGCGGAGTCGCACGTGCAGTTCGATTTCCTTCGCGGTCCGTCTTTCTACGCGATTCATAACGAGGACGGCGGCAGCGCCAGCACGTCGTTCCCGGCCACGGGCACCCAGAAGATCAACTGGAACCTGTTCTTCCACGATCTGGTGATCAGCACAGCCGACGCGCGCTCGGCCGCCGGCGACTGGCAGACGGGTTACTCGTCGCATGAGTATCTGCACGCCTGGGAGCAGTTCCCGGACCTGTACGACTACGACATCTACAATCCGTTCCCGTCAGTCATCAGCACCCCGGTGGGTCGGTGGGATATCATGGCCGGCTCGAGCGAGGCCGCCACGGGACAGGTCCACTCGGTGCCGGTGCTGAAGGAACAGCCGGGCACGGATTGGATCAAGCCCGTCGACCTAGCATCCGTGCTGACGCCGGGCATCGAGGCGACGATCACGCTCCCGCCGTATGAGACGACCCGCGACAACAACGCGTACTTCCTCGAAAACGAAGCCCGGGAAGGCGAGCGATTCTACTTCTACTCGGTCGGGCGAGGTTTCGACGTGCCGGGCTTCCCCGGCTTCGGGGTTCCAGGACGCGTCACCGGCGGCTATCCCGGCACGGGCATGCTGATCCTTCACACGGACGTGGGACCGGCGGGTGCCGACTCGCTACCGAGTCTCTTTGCCGGCACGCGGGCTGCGTATCAGATTGTCCAAGCAGACGGCCTCGGCCAGTTGCAGGACGGCGTCGCTCCGCACGGTGATGAGGGTGATCCGTGGCCCGGCTCTACCGGGGCGACGCGATTCAACTTCTACACGACCCCGGCCGCCGTATGGCATCAAACCAGGGCATGGACCGGTCTGGACGTCCTCGACGTGGTGCCCGACGGCAACGGCGCCGTTCAACTGAAGCTGATCTGGGTCCCGACCAGCATCCCGAGCCTTCGGTTCGTGAACCCGCCCGGCGGCACCTCCGTCGGTGGGAGGTACACGATCAACGTCGACGCGACGGACGTGTACGGCGGGACTACGATCGATCTGTACCGTACGCAGGATCCCGACAACGTCTCGATCAGCGGCAGCAACCGTATCGGGACGATCGTCAAGAACCGGCCCGCCACGCGCCGTCTGAGCCTCGACTGGAACGTGGACGCGCTCTCGGACGGCCGGTATCACGTGTTTGCCAAGCTCACGCCGGGCCCCGGAGCCGACGGCTCCGAGCGGAGTTATTCGGTTCCCAGAGCCGGTCGCAACAACAAGGGCACGGGCGCCCTGACCGTCGACAATGTCGACATTGCCGGCAACACGGCACGATCGGAGACGTGGACCCTGCGTCTGGTCGACATTCGGCCTGACGGCACGCAGGACTGGCTCATCAACGCCGGCCTATCGCAGCCCGAACCGGCGGATGATGATCCCAACGACGACCCGTATCCTCACTTGTTGCTGAATCCCACCGTCAGCCGGACGGCGACCTACTCGGCGCCCGGCGGGCAAGTGGAATTCACGCTGCGTCAGTGTTACTGCGACGGGTCGGATCCGACTTCGTGCCCCGCGGTGAATGATGATGCGTGCTCGCCCACTCCGATGGCGCAGATCGGCGACTCCTGGTCGTTTACGACGACCGGTATCACGGCTGCCAGTCGCGCGATCAGTATCCTCGACGGGGAGGTCAACGAAGATCCGCGTGCGAACATCTTCGCTACGCCGCTCACCGGTCTGCCTCCGCTCGCGGTGTTCTTCGACGCCAGGGACTCGGTGGACCCGAACGGCCAGGCGCTCGAATACCGATGGGACTTCGGCGACGGCAGCGCCGCCGCCACCGGCACGGTGGTGCAGCATACCTATACCCAAAGCGGCACGTTCACGGCGCATCTGATCGCCACGAACCCGGATAACGGTCGCTTCGGCGAGGCGGCGGTCGACATCGACGTGACCAACAACTCCCCGAATGCGAAGATCATCGCGAACCCGACCAGCGGCGGCGAACGCCTGGAAGTCGCGTTCAGTGCCGCGCAGTCGTCTGATCAGGAATCGAGCATCAATAACTTGACCTTCCAATGGGAATTCGGCGACGGCGAGACCGCGAACAGCTCGGGCCTGCCGGGCATCCTGGTCGAGACGAATCACTTCTACATTCGCCATCCGGGCGGCGGCCTTTGCACGGCGGACACCCCCTGCGTGTTCCTCGCCAAGCTCACGGTGACCGATGAGGGCGGGAAACAGGATATCGACACCGTCGAGATCCGCGTCGGAAACACGAATCCGCTTCCCGTGATCACGCACTCGGCCTTGCAGGGAGACGATCCGCACGAAGTGACGTTCGATGCCAGCAACTCCCTCGACGCCGAGGGGCATGCGATGTCCATCCGATGGGATTGGGGTGACGGCACCAATGACACGTTCGCCGATCTGACCGGCACGAACGGTGACGGCGACGTCACCCATGAGTTCACGCGGCGGGCGGGCGAAGCGGTCTCCACGTTCCATGTCACCGCCGTCATTACGGACGAAAAAGGCGGGCAAGCGGAATGGCCCGGCGCCATCGTGGTCGTCAGTGACCGCGGCGTCTTGAGTTCCAACCCGGTGGCGGCCTTCACCATCGATCCCGATCCGCCGGTGTTGAACGAGCCCGTCACCGGCGACGCGAGTGCGTCGTTCGATCGACCGAACGGCGACGCCCCGGCCCGCATCTCGTGGGACTGGGGTGACGGCACCGTCGAGGAGGGGGCCACGCCGACGCACACGTACACCGAGCCGGGGCAGTACACGATCCGGGTCGCGGTCTACGACGGCGAGACTCCGCCAAACATCGGCGTGAAGCTCAAGAACGTCCGTGTGGCTCTCGGCGACGACGGTATCGATCCGTCGGAGAATCGTAAGCCGAATGCCAAGATCAAGGTCAACGCGACGGAGGGCACGGCCGGCATCACGGAGTTCATCTTCGATGCCAGCGGCTCGACCGACCCGGACGAAGACCAGTTGACCTATGAATGGAACTTCGGCGACAGACGGGAAGCGGGGGCGGTCGTGGCGCGCGTCTTCTCGGAGCCGGGTAACTACAGCGTCACTCTGAAGGCCACCGACCCTGACAATGCGTCGGACTCCACGATCGTGACCATTACGGTCATGTCGGTCGATGACAACACGGCACCGTACGCGTTCATCGGAACGGGCATGCGGACGGGCAGCGCACCGCTGACCCTGACGTTCAACGGCCTGGGTTCGTACGACCCGGACGGCGACCCGATCACCTTCCGCTGGGAGTTCGTCCATAACGGCGTCCTGCTGGCGGATGCGGACGCGTCGGTCGTGACGCAGACGTTCGAGGACGCGGGTGTGTACCAGGTCGTCCTCGAGGTGTCCGACGCTCGCGGCGGTATCACCCGCACCGAGCCGGAAACCGTCACCGTCACCGCCCGCGTAAATGGCGGCGACGGCACCGACGGAACTGACGGCGGCAGTGGCGGTAGCCCGATTCGCGACAGCAGCCTGCAGCGTCCCTCGGGCTTCTGTGGCGTCGGCATGATCACGAGCTTCTTCGGCTCGCTGATCGGGCTGTCGTTCATCAGGTTGACCCGGCGGCGCTTTTTGGGGTAATCGCCGGTAGCGGCCTGCCCACGAGGAATTGACAAAGGAGCCCCGAGCGGTGCAAGAGCGCCGATCGGGGCTCCTTTCTTCTGCGCCACGGCAGGCTATAATCCCCCGCCATGGGTACGCCTCGCACCGACTCCGGCACACCGAGCAGACGCACGCGTCGCGCCCTGAGGGCACTCAGCGTGCCTGCGATCGCGTGTGTCGTCGCCCTTCCCTGGGCAGGGCACGACCTGCGCACATTAGCGACCGGCTTCAGCCTACGTGTCAGTGTCGCGATGGCGGACTCAGGCCTGGCCCTGTGCGATGCCGCGTGCAGCGCCGCGTGCCTACCGGCTGTGACCGCCCCACCGGCCGAAAGCCCGCCCATCCCCTACACTCGCTCGTTCGCGGCGGATGCCGTCCGAAACCAGGAACTGCGCTTGGCGCGTTTCGGCGGACTGCACGGTCCGTAGCCGGCGAAGCACGCCGCATTGCGTACGCTTTCGCTTCTTCGGGCCAAACGTTTCGTTCTCTGCCAACCACCGTGAGGTGCACAAATGTCCGTAATCGATATGGCGTCGTCCGTCTACAAGGGCGTCAAGGGTTTGCCGCGTAAGGTCTTCGGCACGCGCAATGACCGACTCATGAAGGTCTATCGCCAGCGCGTCGCCCCGGTGAACGACCTCGAGTCCGACATCCGAGGCACGTTTGACGAGGACTTCGCCAAACGTGTCGCGGAGGCCGGCATATCCGACCTTCCGGAAGAGGAGCGGCCCGGGAAGATCGCGGAAATCCGCGTGGAACTCAGCGCCGACCTGCGCGAGCGAGCCGAATTGCTTCGGGGAGCCGTAGAACCGAGCATGGGGGCCCTCGATGCGTGGTGGCAGGCTTTACCGCCGGCCAAGAGGCTCGAGGAATACCACAAGGATCAGTACCGCGACCGGCACGACAAGAACATCGAACTCATGGACCGCGAAGGGCAGTTCGCCGAGGCGTTCGGCATCTTGCGCGAGGCATCACGACGAGCCCAGAACCACCGCCACTTCGACTGCCAGCTCATTGGCGGCCGGGTGCTGTTCGAAGGCAAGATCGCCGAGATGAAGACCGGCGAAGGTAAGACGATCGTCTGCCACCTTGCAGCGTTCTTGCGTGTCATATCCGGGCACAAGGTCCACATCGTCACGGTCAACGACTACCTGGTGAAGCGTGACGCCGAATTCGCCTTCCCGATCTTCGAGTTACTGGGTATATCCGTCGGGTACATCCAGGCTCAGGTCGACTCCGGCGGGCGCGAGGGCATCCGTAAGCAAGCCTACGGCTGCGACATCACCTACGGCACCAACAGCGAATTCGGCTTCGACTACCTGCGCGACAACATGAAGACGCTCCTTTTCGATCAGGTGCAGGGACGGCTCGACTACGTCATCGTCGACGAGGTCGACTCGATTCTGATCGACGAGGCGAGGACGCCGCTGATCATCTCCGGCCCCGCCCACGACGATGTAACCCGTTATCCCCGT
>JAJDDX010000384.1 GCA_029260055.1 Phycisphaerae bacterium
CACTGGTCGCGTCGGCGATGTCTTCGGCATCGGGGACGCCGTTCGAATTGCAGTCACGCTCACCGATACGCAGGTAGTAGACATCTTGTTCGCCGTTGAAGGTCGCGGCGTACGCGAGATTCGCGCCTGCGTTGTCCGAGATCATGTCGTAGTAGTCGCCGATCTTGTTCTGATCCGGCCAGCCGATGTGGCTGTCGAACATGGGGCTGACCGCGACGTTCGGCGACCACGTCTCACCGCCGTCGCTCGATGACGCATAGTAGAGTTCAGAGAGATTATCGACGCCGCTGTTTCGCGTGTCGTTCCAGATGACGTCGATGCGGCCGTTGGGAGCGACGGACATCGTGCCGAACCACTGCCAGGCGTTACTGTCAAGCGCGTCGTCGTTGATGCGCACCGCGCCGCTCCAGGTCTGTCCTCCGTCGGTGCTGCGTGCAAACATCACGTCGAGCGGATCCGGGCCGGCCCCGTTAACGGTCGACAATACGTAGACGTTGCCATGCGTGGCGCCGGACGAGTGATCCGTCGCGACCCATACCTGCCCGAGCATCCCGCCGGGGTTAGGGCCTTCGTGGTAGCCCGGAGAACCGCCGAGATTGACGACGCCGACCGGCTGAAAACTCGGCGACACAGTTCCGTCCTGTGCGTCATCGGAACGCAGGACGTTGAACTCGGAACCGACGATGTACAGAGCGCCGTCTGCCGCCACCGAGAGTGTGCCCAAACGAGGGCTCGTGGGCACCTCGAGTGGAGCGTCGAAGTGCTCACCCGTTCCCTTGTAGCGGGCAAAATCGCCGTACGAACATGCGAAGTAGCGAGTCCATATCGTGTAGATCGACCCACGCCCCGGTCCGTCGGTTCGGTCAATGGCCAGCCATGCCTTGTCCCCGCCGAACGCAAAGATCGGCTCCCCCCACGTGGCGCCCCCATCGCCCGATTTGGAGAGGTCGCAGCAGTAATTGCCGTCCATGTGCGTGAGGCTGTAGTAGTAGAAGTTACCGTCGGCGTCGAAATCGAGGACGGGATCGCTTCTAAAGACGCCCGGTTCGAGGACGCCGGGAAAGGTCCACGTCACCCCGCCGTTGGTCGTGTGGCCCCACCCCGCCTGTCGAAAGTTGGACGCCACGTTGTCAAACTGGCGCCAGCCGATGGCGATGCGGTTCGGACTCGTCGGGTCGATCGCTATCGAAGGCTCGTTTGCGGCGTCGCCCGGGATGTTGTTTCCAAACTCATCGACATTGACCTGCACGCTGATGAAACCGTCTCGTTCGACGAAGGCTCGTCCCATCCTGACGCTCGGCGGAGGTACTTCGGGTGGCGGCAGATAGGGGTCGCCCAGGCCCTCCTTGTGGCCGAGCCCCTTGCTGAGCGTGTGCATATCGATCTCGTCCGGCGATATGCGACTCCGCAACTTCCTGAGGTCCATCTCCGCGGAAGACGAGGGGGTGGCCAGCCATGCCACGACGACCGCTGTTATGCCGTACGCTACTCGGTGCATCTGGTGTATCTCCCGTCAACGGATTCGAACAACGCGTGCTCGCCGCTACGGACACTCGGTGCCGGCCGGAGGCAAGGTCGCGCCCATCCATGATGAAAGACCCCCTGCCCCGTTCAGCAGGTCGATGACGCCCACTATATCCGACGGTTCGCACTCGCCGCTGTGATCAATATCGCAACTGTAGAGGCCCCAAGGTGGTGCCGCGACAGCGTTCAGGTGATCAATGATCGCGATGATATCGTCCGGGCCGACCAGGCGGCTTCCGTCCGCGTCGCCGGGGAGGGCGCCGAACTCGGCCGTTCGCCAGCCGGCACGGTAGCCGACGGTCGTGATTGTGCCCGGCGTGAGGGGGCGAGCGAACGTCACCGTGAAGGTGCCTCCGCCGTTGGCAGTCACATCCGCGATCGCATTCGCGTCGAACGGCGCATCCGTCTCGCACACGGTCCAGCAACAGGCTCCGTCGTGAGCCGGGGCGTTGACGACGATGCCACTAATGCCCTGTGTATCGCTTGGATCGTACAAGGGATGGGGCATTCGGGCATCGATCACACCGGCCGGCGGGTCGACCCAGTCGATCTCCTGGCTTGGGCAACTGTAACTGCACTGCGCGCGGGCCTCCTCGACGCACACTTCGTCCCACGCTACCTCGCAGCACCATTGGTCCAGGTCGCAGATGGCGTTGCAGCAAGCTGAACCACGGCAACCGGGCGAGTTGCGCGAAACGCAGGCGTCGCCGGTCGCTCCACGGCACGCGAACCACCCGCAGTCCTGCCCGCCAACTCCGCAGAGGGTGGGCGCCTCGGATAGCCCCCCGCGAACCGCGCATTCTTCGGGCGGCAGATTCTCGCACGACCCGTAGGGCGCGGGGTCGGGAAGGCAGCAGACAAAACTGCCGCACGGTGGATCGAACGGCTCGGACGCGCAGGTTTGACCGATGACCCACTCCGCATCCGGCATCGAGCACTCCGGGGCCGTCACGTCGTAACAAGGCTCCCCTTCCACACGTGGACAACAGGCGCCGATGGGCGGGTCGCCGAGGCAGTGCAGGCTGATCGCAAACCCGGCGTACGGAACCCCCTGTCCGAACGAGAACAGGTCGCAGTCATTGCCATTCGCCAGTCCGAAGGAGTTCTCGGTGAAGCCGACTGTCGCCTCGCCGGAAACGATAGCCCGGGACACCCGGCTGAATCTGAACGCCATCCAAAGGGACTGACCCACGCCGAGGTCGACGCCACCTGGCAAATCGAAGCGGGCGAGAGACGGCGCGTCATCGGCGATGAACTGCGCCGTCGCCTGCGTACCGTCAATCACGGAGCCCCCCGGGCAGAACTGCCTGAGCTCGGCCGTGACGGTGACGGACCCGCCGCCTGACCCGACGGCACCAATTTCGTAGCTGCTTAGGATGCAGTCGTCGACGATGAGTTCGATGTCATCCATGGTCCACTCGCCGCCGCCCTGCGAAAAACGCATGCCAGTCAGGTCCATATTCCTGTAGGCGAGGAATTCGCGGTCGAACGGCGGCTCGCAGTAGACACGCGCGTGGTAACCCGCGTAGAGCGTGGTTCCGCCGAATCTGGCTTCGCACTGCCTGTAGACGAAGTCGTACACATTGCGCGTGAAGCCCATCTGTGCGGGTGTCCCGATCACCCAGCCGGCCTCTCCGCTATCCACGGCAACGGCGAGCCATACGGTGCGTCCGGCCGGCAACGGGCTCGCGGAAAGGTCTACCAGGATCTCGTGCAGGCCGTCATCGGGGAGCGGTACGACGCCACCGGCATCCGGAATGAGTTGGCCGCCGCCGTGCGGACATCCGTCGTACAGATCAAACGTCGCGTTGAAGCCGGGGCCGCTGCCGTCCCCGCCGCCCATGACAGTAAACTCGTACGCCGATACGGGGCAGCCGTTGATGGCGGTGGTCGTGATGTCATCCGCCACCATGATGTCGGGCAGGCCGAGCGCAAGGAACACGTCCGGTGGCGGTGTGTTGGAGTAGACCGGTTCGCCCATTGGCTCCACCCGCGCGGCTGACGAGAACTCGCCGGTGCCCGGGTTGTAGTAGTGATGCCGTACCACGAGCCCGGGTGGTATGGCGCGGATATGCATAGTTGACGGCTCGGCCCCCGGAACGACTGCGGTGCTGCCCGGCTGAGCGGGCGCCACCGCCTCGACGGGCGGCCGATCCGCCTCAGCGCGCGAGCGAGCGAGCCCGACGACGGACAGAATGATTATCGCGACGAACAGAATCCGTATCGGCATGGTTAGCGCCCCTTTCCTTTCGTTCCTTCTGAAGAACAGCCTCCAGGTCGCCATCGCACCCGGCACCGACCATGAGGCCCGAGGGTCCACATCGTCAGGGCACCGGCGAAACCAACCGCCCCGGCTGCGTTGATACCTCGCGACGGAAGGCCAGCGCTGTGCAATGGACGACTACCCACCGGCATTCTCGTTGAACTGCCTCAGGAACGTCGACGCGTCCTGTAAGTCGACATCTGAGTCGTTGTCAGTATCGAAGGGCGCCAGGCACATCGCCTGGTCGGCCGCGACGCCAGGGCCACCGCCCGTCAGGCACACGCGGAGCCGTTTGTAGTCGACAAGATCAATGTGGCAGTTGCCGTTGGTGTCCGCGCGGGCTGAGCCGTCCATCCGCACGGCGACGCCGCTTGCCGTAAACTCGCAGAGGTCGATCGCGTCGGGTACGCCATCGTTGTCGATGTCGTCGTCGCAATCGTCGATCACCCCGTCATGGTCGAAGTCGCGTTCGCACTCGTCCAGCAGCGCGTCCCCATCGCAATCCTGGGCGACGCCGCCCGTGATCTCGCATGGGTCGGTCAGCCCGTTGCCGTTGCAGTCCGGCTCGCACTCGTCGGGGTACTCGTTTCCGTTGCAGTCTTCGCTAGTGCCGGCCGCAATATCGTCGGCATCCGGGATTCCGTTGCCGTTGCAGTCCCGCAAGCCGATCCGCAGATAGTAGATGTCCTGTTCACCGTTGAACGTGGCGGCATAAGCGATGTCCACGCCTCCATTGTCCGACGACATGTCGAAGTATTCGCCGATCGTTCTCTGGGCTCCCGCCAGCCCCAGGGTGCTGTCAAAAACCGGGCTCACCGGAGTATTCGTGGACCAGTTGATCCCCGAATCGGTTGAGTACGAGTAATAGAGCTCCGAGAAGTAGGCCGAATCCGAGTTGCGCGTGTCGCCCCAGATCGCATCAATCCGTCCGTTCGGAGCGACGGACATCGTCCCGAACCACTGCCACGCCGAAGTGTTGCCGTAGTCATCGTTGACTCGGCGGGACGGGCCGAACGTCCGTCCGCCATCCGTGCTGCGCGCGAACCTGACGTCGAGCCAGTCCACTCCGGGCGGATCGACGGATGCAAGTACGTAGACGTGCCGCGTCGCCAGGTCACCCGTGTGATCAGCGGCGACCCACGCCCGTCCCAGCGGTCCAGCAGTTGGGGGATGGGCGGTCCAGTGCGGCATGGGCACCAGGCTTCCGCCCAAGTCGAACTCCGTCACTAAATCGAACGCGGGTGCCAAAGATGGTTCGCCTACCGAGCTGGACCTCGCTAGAGCAAGCATCCCGTGATCCGTCCGTGCCCGCCCCGCCACGTAGTACTCACCGTCCGGGCCGACCCAAGATGTCCCCCATCTCGGGAACTCAGACACATCCACGGGATCACCGAAGGTCATCCCGCCGTCGAGCGATCGGGTGAAGACGGACCGATCGCCGCCACTTGGTTCAGCCCAAGCACAATAGACGTTGTCGCGTCCGATTTCGCCGGTTTGGTCGACGGCAATCCATGGCGAAACGCCGCCGAAGGCATCGTACGGGCCGGTCCATGTCAGCCCGGCGTCCACTGACTTGAACAGTGACGAGGAATAGGGATACGGCACCTCGGAACTCTGGCCGGAACTATGGTAGTAGATGTCGCCATTCGCTCCCGCTCGCAGAACAGGATACGTCCGACTGACCCCCGGTTCCACCACGCCGGGGCTCGTCCACGAGGCTCCGCCGTCGTGGCTGTAGGCCCATCCGGCTTGCCGGAAGTCCGATGCCACCGTATCGAACTGGCGCCAACCGATAACGATCTTGTTCGGATCGGTGGGATCGACGGCGATCGAGGGCCCGTTGGCTGCGTCACCAGGGATGTTGGCGCCGGACGCGTCCACGTTGACCTGTACACTCGTGTACCCGCTGCGGACCACGACCGCGCGGCCGGGCGTGACATCCGGCCCGCCGTCCGCCCAGCCGAGCGACGCTGTCAGTACGGTCGACGCAAGTACAACCGTCACAGGCAATCTACCGCACCTCTGATTCATCCGCATATCGAACTCCGGCGGTCCAAACCGCGATTCGCGATAAGTCAGGGACACCCTGCTCCGGTCTCGGGTAACGTCGCATCGACCCACGGGAAGAAACCGGACGCGCCGTTCAGCAAATCGATGATGCGCACGATGTCCGGCGGATCGCAGGCGCCGCTGTGATCGATGTCGCAACTCCGCGTGCCGTACGGCGATGCCGCCACACCGTTAAGCTGGTCGATTACCGCAAGGATGTCCGCCTGGTCCGTTGTGCGATCTGCGTTCGCATCGCCGGGCAGCGCGGCGAACTCGACCGCCTGCGTGCCGCCGACATACGTAATCGTCGACACCGTACCCGGGCGCAGGGGGCGCGCAAGCTTGAGCGTGTACGTATCATTCTGGTTCGCGGTGACCTCTATGATGGAGTTCGGCGTGACGACCGCGGGTTCCTCGCAGAGCGTCCAGCAGCAGACACCATCATGCGGCGGCGCATCGACGACCAGCGAATCGACGCCTTGTGGGCTATCCGGCGCGTCCGGCGGGTGTGGCTGCCGCGCGTCGATCAGGCCACCGGGTGGATCCAGCCAACCCAACGTGCGATTCGGGCAGAACCAGTCACACAGATCGTGGGCTTCCTCGGCGCAAACGCTGTCCCATGCCACCTCACAGCACCATCGATCGATGTCGCACACGGCGTTGCAGCAAGCTCGGCGGTTGCACCCCGGGGAACCGCGAGACACGCAGCAGTCGCCCCCAGCCCCGACGCACTCGAACCAGCCGCATGCCTGCCCGCCCTCGCCGCAAAGCACGGCCCCATCCGACACACCGCCGCGGATTGTGCATTGCTCGAACGTCAGGTTCTCACACGCGCCTTGCGAGCCCGGCTCCGGTAGGCAGCACGCAAAGGTCCCGCAGGGCGGATCGAACGGCTCTGAATCGCAGGCCTGGCCCACGATCCACTCCGCGTCCGGGTCGATGCACTCCGTAGCGGTGCCTTCGCGGCAGGTCTCGCCGGGACGTCGTATGCAACACGCGCCGACCGGAGCATCGCCCAGACAGTGGACGTTTATGGCGAATCCCGCGTACGGCTCACCCCCGAACCAGAACAGGTTGCACCCACCCTGGCCGTTAAGTCGTCCGAAGAAATTGTCGGTAAAACCGACTGAGGCTTCGCCTGAGTTGATCACTGATGCCGCTCGGCTGAATTCGAACGCCGCCCACAGCGAGGCACTGTCTCCCAAGGGTACGCCGACGGAGAAGTCGAAGCGCGCCCAGGATGGGGCTCCGTCGGCCACGAGTTGAGCCGTTCGCCGCGTGCCGTTGAACGCGCTGTCGGGGGCACATGCGCTACGCAATTCCGCCGTCATCGTGAACTCGCCGCCGCCAACGGCCAGCGCGCCGATTTCGTAGCTAGTGAGGATGCAGTCGTCGACGATCAGCTCGACGTCCTCCATGATCCACTCATCGGCAGGAAACTCATAGGGCGAGCCGCCAAGGTCACTGTTGCGGTAGGCGATGAACTCGCGCTGGAAAGGCGGTTGGCAGTAGATTCTCGTATGGAACCCGGCGTACAGATTCGTGCCCGCAAACCTCGCAGCGCACGGGGCGAAGACGAAATCGTAGTGATTCCAGGTGAAACCGGTCGCCGCTTGGGTGCCCAGTACCCATCCGGGACCGAGCCGATCGAAAGAGACGGCCAGCCACAGCGTGCTGGCGATCGGCACCGGGCTCGACGATAAATCAACAAGCACGGAGTGAGTTCCGTCATCATCGACGGGCAGCGAACCGCCGCCTCCGGGAATGACCGTCCCGCCGCGGTTGGGGCAGTCGTCGTACAGTTCGAAACTGACCGTAAAGCCGGGCCCGGTCCCATCACCACCGCCGGCAACCAGCATTTCGTACGCCGACACAGAGCATCCGCCGATCACGACCGTGGTCAGGTCGTCAGCCACCGTGGTGTTCGCCGGAAGCGAAAGGAACACGTCCGGTGGCGGCGTGTTCGAATAGACCAGTTCGCCCGTCGGCGTGCCGCGCGCCCCCGACGAAACCTCGCCCGTCGCGGGGTTGTAGTAGTGATGCCGGATATCGAGCCCCGTAGGGATCGTCAGTATCCGGCCGGGGCTTGCTTCGTCCCGGAGCGGTGCCGGCTGCAGCCGCGCTTCGGCGCCGACTGTTGACGCCTTCGGCGGTAAGTCCGGTCCAGCCGCCTCCGAGCACGTCATAACGGCCAAGACAACAGTCAACACGATGGACGGAACCCACGTCGGCATGGTTAGCGCCTCTTTCCTTGCGTTCTTCGCGAACAACAGCCTCCAGTCGGCCATGATACCCGGCACCCGTCGGTCAAATCAAGTACCAATGTCATCCGTATCGAACGCCTGTGCGTTGCGCCGTGCTCCTCCACATGGGGCCATGCCGCCATGACGGCACATGAAATCAACATTATGTGAATTCAGTGGGTCAAGTGCGGGAAAAGAAGTGCAAAGACAAAGGGCGCCGGCGAGCTTGGGTCTCGTCGGCGCCCTCTGCATTCTGGGCCGCGGTTGCGGCTTGGACGCGTCAACCTACGGACGCACGACTCACGGGCAGTCGAGCGGCGCGGCGAACGGATAGGCGCCGCCCTGGAAGCCCTTCACCGCCCAGTTGATATCCGCAAAGTTGATATCACTGAAGTCGGGAAGCGCGGGCGTCGCCGTTCCGCCTTGCAGATCGAGCCACGTCTTGGGTTCGGTCTGGATACTCTGGAAGCCCCGCACCACGGCGGAGATATCCTTGAAGCTACGCACGCGATCCGGCGGCTGGCCGATGGAACTGCCCACGACATCCGCCCAGTCGAGCACGGTCGGCAGCGCCAGCGCTTCCGAGTAGTTCGCGTCGTCACTCGGATCGGCGCCCATCGGGATCGCCTGGATCAGATAGCGATGGGCCGGCGAGGTCTCACAGTCGCCGAGGTTGATCGTTGAATCAAGCCACCAGTCTCGATAGTGCGCCGCACCCACGAGCCGCGACAGCAACTGTGGAGACACTTCCGGACCTGCGATCGTCAGCGCGACCGGCTCCCCGATCCACCCGAGGACCTGTGTCGCGCCGCCGCCGAGGTCCAGACTCACGCGACGCGCTGTCAGCAGACCCGCGTTCTCCGGGTTCGGATCGATGCAGACGTAGCGGTTCCGAGCGACATAGCACGTGCCCGGGCCGCCCGGTCCGAGTGGAGCGGGAATGCAGTAGGCCTGCGTGTCGGGATTCAGGCCCGCTCGACAATCGGCGTCGGTCTGGCACAGGCGCACCGTACCCTGGATGTCGAACGCGGGATCGGGCAGCGGTCTCGCCACGCCTATCGGCGGTTCGCAGGCATCGTCCACCTGGTTCCCGTTGAGGTCCCCGAGGCAGTGCAGCGTGTACCCGGGCGTGCCGCCGATGTCATCGCAGCAGAGCGGATCGGTCTCGAGACATGTGCCATCAGGCAGGCAACAGGATTCGGGTTGCGTACACTGTGAACCCGGGCCGTGCGGTATGCCACCCATGTTGAAGCAGTCGTGGACCAAGGCCATGATGCACGTGCCGTCGGGCAGGCAGCAGGCCTCCGGTTCCTCGCACGCGTCGTCGATTTGGTTGCCGTTCGTGTCTCCGAGGCAGAACGGCGCGAAGCCGATCGTGCCGCCGAAGTCGTCGCAACAGAGCGGATCGACATCAATGCAGGCACCGCCCGGCAGGCAGCACGCTACCGTGGTGGGCGAGCAGGCCGTACCCAGGCCTTGTGGGATGCCGCCCATGTCGTCACAGCAGAGTGGATCGACGTCCGTGCAGGTGCCATCAGGCAGGCAGCAGGCCTCGGTGGTCGTGCACTGCGATCCCGGGCCTTGCGCACTGCCGCCCATATCGTCGCAACAGAGTGCGTCGACCATCATGCACGTGCCGTCCTGGAGGCAGCACGCCTCAATCGGACCACACATGGTGCCGGGACCCTGTGGTGTGCCGCCCATGGCCATGCAATCGATGTCAAGCACCATGATGCAGGCACCATCGGGTAAACAGCACGCCTCAGGCTCCGGCGTATAGACCGGCGTGTGGACGCGATAGCCGAGACCATCCGGTTCCGTGGAGTGGTTCTCGGAGCGGTCCCATTGGAACGGCGTATCCGGATCACTCACGGCACCGTAGGTCGTCCTCCAGTTACCCCAGACACTGGGGTTCTGATTGTCGAACTGGAAGCGGAACGTGCTCCAAATGGGATTCATGCAGCCCGGCGACCACCAGGAAGCCCACCACGTCACGCCGTCAACGGTATGGACCAAGAACGCCCAGCCCGGCGGCGAAACCACCGAGGTATAATTCGAGGCGTTCGAGTCGAACACCTCGACGTGGAAGTCGCAGATGCCGTGATTGGGGTTGTTCGTCACGTCGTACCAGTAGGTCGGCGGATGGATCGGGTTGTTCCCGCCCTGCGGCTCGCACACGACCGTATCCGGATCGTACGGCACGCACGCATCGTCGTTCCCGTCGCCGTTCATGTCACCGAGGCAGAACGGCGATGTCGCCACGGTCCCACCGAGGTCGTCACAGCAGAGCGGGTCGACATCGACACAGCTACCGTCTTGCAGACAGCAAGCGACGGTCGCAGCCTGGCACGCGGTGCCGGCGCCCTGCGGTGTGCCGCCCATGGCGATACAGGTCGATGCCATCACCGTGACACATGTGCCATCCTGCAGACAACACGCTTCCGGCTGCGCAGTATAGACCGGCGCGTGGACGCGGTAGCCGTACCCATCCGCCTCGCTAGCGTGGTTTTCCGAGCGGTCCCAGATGTCCGGCGTGTCCGGATCACTCACGGCACCGTAGGTCGTCCTCCAATTCGCCCAGGCGCTTGGGTTCTGGTTATCGAACTGGAAGCGGAACGTGCTCCAGATAGGATTCAGGCACCCCGGCGACCACCACGAAGCCCACCAGGTCACGCCGTCCACAGTATGCACGGTGAACTGCCAGTTGCCCGGCGGCAGAACTACAGCGCTGTAGTTGCCAATGTTCGGATCGAACACCTCGACGTGGAAGTCGCAGATCCCGTGATTGGGATTGTTCGTCACGTCGTACCAGTAGGTCGGCGGATGGATCGGGTTGTTGCCGCCCTGTGGTTCGCACACGACGGTGTCGGGATCGTAGGGCTCGCCTTCGTCGCCGAGGGAATCCAAGGCGTTGAGTTCATCGGCCGGGTCGGCAAGGTTGCCCGAGGGTCCGGGCGGCATGATGAAGGTCCACGTGCCCGGATCGAGGCCGATCATGCGCTCCTCGAACCAGAGGTAGTTCTGCCCGAAGAGCAGACCGGTGCCGAGATCGGCCGCTGCCTGACCCGGAGGAGGCACGAGGTCGGTGTAGAAGATGTCACCCGGGTGCTCGACGATGCCGCTTCCGGCGAAGCCGGGGCCGACAAGGCCGAGGCCGTCCACGCGGCACTCGAAGTCGACGGCTGTGTTGAGCAGGCCGATCGACCCGACATCGACCGAGAATCCGACCAGCGCCTCACCGCCGTTGAGCAGCGGCAGCGTGAAGCCAAAGCCCTCACTGCCGTCGACCGAGTCCGGATTGAAAAACTGCGTCGCCTCGTCGATTCGAGCCTGCAAGTCCATCGGGTCGATCAGGATCTTCAGGATGACCGCATCCAGGTCGTCGTGCGGCATGAGGCCAAGCTGCCCGTCGTCGATGAGGAGCATGTTCGTCGTCTGCCCCTGCCACATACCCCACGGGATCGTCACGGCAATAAAGAGGTCGCCGCTGGCGCCGTCGTTGGGGTTGTTGACCTGCGCCAAGACGGCGCTGCCCGCAGCGCCCCAGGAGCCGCGGTCGACGGAGAAGATGAGCGGAAAGTCGTTGTTCGGATCGTGGTTGGCGTTGTTCGGGTCGCCGAGGTCGGGCGGATGCAGGCCGCCGTTAACGCCGCTTGTCGGCGCCACGCGATCGTGCGTATTGCCGGACTCACCCGCCGCGTTCGTGCCCACGTGGTCGAGCGCATCCAGGTCGTCCTCCTGATTCGTGATGACGCCGGCCATACGAGGCGCGAGCAGCGCCATCAGCGCTTCGTCATGATCCAGGAAGTTGACCATAGGCGCGGTGATCGGGTCGGCGTAGAAGACATCGCCGGCCGCCTCGCCGTCGCTTGTCCACGGAGCGGTAAATACACCTTGGTCGGCAGATCCGGGCGGGCCCGGCGGCAGCGTCAGTGCGCCCTGCCAGGTCGCCTCGTTCTGAACGGACGTGTTGGGCAGGCCGATCGCCCACGGATCCACGCTGAAGTAGAAGGTGATCGGCAAGCCGCCGGTCGTGACGACGGGCTCGATAAACCCGCCGGCCTGAGCTCGTCCCTCCCAGACTTCACCCCAGACTTCTCCGCTGCCAATCGGATCCGGGTGGTCGTTGAAGTAATCCTCGCCAAAGGTGTAGGCGTTGACGTTGGCGTCGCCATGGTTGAGCCCGAGTGCCGTCGCCTGGACGATCTGGTTGTTCGTCCCGGCGGGCGGGCCGGCTGGTCCCAGGTCGGGTTCGGACTGGAAGATCTCCGCTTCGGAAGGCTTGCCAAACACCCAATAGTCATTCACGTCGCCGATGCGAGCCGTGGCGATGCCGGTCGCCTGCGGTTTCGGCTGTGCGCGGATCAGTCCGTACGGCCCCATACCCGGAGGCGGTGCCGGCTGCCATGGCGGATTGAAGTAGGGCGAGCCGGGAATCGGCAGACCGTCAAAACTCGGTGTGTTCTGATTGAACCCATCGACCGAGAAACTGACCGGTCCGTGGGTCGGATTGCCGCCCCCACCGGGTCCACCGGGCCCCGGCGCGATGCTGAGGTTGTACCAGTAGTTCCAGATTCCGGTGACCATCCCCGGCGGCGGAATCGGCGTCGGACCGCCAATCCAGTTGCCGTTCTCGTCAACCAGAATGAACTGAGATTGCGTGATGTCGACGCCCGGCGCGATGACCCAGCCCGACGCCGGCGGATTGGTCGTGATGTTCGTGGAGCTCACGACGTTGATCGTCAGTGTCGTGAGCGTGGACCACTGAATCGGTTGCCCCGGACCGACAGTCCAAAAGGCCGAGAGGACTAGTCCGTTCACGTCCTGGATGCCGAGGGACACCGCGTTGATCTGGTTGCCGTTCTGGTCGAACTGCGGTGCGTTGACCGTCACGCTGATGACGGTGTTGGTCAGGTTGGTGATGACCCGACTCCCGGGGCCGCCGAGGACGTACTTCCAAGCGCTCGAGTACGAAGTGGGCACGCCACGGATCGGCACGCAATCGTTGCCGATACAGGCCGCACTCGGATGGTACGTACACTCGTCCCACCCGGCGCCCATCTGCTCACACTCGATCGGGTCGATCGGCCCGTCGACGCACGCACCCTCCGGCGGATCGAAGTTGCGGCACTGGCAGCAGTTCGCAAATGGCTCCGTCGGGGTCCACGCCATGACCAGGCCCGGAGCGTGCGGGTAGTCAGGATCGTCGCCGCCGGGCCACGTGTACAACTCGCCGTTGGGCGGCATGGCCGCGATGAAGACGTTCTCAGGATAGGGTTCGCCTTCGTGGAATTGTTGCCACTGCGCCATGTAGTTGTCCCACTCGAAGGGTTCCATCGGTACGACGTGGCCCGTTCCGAGCGCTTCGTCCCAGTCGTTTCCGCCCAGGAAGAGGTACTCCTGGGCCACGGCGGCGGTGCTCTGCCAACCGAGCGTCATCACTCCGCACCAAACCGCCAACCATCGCAAGGTTTTTCTCTTTGACATGGTTGCACCTTCTGCGGCCTTAAGCCGCGGTTGAACAGGATCGTCGCGTCGCGGCACTAACGGTTCTGCTCGTGAGCGACTCCATCCTGACATGCTGGTTTCGTCCATAGCTTCGGTTTCGCGGCGGACCTTCGCGTTCTTCGCAACTCTGCGCTGCGTCGCGCGCCCCGATCTGCGACAAGGAATAGACCGAACCGACATGCGTCTGACGCGAGGAGCAGTTTTCAATGCGCCGCGCGCGGAGAAACGCCGTTCATCCGCCGAAATGTACTTCTACTTAACCATTTGCCCGCCGCACCCCGCGGACGACGGAGCACCGCTCCCCACCGCGTCATGACAACGCCATGATCGATGTGGCTCCGGCGCCTGTTTCAAGCCGGACTTCTTTCGCAGGGCGAAATGAGCTACACTGTTAGACGTGTTCCCCGCCGGGCTCATGCGCCCGGACTCGCCGCGTTGCCGGGGTAGGAAGCCGCCACCGGAGAATAGCCATGCTGTCAAAACTGCGATCGGACGTCTGCAGTCCTCCGCCGTCCACCCGGGACGTTTCCCCAATCATGTGGCAGGCCCGTCGGGCTCGGTTGCTGGCGGGCGCTATCGCCCTTCTGGCCGGGCCGATCGTTCACGCGGAGGATGACATCCTCGATATTCGAACCTCCGCCGCAACCGGCGTGGCGAGATTCGTCACCGCCGCCGACGGTGGAGCGATCCAGGTCCTCCCTGCTCCCGGCCAGCGCGTCGTCGAGCCGATCGACTTCCTCCGGCAACGTGGCGCGCTGTTCGGCGTGACCGACTCCGACAGGCAACTCGTCTTCGTCGACCGACGAACGGACACGGTCGGCCGAACGCGCACGACCTTTCAGCAGGTACACGAAGGCGTGCCGGTCTTCGCAGCGTTGCTTCGTGTCCACACCGACGACCAGGGGCGCATCATGGCCGCCAACGGCACCTTCGTACCGGACGTTGCCCTCGACACGACGGCGCGACTCGGTGATGCCGAAGCCAGGCGTATCGCCGTCGCCACAGTCACCGAACAGCTCAGTGCGACCGTCGCCCCGGCGGCGGTGGGTACCAAGTTGCTCGTCTACCGCGTCGACCTCGCCCGCGGGGTGCCGGGACCGAACCACCTGGTCTACGAGGTCGAAGTTCAAGCGCCCGGCTTGCGGGAGTTCGTCTACATCGACGCCCACACGGGCAAGTTCGTCGATCAGATTACCGGAATCCATGAAGCCCTTCATCGCCGGGTGTACGATGGTGGCTTTGCCGATATCTTTCTCGTCTGGTCGGAAGGCGACACCCTGCCGTACGGCGATGTGGACGTAGACAATCTGATCGAGTACGCCGAGGACACGTACAACCTCGTCGCGAGCGCCACGGACGGGGCCTTCCTGTCGTGGGACGGCGTGGACGGCATCATGCACACGGTCAACAACACGCCCGACGTTGCGTGCCCCAATGCCACATGGAACGGCGCGTCCACGAACTTCTGCCCCGGCGTGACGGGTGACGACACTGTCGCGCATGAATGGGGGCACGCCTATACCGATTCGACTCATAACCTCATCTACCAATGGCAGCCGGGCGCGCTCAACGAGTCCTACTCCGACATCTTTGGTGAAGTCGTCGATCTGCTGAACGGATCAGGGACGGATTCGCCGGTCCCGCTGCGAACGGACGGTGAGTGCTCGGTGTACGGGAGTAGCTTTGTCCCTCACCTCGAGGTCAATTCGCCCCCGGACATCGCGGGGACCTATGTGGTTGGCGGCGCGGGGTTCAACCCCGCGCAATCGATGTCGGTCACGGATGCCGTGGAGGCTGCCGACGATGGGTTCGAGACCGGTACGGATGCGTGCCAACCACTGGTGGGCTTTACCGCGGGGCGCATCGCTCTGATCGATCGGGGCGTGTGCGGCTTCACTGTGAAGGTCATGAACGCTCAGCTCGCCGGAGCATCCGGCGTCATCATTGCCAACAACGCGGGTGACGACGTGTTCACCATGGGCGGCTTCAATCCGTCGATCACGATACCGAGCGTGATGGTCGGACAGGCCGACGGGGGCGTGATCCGAGCGCATCTCCCGGGCGTAGACGCCACGATCACGCTCCTCGGGCCGACCGACGTGTCGTATCGATGGCTTCACGGTGAGGACGACCCAAGTTTCGGCGGAGCGATTCGCGACATGTGGAATCCGAATTGCCTGGGCGACCCCGGCAAAGTCTCCGACCCAGGGCGGTACATGTGCGGCACTGGTGACAACGGCGGCGTCCACACCAACTCAGGTGTGCCGAATCACGCCTTCGCCCTTCTCGTGGATGGAGGCACTTACAACGGCCAAACGATCGCGGGCATCGGGCTGACCAAGGCATTCCACCTCTACTGGCGCGCGGAAAGCACCTACCAAGTGCCGGCGAGTGACTTCGCCGATCACGCCGACTCGCTCGAGCAATCCTGCATCGATTTGACCGGCGTGAATCTGCTCGCGCTTGACACTACCGTGCCGACGGGCGCTCTCTCCGGCGAAGTCATCACGACCGCGGATTGCGCCGAGTTGGCGAAGGCGATCGCCGCGGTCGAGCTACGCACGGAACCCACGCAGTGTGAGTTCGTCCCCATGCTGGACCCGGTCGCCCCGCCGCTGTGCAACGGCGCCGATAGTTTGCGGCGCACCTATGTCGAGTACTTCGAATCCGGCCTCGGTGGCTGGACGGTCGGCACGCGGTTTGTCGCCGACCCTGCGACCTTCGATACGCCGGACTGGGATGTCGTGGCCGACCTTCCTGACGGTCGCGCGGGCTCGGCGGCATTCGTAGCCGACTTGAAGATCGGCAACTGCGCTTCTGATACCGAAGCGGGCGCGTTGTACCTCGATAGCCCGATGATTCACCTGCCCGCCGGCGGAGCGGTGTATCATGTCGCGTTTGATCACTGGGTCGCGACCGAGCTCTCATGGGACGGCGGGAACGTGAAGATCAGCGTCAACGACGGCTCGTGGTTCGTCATCCCATCGTCACAATTCGATTTCAACGCCTATCCGGGGTACTTGAATCCTCCCGGTGGCAACGACAACCCGCTCGCCGGGGAGGAGTCCTTCACGGGGGCGAACGGGGGTGAGGTGACCGGGAGCTGGGGCCAGTCGCAGATCAACCTTGGAGGAATCGCACTACCCGGCGATGACATCCGTCTGCGGTTCGAGATGGGGCTCGACGGCTGTAACGGCGTACACGGATGGTACGTCGACGATGTCCAGGTCTATTCCTGCTGCGACACGTTCGCTGATGTCGCGTGCGACGGGAGCGTTGATTCAGGTGATTATGCCGCGATGGCCGGCTGCCTCGCCGGGCCCGGCGCAACGCCTTCGCCAACGGCGCCGATGGCGGCCATCGCTTGCCTCGACACCTTCGACGTGGACGGTGACTTAGACGTTGACTTGTCCGACATCGGGGCGTTTCAGGGGATGTTCGACGGCCCGTAGCCATGATCGGAGGATGCGCGGCGAGTCAGGTCTGTTCGATGTGCGTGGGATGCAAGCTCCGCTCGATGGTTTCGATGAGCGCTTTTCGATCGACGGGCTTCGTCGCGTAATCACTGCAGCCGGCGCGAAGGCACTTCTCGCGGTCCTCGCGCATGGCGTGAGCGGTCAGCGCGATGATGGGGCCGGTGTACCCCTTCAGCCGTAACTGCCCGGTCGCCTCGTACCCGTCCATCACGGGCATCTGCATGTCCATGAGGATCACGTCGAATGCGTGCCCGCCGTCGACGGCGTCGAGAGCAGCCTCCACGGCAAGCTTCCCGTTCTCGACCACCACTACCTCGGCGCCGACTCTCTTAAGGACGTGCGTGATCAGACGCTGGTTGTCCGGTCCGTCCTCGGCCAGCAAGATCCGGCAATCGAGGTGGTCGGGAGCCGTTTCGGCAGGCGATGTGTGTGCCGGCCCGACTAGGAACTCATCGAGCGGACCGGCGAGCATCTTGACTCCGTCAAGCGGCCCCGTGTCGATCGTGACGCTGAAGGTGCTTCCCTCACCCGGCGTGCTCGCCACGGCGATGTCGCCGCCCAGCATCTCGGACAACCGCCGACTGATGACAAGCCCCAGACCGGTACCGCCGAATTTCCGCGTGGTCGAGGCGTCGGCCTGCGTGAAGGCCTGGAAGAGCCCGTCGCGTTGTGCCTCCGTCAGCCCAATCCCGCTGTCGATGACATCGAAGGTCAGCTTCGATTCGCCGGAGCCCGCCTCGGCCATGTCCGTCACGAGTCGAACGCCTCCGCTGTCGGTGAACTTGATCGCATTGCCAACCAGGTTGACCAGAATCTGCTTTAATCGCGTCGGGTCGGATTGGATGGACTCGGGAATCGCACCCGGGTATTCGAGTTCGAGGGTCACGCCCTTGGTAACGGCTCGCGCGTGCATGAGCGAGTAGACATCCGCCACGATTTCCACAGGTGAGCACTTGATGCTCTCCACCACGATCCGCCCAGCCTCTATCTTCGAGATATCGAGGATGTCGTTGATGATCTCGAGCAAGTGGCCTCCGTTTCGTCGCACCGTGTGAACCGCGTTGAGGCGATCGGCGGACGTCAGCTCGGGATCCAGAAGAGTCTCGGCAAAGCCGAGAATCGCTGTCATCGGAGTCCGGATTTCATGACTCATGTTAGCGAGGAATTCACTTTTGGTGCGTGTGGCGTGCTCCGCGGCGTCGCGTGCCTCGACCAAATGGAGCATCAACTGGCGCTGTCGGCGCACGAACCAAATCGTCAGCGCAGCCAGCAACAGACCCGAACCGAGCGCCATGCGGCGCGTCACGGACTGGAGCGTCTGTGTGGGGCCGAAAAGCATGTCGTGGGGGTGAACGTGCACGAACCGCCACTGTGGTGCGTCAACCAAGTCGGGGAAGACGATCTCCGTGCTCGTCTTGACGAGAGTGCCGTACGCGGGATGGTCCTCTTCCGTCGTGCCCAGCTCGATCCTTCCCCCAAGCTCCGGCCCGTGGGAGGCCAACACCTCGCCGCTGCTGGATGTCAAGCCCGCCCACCAATCGGGCGTGTGCCGTACGAACGAGTCGTTGGCAATCCGTGCTTCGAGCGCGCCGAGCAGCTCCAGCGCATCGAATTGCACGAAGACCGGTACCGTCAGCACGACCTCGTTTCCGGCCTGAGCAAACTCGGCTCGAAGCCCGGCACGGAACCTCTCGATGAGTTCGGCGGCGCTGTCGGACTCCTTTCCGACCAACCGGATGTTAGACGAAATCAAGACGCGGCCAGACGCCGTGAAGCACGACATCTCGCTTATGGTGTCAAACTGCTCCACCAGCGTGCTGATGAGCTGGTCGATCTCATGGTCGGCATCACCGTCCAGGATGCGCTCCATGGCCGGCTGGCGCGCCCACGACTCCATGGCGGTGAGTTCGGAAAGCACGACCTCCTCGACGTCCGCTCGCCCAAGACGCATCTCGCCCGACAGGTGGTCGTCTGCAAGCACGTGAAGAGCCTCGGCGGCGCTTCGGTAGGTAAAGTAGCTGGCTGCGAACAGCACGCAGAGGATCGTCCCGCAAAGCGCCAAGAGCGACCCGATCCCCGGCAACTTGTCGCTCGGTCCTCTAGCCATCCTTGTCCTCGATGATCGGCACGACCTTGACGGTGTCGTCGACCTCGTCCTCATACATGTACCCGATGCCGCCTTTTGTTCTTAGCAGATACTGCTTCACGAGCTTGGCGGTTCGGCATGCCTTGGGAGCCTTCAACCCGCGCGTGAGCTGAAGGTTCAGCCAGTATTCGTTCAGCTCCTCAGGCTTCTTGCCGAGGATGCGCTGTGAGAAATCGCCGCGAATTCTTGTCCCTACCGACCGTTCAAAAACCGTGATCGCCCAGCCGTTGCCCCAGTGAAGGTTCTGGCGCAAGAAGATGCGCTCGAGGACGCGTGCTTTGATCGAGTCGACGGGATTCTTCTTGGACACCACGACGACGATGCGCGGCGGCTTCGTGGGCTCGGCGGCTTCGTCGGACTTCTTCCCGGTATCGTCGCCCGACGCGGCATCGTCCTGTGGCCGGTCCTCGTTGAGGCTCTCAGGAGCGTTGTCCTTTGCCCGTCGGTCCGAGGATATCGCTCCCGGCTCCGCCGCGGGCAAGACGGAGTCATGTCCCGGGCCTACCCCGAGGACAAGAAGAACAGAAATGAATGCTCCCAGCCTAGCCACGCTCTTGCTCCCGCCGCTCAGCAGATCACCTCACTAGAAGTGGATCGCCAATGACGCCGCCACGCCGCTGTAGTCCTCGTCAGCGGAATGCCGCGAGTAGAAGTACTCGAGTTTCAAAGACACGTCGGGTATCGGGCGGAAGTTCACACCGGCCGTGTGCTCCTGCGTCTCCCCTTCGTGTTGCTGGTTGAGTAAATCGTACCGGTAGAATGTCGCCCACTTCTCGTTGAACCGGTACGCGAGCTGCATGTAGAAGCCGGCGGCGTCCTGCTCGGCGTCCCTCGTCGCGAATTCGCTCAGCAGTTCCCACGGCCCGTTGCGAATCTGTGCATCGAGGCCCCACGTGAAAACGCGTTCCTCATCGGAGGGGCTTTCCTGGTACAGGCTCATCCCGAGGTCGAGTGTGTCGAGTTTACCGTCCGTTGGGACATGGAACGTAAGCCGGCCGCCGATCGCCTTGCCCTCGTTGTCGTCATGCTTGGTGAAGTAGCCCGATGCGCCGTTTCCGAGATACCCGTTATAGGTGATCCCGAAGTCGTCCCACATTTTGGTGCCGTACGCCATCACGCCGACAAAGGCCTCGCGGTAGACCTTATGCACCATGAGCGGCCGGCGCGTGGGCAGCACGACGTTGGGATAGTGATTGACGTTCCAGTAGCCCGGCGTGAGGATCAACCCCGCTCGCAGGTTCAGCAGGTCTGAATGAGCGTATTCGCCCCACGCCTGCTCGAGCTTCACTTCTCCGCGGGCTGTCTCGAGGTCATCGCCACCCTCGCCTTCCAAGAGCGTGCCGTACTCGAACTCGACCTCGGAGAAGAGCCGCCAGTGCTCCCACTCCTTGCTGAGGTGCAGCGAAAGCCGATGCTGACGGAACTCGCCGGGGCTGTCGCTCCGATCGTCGTTGATGTACTCGAAGTCGTAATAGCCGGAGAAGGTCGGAAGGTCGTCAAAGCGGTCTTGCAGGTCGAAGTACTCGTCGCGGAGTTCGTCGAGCATGGCCTCTCGCTCGGCGCGCATGGCCTCGTCATCCGGGATCGATTCCTCCACCTCTTCGATCTTGTTGAGGATCGCGGTCTGGCTTGCTTCGAGCGCATCGAGCCGTTCGAGCAGCTTTTGGTTTAGCGCGGTCTGCGCGTCGAGCGCCGCGCGCAGCTCGCCCGCGTCATCGGGCTCTTGCCCGAAGGCCTGTGGAGCCACGAACGCGATCAGCGCGAGTAACACGAGCGCATGTGACAACTTGCTCACGACATCACCTCTCAAAGGAAGTCGATGCCGACATATCGGACGATGCGGAACGCATCTGAAAGAAGCTGTCGTCCTGGTAGACTGTCGCTCAGGCCTGGCCGCAGGTGCCAATACCGGGCCGTGCAGCTTGATGGTTATCGGACATCCCGGCGGCGGAAAGGGTCGGCCGACGAGGCAGAGCACTCGGTTAGGCGGCGTAGCGGACCGCTAGTCCAGGTATCCGAGATCACGAAGACGTTGCACGACCATGTCGTCAACCTCGGTCTCGCCGGGCCCTGCGGGCTCGACGGTCGTCGTTACGCGTTGCCACCATTGGTCGAGCTGCTCCGTGATCATCCGCCGGGCGCCCTGGCAGGCCGGTGAGTCGACGAGATTGACCTGTTCGCGCGGATCCTGATCCAAGTCGTAGAGCTCCTCCTTGACGCTGAAGGGGAACGCGGCCATCTTCGCCTGCGGTGTGCCGCCCGAAGCTTCCCCCTCCGGCACGTCGAACCGGTACCGTCGATGAAGCTTCCATCGTTGCGACTGGATCGTCTGCGTATACTTGTTCCGAATGCTCAGTTCGCCTTGAACGAAGGCCTCCTCGGGTTCGGCAAGCAGCAGGTCCGCGCCGTCCACTCCGCCAGCCACGCCTCCGATATTCAATAATGTCCGCGCTACGTCCACATGGCTCACCGGCGTCGTCCGTCGTACACCTTGGTGTCCACCGGGAATGCTCGCCACGAGTGGTACGTGCGTCAGCTCGTTGTACAGGGCTTGACCGTGACCGATGTAGCCGTGTTCCAGGAACTCCTCTCCATGGTCGGCGGTCACCATGACGGCCGTCTCATCACGCAGCCCGAGCTGTTCGAGAATCCCGAGGATGATCTTGATCTTGCCGTCGAGCCGCCGAACCGCCCCGTCATACATTTGGATCAACTGCTCGAGCTGCTCGGGCGGTAGCTCGATCTCTCCCCGCGAGACCTCGCGCCGCAGCCGGCCGAAGTCTCGGGCGGAAAAATCCCGGAAGTGGTTCGTGTCGCGGTTGCCGCCGAACTCGGCGATGTGGCGCCTGCGCGGCTTGTACGGCCAATGGGCTTCAAGGAAATGCAGATAGGCGAACGTCGGTACC
>JAJDDX010000385.1 GCA_029260055.1 Phycisphaerae bacterium
GCGAGCGTGGCCGACTCGCCGACGGCGATCTTCGCGAGCCAAGCCGGGGCGTTGCCGTCGGGACTTTCCACCTTCGCAGTATCGAGAACGCGACTTGCCATCAGCGTTGCAATCAGCGGTGAGGGTACGGCAAAGCGCCCGATCTCCTCGGCGACACTCGCCACGGCGGCCATCTTGGCTCCCGCGCCGCCGGCATGGACGGGAACCACGAGCGAGCCGAGGCCCAGCTCGACCACTCGATGCCACAGCGACTCGTCGTAGGGGGCGGGTTGAACCTCGCTTTCGTAGGCTTTTCGATGGTCGTGTGCGACCAGGCAGCGAAGCGTCTCGGGGCGGCAATTGTCGCGGAAGAACCTCCGCGCGGAGTCGCGTACCATCCGCTCTTCCGGTCCGAATCCAAAATCCTTGGGCTGCGGCATAGCGTCGTCTTCTCGCTCTTGCTACTTCGACTTGGGCAGTCCGAGCACCCGCTCTCCGAGGATGTTGCGCTGAATCTCGCTGCTGCCCGCGGCGATCGTGAACCCGTAGGAGTTCAAGTAGGCAAGCGGCCAGCGCCCCCCGTCGGGCGCGCGCTCGTCGCCGACGTAGAGGCTTGCGCTGGCTCCTTCGATGTCGACGGCCAGTGCGGCGAGATCCTGCATCAACTCGCTGGCAAGCAGCTTGGCCTGTAGCGGGATGCGCATTGGATCTTCGATCAATGCGTCAACACGCCCGCGTCTGGCGGTTTGCCGCAGTCCCTCCACACGTATGGCCAGTTTTGCGATCTCGTTGCGGACGACGGAGTCGTCCCACGCCGGTCGCCCGTTGCGCGGCATTCGTTTTGCCAACGCGATCAGAGACTGGAGCCGATCGTCGAGCGTCTCGCCGCCGCCGGTACCGGCGTTCTCCGCGCCGCCGCGCTCGTACAAGAGCGTTGTCATGGCGACCTTCCAACCGCTGCCGACTTCATCCACGCGTTGGCGGTCGGGGATCACGACGTCTTCCATGAGAACTTCGTTGAAACCGTCCTCTCCGGTCATCTTGATCAAGGGCCGTACAGTTACTCCGTCGGCACCGGCAACGGGGGCGATGAAATAGGTAAGACCCCCGTGCTTGTGCTCGCGGCTCGTTCGCGCGAGCAGGATCATCCAGGTCGCGAAGCGTGCGAGACTGATCCACACTTTGTGGCCGTTGACGATCCAGTTGTCGCCGTCGCGCTCGGCGAAAGTCTGCACGTTGGCGAGATCGCTGCCGGCGTTCGGCTCGGAAAACCCCTGGCACCAAATCTCCTCGCCCGACAAGAGCGCCGGCAAGTAGCGCCTCTTCTGCTCCTCTGTGCCGTGCTCGAGGATGGTCGGTCCGGCCATACTGAGGCCGATGACGTTGACCATGTAAGGAGTGGACGCGCGCGCAAGCTCCTGGGCGGCTACACGCTGAAAGCCCTTGCCACCGCCGCCCCCGTACTCTTTGGGATAATCGGCACCGACGAGTCCTGCGCGGTAGCACTTGTTTTGCCAATCCTGCAGGTAGGAGAGCTGCTCTCGCGTCATGACCTCCACCGCATTTTGCGGCAGGCGGAACTCCGGCGCCGGCGGCCGGTTGGCTTGCAACCATAGACGGCAGTGCTCGCGAAACTCGGCTTGCTCCGGGGTGTCGGGCCGACTCCTGCTCATCTGCACTTCTCCATCTTCAATACGACCGTGGAAGGCCGAGCACGTGTTCGCCGATGTAGTTCAAGATCATCTCCTGAGAAATCGGCGCGAGGCGGAAGATACGCGCTTCGCGCCAGTAACGTTCGACGTCGTAGTCTGTCGCGTAGCCGTAGCCGCCGTGTACTTGGACTGCACGATCGGCCGCCTCGCAGGCTGCCTCCGCCGCCATGTACTTGGCGATGTTGGCTTCTTTCCCACAGTGCTCGCCGCGGTCATAGAGCCATGCGGCTTTGTAAACCATGAGTTCGGCGGTCTCGAGCTTGGCGGTAGAATCCGCCAACGGAAACTGAATGCCTTGGTTCTTGCCTATCGGGCGATCGAAGACGACACGTTCCTTGGCGTACTCGACCGCTCTCTCTATCGCACGGCGCCCTATCCCGACCGCCTCCGCCGCGACCAGAATACGCTCGGGATTGATGCCGTCGAGGAGGTAGTAGAACCCTCTGCCCGCCTCGCCGATCAGGTCCGCGTCGGGGACGTATAAGTCGGCGATGAAGAGCATGTTGGTATCGACGGACTTGCGACCCGCTTTGTGAATCTCGCGTACTTCCACGTGCGCGGGATCGATGTCGGCGAAAAACAGGCTCATACCGTCGGTCTTTTTCTTCACCGCCTCGCGCGGCGTAGTCCGGGTCAGTATGAGCATCTTCTTTGACTCTCTGGCCTTGGTGATGAAAGCCTTCTGCCCGTTGATCACGTAACCGCCGTCGGTGCGGGTGGCGAAGCACTTGATCCTGGTCGTGTCGGTTCCCGCGTCCGGCTCGGTGACGGCGAAGGACACGTGGAGGTCGCCGCGCAAGATCCGCGGCAGATACTCTTGCTTGGCCTCGGCGGTGCCGAACTTGATCAACGGTTCGAGCCCGAATATGCCCAGGTGAATCGACGAGCATGCCTGCGAAGCACCGCCGCTCTCGGCCACCGTTTGCATTACCAAAGCGGCCTCGGTGATGCCGAGGCCGCTCCCGCCGTACTCGTGCGGTATGGTTATCCCGAGCCATCCGGCGGCCGCTATTGCCCGGTAGAAGTCAGTGGCGAACTCTCCGCTTTCGTCTCTGGCGCGCCAGTACTCGTCGGGAAACCGCGAGCACAAGGCGCGCACCTGCCTGCGGATTTCGGTCTGTTCGTCGGTGAATAGGAAATCCATCCGGTTCCTCTCAGTTCCTTCGCGGCGGGCGCGGCGTTTCTACGCCGTAGTCGCGGGCGGCTTCCTTCTCGAGCGTTGAGCGAAAATCGGGATGAACGATCGCGAGCAACTCGCCGACTCTCTCAGCCATCGACTTGCCTCTCAGCGTGGCGATTCCGTACTCGGTGACTACGTAGTCGACGAACGTGCGAGGAACGGTTACCGTTGTTCCCAGCGGAAGACTGCTCACTATCCGCGACACGCGCGCGCCGTTCACCGAGTGACAGGAGGGTAAGACGGCTATCGAACGGCCGCCTCTGGAGTATCTGGCCGCCATCATGAAGGCGCTCTGACCGCCGGCGCCCGACCATATTCTGTGTCCGACGGTCTCCGCGGTTACCTGTCCGGTGAGGTCGACGAGGAGCGCGTTGTTGATCGCTACCAGGTTGTCTTGCCCTACGAGCGCGCGGAGATCGTCGGTGTAGCCGAAGTCGAACAGCTCGAAGGCCGAGTTGCCGTCGACTATCGCCAATTCCTCGGCGGAAAGCGGCGCGCAGGCGCTGGCCACGGCCTTGCACGCATGCGATGTCTTGTACTTGCCGGTAACCACGCCGTCTCGCACCAGCCGCGGAACTCCCCGGGTGATCAGCTCGCTCTGAAACCCGAGGTCGTTCTTGTCGCCGAGATACCGTGCCATCGCGCCGGACACGCGTCCGGTGCCGATTTGGAGAGTGTCACGGTCGCGAACCAGCTCGGTCGCGACCAGCGTGCAGATCGCACCGACAGTACGCTTCTCTTCATCGCTACGAGGGGGAAGCGCAAGCCGAGCCGGCCGCGATCGCGCCTCGCAAAGGCGGTCGATTCGCGAAATATGAACGCGATTGTCTCCGCCGGTGCGAATGAAGTCGTCGTGGACCTCGGCGACAACGGTCTTCGCTCGCATACAAAGCTGTGCGGAGAACCAAACGCCGTCGCCGAAGCTGCAATAGCCGTCGGCGTCGGGCGGTGAAATGGGTACCAGAAAAACGTCGGGATCGACGACAAAGCCGACGGGCGTCTCGTTCTCGCGCCAGCAGGCCATCGGAATGTACCCGACTCTTCCATCATTGATCATCGCGCGGTTCATTGCGGTACCGAATGCGTCGAATACGTGAAAGGGGCCGTTCTCTTCATCGCGCACCCAGGGGAAGAAGCTGCCGGGGTGATCGATGCGCACGCTGCTCAGCTGGTGTCGCCGTTGGAAAAGAGCGGAGCACAGCGTGGTCGGAGTGCTGCTCGCGGCGGCCACGGCGACGGCGTGGCCCGACTCCACCACGCTCACAGCGTCCTCGGGAGACATCAGCTTGTCAGCGACGGCGACTCGCCAGCTCATTTTGCCCTCTTCGACCGCGAGTCGCGTTTTCGTGATGCGCGGGCCAGCTCTTCTTGAAGCTTGAAGCCGACGGCGACTCTGTCCCAGGTGCCTGCGGTGATGCCGTGGTCTCTGAGCTTTTGCTTTTGAACCTTGAGGTTAGGCGTCTTGGGAAGCTCGGCGACGAATTCCACGTATCGCGGCACTGCGAAGTAGGGCATTCGCGTCTCGCACCATTCGAGCAGCTCCTCGGGTGCGAGGCGGGCGTCCTCTACCAGCGCGATACAGACTTTGACTTCGTCTTCGCCGCCGTGCTCTTGCGACTTGACGGCTATGACCGCGCTCTCGGCGACCGCGGGATGAGCGTCGACTACCTTCTCGACTTCGTAAGAGGAGATGTTCTCGCCGCGCCGGCGAAGAGAATCCTTGATGCGATCGATGAAGTAGAAAAATCCTTCTTCATCGCGCAGCAAAGCGTCTCCGGTGTGAAACCAGAGGTTACGACAGGCCTCAGCCGTCTTGTCGGGCATACCCAGGTACCCCGAGTTCAGGGTCCATGGCTCTTTGTGGCGCACCAGCAACTCACCCACGCAGTTCGCCGGTAACTCTTCATCAGTGTCCGGATCGACTATCCTGACGTCGAACCACTCGCTCACCGCCTTGCCCGAGGAGCGCGGCTTGTACTCACCGTAGGGCAGCATGATAGGCAGCGAGATCTCGGTCATGCCGTAGGCCTCGACGGTTACCGCGATGTCGAATCGGCGCTTGAAATCGTCGACGATGGCCGCCGGTGTCGGCACCGAGAACACGGTTCTCAGGCAATTGTCGGCATCGTTGTCGCGTGCCGGCTGACGGCAGACGAAGTCCATCATGACGCCGAGAAAATTCGCCACCGTAGCGTGCGACTCGCGGATCTGGTCTATCCACTCGCCGGCACTGAAATAGGGGTAGATCACCGCTGTGACCGCGACGATTAGGCAGGGGTAGACGGTGAGCATCTGCGCGTTGACGTGGAAGAAGGGAGAGCATGTGTAGTAGACGTCGCTTTCGGTGAGCCTGACCAGGTGAGCTCCCTGGTCGGAGGCAAAGTAGCCCTGGGCGTGGGACATCATGACTCCCTTCGACGGCCCGGTAGTTCCCGAGGTGTACATCACGGCGGCGAGCTCGTGAGGATGGACTTCGATGCCCGGATCATCGTCGCGGTCGGCGTAGACGCTCTCGAACGGCAGCGTGCGCAACCGCTTGAAGTCGGGGAGATCGCCGTCGCCGCCGTCGTCGTAAACCAGTACCGTAGCGAGCGTGGACAAAGCATCCTCGCTGTCGTGAAGACGACCGAGCATGGAGCGGCCGATGACGATGATTTCCGCTCCGGAATTGTTGACGACGTGCTCGAGAAAATAGCCTTTGTAGGCATTGTTGACCGGTACCTCGGCGGCTCCCAGCTTGTTGGCGCCCCACCACAGGTAGAGATACTCGAGGCAGTTCGGGAGGAGGATGAGAACGCGATCGCCTTTCTTCACGCCCAGCGCAGCCAAACCCCAGGCGACTCTGTTGACGAGGCGATTCACCTCGGAAAACGAAACGGGGGCGTCGGTCTCGTAGCGTAGGAACGGTTTGTCGGCGTGGGTGCGGGCTCGGGTCTCGAGCAGCTTGTGAAGCACCCACTGTCGCTTGTCGGCAAGAGTAGGGCGAAATCCAGTATATGTAGTTGCCATCGATGAACTCTGTCCGTCGAGGTGCCGGGTGCCTCCGCAAGGCAATTGCGAGGGGTTTGCTACACGGCCGTACGACTAGTCATGCTTGGACATCCTACCGACGTCCCAGCTTATGATTTTCTCCGGAACGAAACGGATCGCCACGCGGTTGGGAGTGTACAGCGTCTCGAATCCCTTCTGCTGGTCTTCGGCGGTCTTATAGTATCGCTCCGCCTTGGCGCGGCAGACCTTGGCTACGATCTCCCTGTCCTCTATCACCTCGGCTCTTGCCTTGATCGACACCGCTCGCGCCTTGGTCATGGTCAGGTCTCCGTTGGAGACGCAGAGACAGGTGCGATCGTCTCTCTTGAAAGCGTCTACCTTGACGCGTCCCTTGACGCTGGTCGTCCATATTTCACCGTCGATGAGGCAGTACAGGTGCACGGTGACCATCGGCCAGCCGTTCTTGGGATGGTGACTGAGAAAAAGCTCTCCGCTTTCTTCGAGCAGTTCGCGAACCTCATCGTCGCTCAGGGCGGTGTCGGGTGCTTTCGCCGGATTCCAGGTATCGACACGTGCGGGAGGTAGATCGGCGACTTGGTCTTGTTTCTTCTTCACGGGGGCCTCCTTGTCGATCAGGCGCTTCGTCGTTCGCCGTGTTGAAAACGATGAAGGGCGGACTTGTCAATCGGTGTTGGGAGCGAGGATACGATCACGATCTCGGCACGCATGCGCCCGGAGTTCTTCCAGGAATGCGGCAGCTTGCCTTTGAAATGCAGGCAGTCGCCCGCGCCCAAGGTGTACTGCTGCTGTCCGACGGTGAAAGTCACGCGTCCTCGAATACAGTAAACGAGATCTTCTCCGCGATGCCGCACGGGCTCCGCACCGCTGCTGCCGCCGGGCGGTAGCGTGATGTGGAAACCGTCGAACTCCGCGCCGGAAATTCCGTTGCTCAGGGCTTCGGCGACGAACTCGTCGCTGCGCAGGCCGCCGGGGCTGCGGTCACGCTTGCGGGTGAGGCTTACTTCGGTGGCGGGTTCTTCTGCGTCGAGGAAGAACCCGATCTTCTTCCGCAGCCCGCGGGCTACCTTCATCATGACCGCTACCGAAGGCATCATGGTGCCCGCTTCGATTTTCTGGATCGTGCTCGGCGCTACGTCCGAAAGGTCGCTGAGCTGTTGCAGAGTCAGTCCGCTCGATTCGCGTTCGCGGCGGAGCTTCTCCGCGATTCTGGCGATGGTCTCTTCTACCAAGAGTCGCTCTCCTCTGGAGTGTGCCGCGGGGCGCACTCGTGTTTCCGTACGGAAAATCTGGATACCAATTAGGACTACGGATGTCAAGAAAAATCTCTTTCCAGTCGGAAATCTCTGCCCGAACGCGCGATCCTCGCCCCCTCAATCCGACCCCGCGACGAGCCTCGCCGGCGCGGTAATACATCGAGTTTTGCTGTGTTTGTCAGCTTTCCATTCGGCGGGACACGGCGCCGGGAAGTTCGTGACACCACCCTACTAAGTCGATTTCCGAACGGCAATATTCGTTTCTTGACATAAATGCGCCTGGTTGCTACAAGGTGCGCATTTCCCGCCGAGCCGGCCGCCGTGAGGAGCGCACATGAAGTTCGAGGACATCGTCTACGATAAGGACGACGGGATCGCGACGATCACTTTCAACAGACCGGAGGTGCTCAACGCATTCCGCGTTCAGACTGTCACCGAGACCATCGATGCGCTACGAGACGCGTGGCAGGACCGATCCGTCGGCGTTGTCATCTTGACCGGCAGCGGTGACAAGGCCTTCTGTACCGGCGGGGATCAATCGATTCGCACCGACAAAGGATACGAAGGGAAGCGATCCCGATCTGATATCGGTGTCGATGTCGAGGAATTGCAGCTTACCATCCGCGACATTCCCAAACCGGTCATCGCGGCCGTCAACGGCTATGCGATAGGCGGCGGCAACGTTCTGCAGGCTCTGTGCGACCTATCCATTGCCGCCGATACCGCGCGCTTCGGTCAGGTCGGTCCGCGTGTGGGCAGCGTAGACCCAGGTTTCGGCACCGCGTTTCTCGCGCGTCTGGTCGGCGAGCGCAAGGCGCGGGAGATGTGGTTTCTGTGTGAGAAGTACTCGGCCGCACAGGCCCTCGAGATGGGGCTGGTGAACAAGGTCGTGCCCGCCGATCGCTTGATGGATGAGGCAAGGTCCTGGGCACGAAAAATCGTAGAGATGAGCCCGACGGCGATCAAAATCGCCAAGGCCTCGTTCAATGCTGACAGCGACAACATCCGCGGCATCAGCGCCTTGGGAATGGCGGCGCTCGCTCTCTACTACGGCACCCCCGAAGCTATGGAAGGACGCAACGCGTTCACTGAGCGCCGCAAACCGGACTTCCGTAAGTATTGCCGGTGACGGCGGCATCGGTTCCTGGAGAAATGAGCGGGCTTTGTCACAAATCCGACCTGCAATAGGTGAAGAGTTTGGCGGCGGATGAGGTTCTGACGAGGCACAGCGATAAATGAAGAACGCACGTGATTACGATGTCATGGTTATCGGTGGTGGCGGTGCCGGTGTTATGGCTGCCATACATGCTTCCTTCAAGGGTGCCAGTGTCTGTTTGCTCGAAGCCAACCCGAAACTAGGTGGCTCTTTCGCCCTGTCAGGCGGGCTGGTTTTGGCATCCGGCACAACGGTGCAGAAGGAAGCCGGAGTAAACGACAGCCCGGAACAATATCTCCAGGATGTACTGGCGATCAACGCAGGTTCCGGTTCTGTCGATCCGGAAGCGGTCGCGCGAGTCTGTTATGAAGGTGGTGCCATCATCGAGTGGCTCGCAACCCAGGGGATTCCCTTTCAATATGATCCTTTTCCGACCCCCCGCTGTCACGCACCCGAAGGCTTTGGTGAAGGCTTGTTTCGGGGTCTCGCAACGATTTTGTCCAGAACAGGCGTGGATGTTGCCTTGCAGACCCGGGTCACCCAATTATTGACTGATGATAGTGGCGCGGTAATCGGTGCCGAGATTGATGGCGAAGCGGTTAGAGCGGGCGCCGTTGTTCTGTCAACCGGCGGTTATGGTGGAAATCCCGATATGGTGAAAGAACTGATGCCACGTTCAGCCACTGCCGGCGACTGGCTTTACTATATTGGCAACCCCGCCAACGTAGGCGACGGCATTAAGATGGGTCAAGCCGTTGGCGCTGCCTTCATGGGTAGGGATCAAGGACTCATTTCAACCAACAATGGTTTCCATTTCGCGACAGAACCGAACATCCCGTCATGGCTTCTGGTTGTTAATGAACAAGGACAGCGTTTTGGTAACGAAGATTCTCCCTACTGGGTAATGCCTGAACTGATTCGCGAGCAGACGAATCAGCGGGCGTTTGCCATCTTTGATTCCAGAATGTTCAACAACCCGCGCCCGGATCGCCGCCTGGAAGCCGCTTTCCGCTTGGGGTTTGTCACGTTGAGCTGGATGAAGAATGATTTTGAAGAGTACCTTGCCAAGAAGTGTATCAAACAGGCGCAGACCATTGAAGAACTGGCGGAGCAAATAGGTATCACTTCGGCCGGCTTGGCAGCCACTGTCGACCGGTATAACAGTTTTTGTGAAACTGGCGAAGACCTTGATGTTTGCAAAGAACCTATTGATCTTGAGCCGGTCGAGCAGGCGCCATTCTACGCCATTGAAATTCGCAACCATGTTATCTGGGTAACACAGGGCGGTTTACCAATTGATAAAGACGGCAGAGTCTTGAGGGAGAAGGACGGCAAACCCATTCCAGGTCTGTATGCGGCCGGCGAAATCACCGGCAATGTGCTTGGGGCCAAATATCCTGGAACAGGGTTTTCCAATGCCAACTCTCTGGTGTTCGGCAAAGTGGCGGGGGAAGCCGCCGCAGCTTATGCCGGCCTTGTCACCCAGAACCACGCCGGTCAATAACCGTCGTACTGGCCGGTTTTCACACCCGCAGATATAGCGACGTGCGGCTGAACCGACGCGCGGCACTGATCTACCGTTCAGGTTAACAACACCCTCAGCCGCCACCGGCCGCAAAGAACTCCGCCATCCTCGGTGCCACGCGTTCACGAAGTATAACCAGCGCGCTCTCGGGTCGAATCATTACATCGAGGCGTTTTATCAGTCCGTTATCACTGAGAGTGATCAGATCGATTCCCTGAAGCTCACAGTCGCCGACGTGTCCACGGAACTCAAGCGCAAGCTCGCCGCCGGCAACCCATTGGCGGTGGTAGGTGAAGTCCTCAATCGTCTCGATGATGATACCGAGCAGGTGAGCGACAACCGGTTTGCCCTCGATGCGGTTCCAGTAGGGCGGAGCGCCCATCGATATATCCTCAGCGAGCACTGCCGCCATGCGTACGGTGTCATGACTTTCAATGATTTCGTTCCACGCGGCGAGAAAAGCCTCAGCATTGACGGACATGTGGTTACCTCCTTGCTATCACCCGAGCGAATACCACGTCCCGCGCCCCGCACCATGCCGGGCGATGTGAGCGTCTCGGGTTGGAGCAGCGACGTGATCCTTGATTGTGTTGCGGCTGACACCTGTCGCCTTGGCGATATCGGCGATCGTTACACGACCGTGCTCGCGTGCCAGCTCCAGTATCTGAACCGATAGAGCGGGAAGTTCGCCGAAGATCGTGCGTTCACGCTCCAGCTTCTTCGCAAGCCGGTCCCTTTGCCGCTTTGAGCGCCTTTAGGAAACACACGATCCATGGCTGCCAATCTGGATTCGCCGTTCGGATTGCGCCTTGCCTCCGGCGCAGACCGGAAAAGCGGCAAGGGCTTGACCGACCCGCCTGAACGGTGTTAATTTAACACAGTTTATGGACCCAGGCGGAACCGAAACATGCCAAGAGTAACGCGTCAGCCCGAGGAGATTCAGTCGGTCAAGGAAGAGATCCTCGAGGGCGCCACCGACCTGATCTGCAGCGCAGGCTTTGACGCGTTCAGCATGCGCAAGCTCGGAGAGCGTCTCGGGATGACCGCGGCGAACATCTACAACTACTACGCCAACAAGAACGAGCTTTACCTCGACATCCAGACGCGGGGGTTTCTGCTCCTCAACCAGTCGTTTGCGTTGGTCTTAGAAAGGACCAGCGATCCGGTCGAGCGTTTGAGCGGCTTTGTTTGGGCCTACGTGGACTTTGGGCTCACGCACAAGGACTACTATGACGTGATGCTTGGCAAGGACACACCCAAGTACACCGACTATGTGGGTACCGCGCTCGAGCCCGTAGCGCGGCGCGAAAAGGAAACCGCGGTTGCGGTAATCGATCTAGTAGAACGCATCATCTCGGACGCGATCGAGCAGCGCGACCTTGATATGCCTTTTTCGGCACGGGTGTATGCCATTCGGTTCTGGAGCAACCTGCACGGCCTTGTTTCCCTCATGCACACCCGTGTGCTGCAAGAGGTCACCGAGGACGCTCAAGAGATCATCGACGCGATCGTAGATGAGATCGGACAGACTCTTTTGCGACGACAAAAAGGACTGCCATGACCACAGCATCAGTATTGCTCACGAGTCTTTCGCATGTCTCCCTGGAAAAGCTCTTCCTCGGTCGAAACCGGCTCAACTTTATTACTAGAGCGCTTCTGCAGCTGATGGCGTTGCAATACAACACCCGGTCGTCTTTGCGGACTTACCTCAAGAGTCGAGACGGCTGGATCGACTTCAGCGTGGGGATCATGACCGAGACCGGGAGCGTTGAGCAGTCGATCTCCTTTGTCGGTGGACACGTAAAGGCGCGCAGCTCGATTCCCGACGATGTGGACGTCACGCTGAGATTCGTGGATGAGGACGCGCTTTTCACCATGATGCGCGCGACGCCAAACGAGGTTCTCAATCTCATACTCAAGAACAAGCTGATCCCCGAGGGCAACTGGGCCTATCTGCAGCTCTTCAACTATCTGGTCGCCCTTTTGCTCGGGCGAGTTCACCAGCGGATGCTCGATAAGGCGACTCGCGACGAGCACCAGTCTCGCAAGCAAGCGTACGATCCGTGCGATCCCGACGTGCTCAAAGAGCTGCAAGCCCGCACCGCCTATCGCATGCGCAGTCACAAGACCGATCCCGGGGTCCACTACCTCGAGGATCCATACCTCCCGGAATACAGCCTGAGTGATTTTCCCCGTCTGAAGGCGTTCCTCGACGACCACCTCGAAAAGAAGCCGGAGGTTTGTTCGGAGCGACCCCTGCTGATCACCGAATGGTTCCGCGAGCACGGTTTTGAAAACGATTGCACGGGCCGGCCATGGAATCCGGTCGCACGACAAGGAAAGGTGTTCAAACACCTGATGTCTCACAAGACGCCGGTGATTCGCCACGAGGACTTGTTGCCGGGCACCACTGCCACCCATCCGACGACGGGCAGCGTGGTGTTCCCGGATGCCCAGGGAACCATGATCTGGGGTGAGCTCGATTCGATCGACAAGCGGTTCTTGATCCCCTTCGACATCTCGCGCGAGGCCGCCCAGACCTTGCACCACGATGTCTTTCCTTTTTGGTCAAAGCGCAACTTCCGCGAGTGGGCGCGCAGCAAGTACGGCGATCGACCGAGCCAGAACCTCGGCGAACGCGGGGTGGCCTACTTCGTCTGGAAGTTGGTGGGCATCTCGCACACGATTCCGGATTTTCAGACCCTGCTTAGTAAGGGCACACAAGGTCTGATCGGTGACCTTGCCAACAAGCTCGATGATCCCGAGCTTAAAGATGAAGAAAGCCGAGTCACTTACCAGGCGCAGATCGAGTGTCTGCAGGGGGTGAATGCGTATGCTGCGCACCTTGCCGCGCAGGCAGCCGACCAAGCGAGCCGGCAACAGGACCCCGAACGCAAGCAAGAGCTGGAGGAGATCGCGCGAATCTGCGCCCACGTCCCCCTACATCCCGCCGACACCCTGCACGAGGCCTTTACCGCGATCTGGATCGCGTGGGTGGCGCTCCACAATGAAAACGCCGACACCGGGCTTTCGCTGGGACGTTTGGACCAGTTGCTACAGCCATACTTCGAGGCCGATCTCCGCAAGCTGCCGTCCAACGGCAACAGACAAGCTTATATCGAGCGTGCGATCGAACTTGCGGGCTGCTTCTTCATGCGTTGCACCGACCACTTCCCCTTGGCACCGGACCTTAGCAACTATTTGTTCGGCGGTGCCTCTTCGACCCAGGCCTTGACGCTCGGCGGGGTCACGCCCGACGGCCGCGATGCGGTCAGCGACATGACCTACATCTTTCTCAAGGTCACCGAGATGCTGAGCATCCGTGATGTCAACGTCAATGCTCGCTTCAAACCCGGGGTCAGTTCAGAGGCCTATCTCAGCCGCCTGTGTGAGGTCAATTTCATTACTGCGGGAACGCCGTCCATGCACAACGACGATGCCGTGTTTGCAGCGTTGCGTGCCCATGGACACGATCTCGAAGAGATTCGAAACTGGTCTGCCACCGGTTGTGTCGAACCCTCGATCACCGGCAAGCACATGGGCCACACCGGCTCGATCTTGATGAACCTCGTTGCCGGGTTTGAGATGGCCCTAAACAACGGACGACATCCGCTGATCCGCGGACACCTGGGGCCGCGCACCGGTGATGTCGGCTGCGGCGACTTCAAGACCTTCGAAGATTTTTTCGCCGCTTATGCAACGCAGCAGGGCCGCCTGATAGAGCTGGCGGTCGAGTTCAACAATCATCTTGCTGAAGTGCACGCCGAGTTCCGTCCCACGCCGCTGTTGAGCGCTTTGATGGGAGGCACCCTCCAAAGCGGACGAGACGTGACCCGCGGGGGTGCGCAGTTCAATAGCTCCGGCACCTCGAACATCGGGCTTGCTGACGTGACCGACTCGTTGCTGGCGATCAAGAAACTCGTTTTCGATGACAAACGGATGAGCTTCGCGCAACTCAAGAGAGCGCTCGACACCAACTTCGCGGAAGACCCCACGCTCAAGGCATTGGCAGAGCGCGGAGTACCCCACTTTGGCTCGGGTGATGAGCAAGCCCTGGCCATGGCCAACCGGGTCCTGGGTCTTGTGCACGATATGTACGGCAAGCATAAGAACTACCGTGGAGGGCCTTACACCGCGGGCTTCTGGTCGATGTCCCAGCACGTGGCGTACGGCAATCTTTCAGGAGCATTGCCGTCGGGCCGATTGGCATACAAAGCGTTTACACCAGGTCTGACGCCGCACCCTTCGGCTTCGAAGAGCTTTCTCAACAACATTCTCGATGTGGCTCGGCTCACGCCGGAACACATGGACAACAACATGGCGTTCAACGTCAAGCTCGTCCCCGACGCGCGTGACAGCCGTGAAAAGACCGTGTCCACCATGTGCTCCTACGTGAAGACCTACTTTGAGCAGGGCGGCATGCAGATCCAGTTCAACGTGGTCACCGCCGACACCCTCCGAGATGCCATGGCCAATCCCGAAAACTACCGAGGCCTGCTCGTGCGCATTTCCGGATACAACGCCTATTTCGTCACGCTCAACAAGGAGATCCAGCTGGAGTTGATCGAACGAGCGGAATACGGGCTATGAAATGGGTTCGACTCCACAGCCTCTGATCGTAGACATCAAAGAGAACTCTCTCGATGACGGGCCGGGCATACGCTCTGTGGTCTTTTTCAAAGGGTGCCCGCTTTCGTGCGTGTGGTGTCACAACCCCGAGTGCCTCCGCAGGGATGTTGAGCTTTCCTACGACGCGAGCACCTGCGTCCAAAGCGGCGAGTGCGTGAAAGTCTGCGCGGAGGAGGCGCTGGCTCTCGGAGAAACCCTCGTGATCGACACAGCGCGCTGCACCGCGTGTTTCGACTGCGTCTCGGCGTGTCCCTCCGGAGCGCTGTCCAGCGTGGGTGAGTCAATAAGTGTGCAAGAGCTGGTCGCGCGCCTGTGCAAAGACAAGCCTTTCTTCGACAACTCGGGCGGAGGTGTGACTCTATCCGGGGGTGAGCCCACTTACTTCATGGACTATCTCTGTCAGCTCTTGCAAGCGTTGAAGAGGCAAAACATCCGTACGCTCTTGCAGACATGCGGAGTCTTTTCTTTTCCGAGATTCGAGCGACTCATCTACCCCCACTTGGACTTGATTTATTACGATCTCAAGCTCGCGGACCCTGAGGCGCACAAGCAGTACTGCGGGGCCACCAACGAGACGATCCTCGACAATTTCGTTCGGCTTCATGCCATGGCGCTCGAGGGTGGCGTTGAGGTCTTGCCACGTATCCCGCTGATTGTCGGCATCACCGATACAGTCACGAACCTTGAGACAATCGCCACGTTCCTGAGCAAGCACGGCGTCGAAAAGGTCCAGCTGATGCCCTACAACCCCCTCTGGCGTGAAAAGGTCGACAAGCTCGATATGCAATCCCGTTTTGTCGCGACCTCGAGCAAGTGGATGACCCGAGCCCAAATCGAGGCATGCGCAAACGTATTCAGACGGTTGTCCGTGGATGTCCTTCTATAAGAAACGTAGCGCGTTCGGCAGAAATAGTTGACGTCGATCACCACCTAACCGGCCGGATCATACCCCTATTCGCTCGTCACCTTGTGACGACAGCCGATCACGGCCGCGGTGGCACAGCGGAACCCGAGGGCGGCTGCAAGCACCGTCTCCATGAAATGATCGATCTTGGCCTCGGACTGCTCGGTAAAC
>JAJDDX010000386.1 GCA_029260055.1 Phycisphaerae bacterium
GGGATGGATTCGCCGGTAATGGCCGATTCGTCCAGCGACGAACTGCCCTCGACGACCTCGCCGTCGAGCGGGACCTTCTCTCCGGGGCGGATGAGGATCGCACCGCCGATCGGCACCTGCCGTAGTGGCACCCGCCGAGTCGCGTCACCCTCCACGAGGTTTGCCTCGGAAGGGGCAAGGCTCTGCAATGCGGTGATGGCCGACTGAGTGCGGCGCAGGGCGAGGCTCTCGAGCCCTCCGGACAAAGCGAAAAGGAACAGCAGCAAGGCGCCCTCCATGGGGCTTCCGATGTAGGCGGCCAGCCCGGCGCCGAGCAGCATGAGCACATCGACGTCGATGCGCATCTCGCTGATCTTTTCCCATACGGATTGAAGCGCCGGGATGCCGGCGACGGCGAAGGCCAGCAGCGTGAACAGGTTGGTCAGAGCGGTCGGGCCGCCGGAAGCGGACAGGATCCACGCGACCACCAGGCAGGCGCCCGCTCCCGCGGCGATGATCAATTCCATGTACTGGTTGAGGCGTCTGGCGCCCGGCGTGTAGAAGACATCCGCACTCGAGCCCTCGACCTCGATCACCGGCTCGTCGGAGAGGACCGGGTTGAGGACGCTACGTGCCGGGCTGAGGATCGCGCGAATACCCATCGCTTACCAAGAGCCTCTCTAAGCCGAGAGCGGCGGCGTGACTCCCGCCAGCCACTGAGCCAGGTAATAGGCCACACCACCGGTGACGACGGCCGTGATCACGCCGACGGCGAAGAACTCGATGAAGCTTCGGCCGCTGATGCGGGCGGCGATGCCCGAGATCAACGCCATTAGCACGGCACCACCGACGGGAACCCAAGTGTGCGCTGCGTCCGGCGGGATCCAGAGCAACGGCAGTACCAAGCCGAGGCCCGCCGCGAGTGGGCCGGCGAAGTTCCAAAGGCCCACCGCCAGCGGATGGCTCATGTGGTGCATCGACAGGCCCAACTCCTCCTCCATCATGACCTTCAGGAGGCGATCGTCGTCGGCCGCCAAGGTGTCGACGATCTGATCGAGCAACGGCGGCCGAAACCCCTTGGCGGCATAGAGGGCTCGCACCTCCTCCTTCTCGTGCTCGAAATGGTGTTGGATTTCGCTGCGCTCGCGGTCCAATTCCGTGGCGTAGTATTGAATCTTAGTCAGCGTGGCGCGCCCGGTCGAAATGCCTCGCCAAAGCGCCATCGCGACGGCCAGAGCCACCAGCAGATTCACGGTGTAGGGCGGGTCGCCAAGCCCGTGGAGGCCGACCCAGGTGATCCAGAGCAGTGTCAGGGCGTCGCGGGCGCTGACGAACGTCCTCCGCCAGTCGTCCACGTCGGACAGATGGGCCTCGCCGCTGAAGACTTCGCGCGCTCGGTGGCGCGCCTCCGTGATGTGGTCGGCCGCGTCGCCGGATACGGCTGTGTGTTGATCAAGAGGCTCGGCAACCATGACGCCGACCCGTTCGCTGAGTGTCGTTCGCAGCGGGCTGCACGCTCGCCCCGCGGGCGTCAGCGAGCCGTCCGCCCAATCCACTTACGCCATGATGCTGAACAATGCCCATAGGCCGACCCCGACAAGGTACATCCCAGCGACGATGCTGATGAACAGGATGACGGACGCTTTGGGCACACTTCGAAGGTCTAGGCAGCGCGTGGTCTTGTAGACGACCGCGATGCTCAAGCACAACGGAAGCAGCAGCAGGAACCGGAACGGCCCGCTTACATCGAGACCGGTGATGAAGATGTTCAGCAACACGACGGTCACGAGCCGGCCCCCGATGGTTGTGTCTTGGTACGTCTTTTCGGGTCGGTGCCGTCCGCCCGCGCGATGGCGTCCAGGATGATCAGCAGGTTGAGCAGGCCGGCCACGCCGCAATAGTGGATCCCGATGTCAGCCGACCGCCAGTGGGGGATCGAGACCGCATCGCTCTCGTCCAGGGGCACGGTTCTGTCGCCGCCTATCGCTAGGGCTGCGAAGGTGTGGCCCCCGGCGCAGAGCTGCGCGGAGAACCAGAGCTTGCGCTGGACCGGATCGATCGTGCTCCGGGCGCCGCCGATGGCGATGCCCAGCCAGAACGTGATGGTGACCGTAATGAGCAGGATGAGCCCGCGCTGCCGATGCCCGAGGTAGATGTGCCCGAGACCGGGGAGGAGCCACGCAAGCAGTCCGGCGATCGGTGCCTGCATGACGGAGGGCGTATCCCGGCTGGGCATTAACGGGTCTCCCGCTTGATCAGAGGGAACAAGGTCCGTTCGGGTCACACGGCCGGCCACACGGCCCGATTGGCGGGCCGCCGCTCGGCGTTTGGGTGCCGGAACGAGCCGCGAACACGCTGAGTCGCCGCTGAACCGTCTTGGCATCGCAGGCCGGGCAGCGCGACGGCCCCTTGGCCTGCGCTGATTGCACGAATTCCTCGAACTCGTGCTCGCAAGAGGCACAGACGTATTCGTAAATCGGCATGGAACTCCACCGTCTCCCGCGTTTCCCGTAACTTCGGCCGCAAGTATAGGCAGGGCCTAGGGGGGCCGCAACCGATCCTCGCTGCGCCCGCGATGGCGATGCCGCCGCCTTTGACCCGTTGGTCGTGGAGTGCGACGTGAGTTTGATTTCCATTCTCACGTGGATATGCTGCGCTGTCGTGGGGCCGTGGATCTTCCGTCCGGCGCTGATCGAGTGCGGACGGAAGGTCGGGCCCGCAGGACATATGAAATGCGGCGATCGATACACAACCGAAGCGGCAAGGCTCGTTTCGCCCTCTGGGCGATGCTGTTGCTACCGGTATTGACCGGGTGCAGCCTGACCGGCACCTGGTCCACGGCCTCGGTCAGCCCGGCGGATGAGCGGTTCGACTTGAGCCACGTGAGCTTCGATAAGCAAGGTCGTTACACCGCCACGGCGCGTTACGACGGCATGTCGCGCACGAGCGTGGGTTCGTATAGCTTCAACGGCAGCAAGCTGATCATCCATCCGGACAACGGATCCCAGCGCGAGTACGCGTGCAAGCGCGGTCTATCCGACGAGTTGACGCTCGTGTACGAGACGGTTGTCGTCAAAATCGAGGCCACGCTAACGAAGGTCGGCGAGTAGTGTCGAGTGGACCGACCATGGTCCGCGGACGCACCGGTACCGGGTGGCATGGGCAAGCGACAGCTTGCCCGTGGCGCCTGACGGGACAGGATGAGTCGGGTGTGCCACCGCTCTTGAGCGGTGCTCGAACCGGATGCCGCGGGATGCGCAAGGCTGCTCGTGACACGCTCGCTATCAACACGGGCAAACAAGTTTGCCCATGCCACCCTGCAGCATATTCTGTCGGCACGCGCATCCAGACGAGACGGGCTCCACTCAATCTACACCGACGATCCTCGCTTGACGGCTCATTGGCATAGCAGCACCCGCCCATGACGCGACGCACCAAGAGTTCCGGGCTTGACGGCCTGATCAACCTCCACAAGCCGCTGGGCTTCAGCTCGGCGCAGGTGCTCTATCGCGTGCGCAGGGTCACGGGGCAGCGAAAGAGCGGTCACTCGGGTGCGCTCGATCCGGTTGCGTCCGGCGTGCTCGTCCTGTGCCTGGGGCGGGGCACCAAGCTGGTCGAGTCGATCATGAACCAGCCGAAGGTCTACCGGGCGACGGCGCGCCTGGATGTGACCAGTGAAACGCTCGACGCCGATCGTCCGCTCGAACCGGTGGAAGTCGCCGAGGTGCCGTCGCTTCAGCGGCTGCGCGAGGCGATGGCGTCGTTCGAAGGTGACATCGAGCAGGTTCCGCCGCGTGTGAGTGCGGTCAAGATCGGCGGCAAGCCCGCCTACGAACGCGTGCGGGCCGATCAGACCGTCGAGCTGGCGGCGAGGTCGGTCACGGTCTATTGGCTGCACGTCCACCGTTACGAGTTCCCCGAGTTGGACTTCGAGATGTGCTGCGGGCGCGGTACCTACGTGCGGTCGTTGATTCGCGATCTCGGTGCGAGCCTCGGTTGCGGCGGATGCCTCACGTCGCTGGTGCGCAGCCAAGTAGGCCCGTTTACGCTGGAAGATGCTTGGTCGCTTGAGGCGGTGGAGACGGCGGACGGTAAGCCCTACGTGACGGACCTGGATCGTTGCCGCGCTCTACTCGATCCGGATGTGCTACAGGTGCCTCCACGCCCGAGGGACGAAAAGCCGGGCTAGCCGATGAGTCGATCGTCGGGCAGAGGGGCTGGCTTGTGCGTGGAGATCGCGCCGAGCAGGATCGCGGATACCAGCTCTCGACCACGGGGCACAAGCAAGTAGGGCACTTCCAGACGCCTGTCGCCGTGCTCGATCGTGATCTTCCGATGGATCAGGTTGACGTGGACCCGGCCCGTTGTCAGATCAAAGCTCACGCAAGCGGTCCTTCCGACGCCGGCGAACCGAGAGGTAATCACATCCAAGCGACCCGGCACGATTCTCAGGTAGACCGGCCACCACCAAGCTGTGATGCCCATCACGACACCCCCGGCAGTCCAGAGCAACAGAAAGCTCAGTTCGGACCCCGTCCCCCAGATAACGCGGGTCAGCGCGATCAGGCCGACTCCGAGGCAGAAAGTGGCCGCGATCGTCGCGATATACTTCAGTCGGGAGTACGGAAACGCGAACGACGCGAGAAACAGCCGTGGTTCAAAGGGAACGTCCAGAAACGGCCCGAAGGTATCGAGATACTCGGGGCTTCCTGAACAGTACACGCGGAAGTCCGGGTTCTTCGCCCAATCAGCCACCCGCTTAGTCGGCTTGTCCTGCAGGCCAGTGCGATCACGAAAGTGCCAGACGAATGCGCCGATGGGTACGCTGGCGATGAGGATCGCCAACAGTAGTTCAATCATGGGGTGAAACGAGACTCGAAGGGCGATGAGCAGCACTTGGAGAAGAGCGTAGGACGCGAGGCCCACAGGGCCGAAAAGGGCGAATCCCACAAGCTGCTCACGCCAATCGAGCCTTGATCCTGGCGGGACCTCTCGTGCCACGTGGATCGGCCCGATGCTGCTGGTTTCCCAATTGTACGCGTATGGTCCGTCTGTCGCACGGGGATCGACTGGTTCGTCTGTGTGGTCGTGGATCGGATCGGTGAAGGTCATATCGTTGGTCTGCGCCGGGCACACCACAGTTTCCGGTCGACTCCACTTATGCGAGACCTTGCCTACTATGGGACTGCGTCTTCGGTGCGTTAGTGTGCAGTGTAGAGGATGCCACGCGGCAAGTCGACCGGCCGCGAAGCACGCCTGTAAACGCCGGCGACGAACTCGAATCCGTCACCGGTAGCTCGCGCGTGCCGTCGCTTGCAGGGACGCCCGGTTCCGCTAGATTCTCCGGTAACGAGGACTCGGCGGACGTCGCCGAGCCGATGGGTACACCGCAACATGATGAAAAAAAGCCTATTCGATCCGCTGCTCGGACGCGTCGCCATCGCTCACGCGAAGCGACAGTTCAAGCGATTCCTGCGCGCGGCGGACTCGGCTCAGCAGACACAAGAGCGGGTGCTGCTCGCCAAGATCAAGCGTAACGCCGACAGCGCCTACGGCCGCGATCACAAGTTCGCCGCGATCCGAAGCTATCACGATTTCATCGAGCGCGTCCCCGTGCAGACCTACGACGAGCTTCGTCCCTACGTGCAGCGCGTGATGGCCGGCGAGGTCTCGGCCATGTTCGGCCGCAAGCAGAAGGTGCTGATGTTCGCGATGACCAGCGGCAGCACCGACAAACCGAAGTACGTACCGGTGACGCACGCGTTTCTGGCTGAGTACCGACGCGGGTGGAACGCTTTCGGCGTCAAGGCCCTGATCGACCACGAAGAAGCGTTCATGCGGCCGATCCTCCAGGTCTCGTCGCCGATGGACGAGCGGCTGACGCACGTCGGCGTGCCCTGCGGGTCTATCTCGGGGCTGATGGCTGCGACGCAAAAGCGCCTCGTACGACGGTACTACGTCACGCCGCGCCCGACAGCCTACATCAGCGATTCCGACGCTCGGTATTACTCGGTGATGCGGTTCGCAGTCCCGTCCGACGTGGCGTGGATGATCACGGCCAGCCCGGCCACGCAACTCAAGCTAGCCAGGGCGGCCGCCGCTCACGCCGAGCGACTCATCCGTGACATTCACGACGGCACGCTGAACCCGCCGGGCGATATCCCGGAAGCGGTCCGGCGGGAACTCATGAGCAACATCCAGCCCGACCACGCCGCGGCCAATCGGCTCACGACCCTGGCCGAGGAGCACGGCGAGCTGCTTCCCAAGCACTATTGGAACTTGGGCTTCCTGGCGAATTGGACCGGCGGCACAATGGGGCTGCACCTTCGCGACTTCCCGAAGTATTTCGGCGACCTGCCGGTTCGGGACATAGGCCTGCTGGCGACGGAAGGGCGGGTGTCGATCTCGATCGAAGACGGCACGCCGGCCGGCCCGCTCGACGCCGGCGGCAGCTTCTTCGAATTCGTCGATGCCGACGCGGACGGCTCCGACCCGACGACGGTTCACAGGTGTCACGAACTTCAGGCGGGCCGCGAGTATCGGGTCCTGATCACCACGTCGGCGGGCTTCTACCGCTATGACATCGGCGACCACGTGCGTGTTCACGGCATGCTGGGTCAGGCTCCGGTGCTCGAATTCCTCCATCGCGGGGCCCACGTCAGCTCGGTTACCGGCGAGAAGCTGACGGAATGGCAGGTTACAGCCGCCATGCAGCGGTGCTGCGACGCGGCCGGCGTGACGGTGGAGAGCTTCGTGCTCGCTCCGTGCTGGGCCGATCCGCCGTTCTACAGGTTGCACGTGGAGGAGGGCGTCGCGGACGCCGATCGTCTTGCCGCCGCCCTGGACGCCGAACTCTGCGCCATGAACCTCGAATACGGCTCGAAGCGGAAGTCCTCGCGGCTCGGGCCGATTGCGGCGAATCGACTACCAGCCGGGGCTCTCGCACGTCTCGACGCCGAGCGCCTGACCCGCCACGGCGGCTCGAACGAGCAATACAAACACCAGTATCTCTACACCACGCCCGGCGATGACGCCGATCTGCCGGCCGGCGCCGAGCTGGCACCGTCCAACGCGACGCCCGCAGGCTGACTCACGGGGGCGAATCGGCCCACGGTATGGTTAAGCGGGTTCTCTGTTTTCGGAAACCGCCGGCCGGGATGGCTCCGCACGTTGCCCGCGGGGCGGCAGGCATGTATCATATCGGGTCCGTTTTTGATGCGGTTACGCACTCTTCCTGCAAACAGAGGAACTACCATGAAACGCGCGAAGATCACGGTCATCGGGGCCGGCAACGTTGGGGCTAGCTGTGCCTTTTGGGCAGCCGCCAAGGAACTCGGCGATATCGTCCTGATCGATATTCCCGATTTTGCTGACAAGACCGCCGGGAAGGCGCTTGACCTGGCCCAGTGCGGTCCGGTGGAGCGATTCGACTGCAAGATCACCGGCACCGCCGACTACGAGCACGCGGCTGGTAGCGACGTGGTGATCATCACCGCAGGCATTCCGCGCAAGCCCGGCATGAGCCGCGACGACCTGATTCAGACGAACGTCAAGATCGTCAAATCGGTCACGCAGCAGATCGCCAAGGTCGCGCCGCAGTCGGTGCTGATCGTCGTGTCGAACCCGCTCGACGCCATGGTCTACACGGCCTGGAAGACGAGCGACTTCCCGACGAACCGGGTGGTGGGTCAGGCCGGCTGCCTGGACATCGCGCGGTTCCGCACGTTCATCGCGATGGAACTCGGCTGCAGCGTCGCGGACATCAGCGCTTTGCTGATGGGCGGCCACGGCGACGACATGGTGCCGCTGCCGCGGTACACGTCGGTCGCGGGCATTCCGGTGACGCAGTTGATTGCCAAGGACAAGCTCGACGCGATCATCCAGCGTGCGAAGGTCGGCGGCGGCGAGATCGTCAAGCTGATGGGCACGAGTGCCTACTACGCTCCGGCGGCCGGCAGTGTGGCGATGGCCGAGGCGATCATCAAGGACAAGAAGCGCATCCTGCCGTGTGCCGCGTATTGTGATTCGGAATACGGCGTCGGCGGCTACTTCGTTGGCGTGCCCTGCGTGCTCGGCGCCGGCGGCGTCGAGAAGGTCATCGAGGTCGAACTCGAAGGCGACGAGCGCAAGATGCTCGATTCCAGCGTGGCCCACGTGAAGGAGTTGGTCGGCGTGGCCGACGGGTTTATGAAGGGGTAGAGCGCACGCAGTTGAGAAGAACAAGGCGGCGCCGCGTTCGTGTTGAACGAATGCGACGCCGCCTTTTGCATTGCGCTTGGCTCGCTGGGCTGCGCTCAGACGGTGCGGCCGGGCCGCACCCTACATGGGAGCACCCGGCGACCCAGGGTCGGCGATCTACGGCAGCATGATGTAGCCGACCGTCACATCGTTGTTCTCGCCGGCCTTGAAGGCCACGACGTTCGAGCTGATGTTCACGTCGGAGCCCTGGCACCCGTACGTGTCCAGCCCGCTCGAATCGGGGAACAGGCTGAACGTGCCGCCGTTGCTCACCTGGAGGTACTCGCCGGAGCCGAGACCCTGCGAGCCGGCGATGAACGCGAGCGAGCCGTCGTCGGTAATCGCGATCGTCGAGTCATAGCCAATCGCGCCGTTGTTGGTTGTCGAGCCGTCGATGAAGTCCCGGACCGCGGCCTCACGGGCTCCCGGAATGGTGGAGAAGGTACCGATCGCGCTGCGCGCTTGCGTGCCGAGCGAGTCGTCCGGATCGGCGTCGATGAAGTAGCCGAACGCGCCGCCGCTGGCAGCCATCTCGTGCGCACTCGGGTTGGCGGTCAGCATCGTGATGGTGCCGGTCGAGATCTGTAGCACATGGACATTCCCGAAGGCCTGGTTGTCCTCGAAAAGGATGAAGTCACCGTCGATTTGCGGAGCGGTCTCGCCGCTGATGCCGTCGGCGATGGGGAACTCCGTCGGAGCGGCCTCGGGCGCGCTGATGTCGTAGAGCCAGAATGAATCGTCGGCAGCCGCCACGACCGTGTTCGTGCCGGCGTCGACCATGACGTAATCGACCCCACTGTCGTTCTCGGTCGGGTTGACCGCGAAGCTGGTGACTGCCGGGGTGTCGTCGCTCACATCGATGAGCTTGATGAAGAGGCCGTCGTCGGTGCTGCGGTCGCTACGGGCCACGATGAAGTTGCCGTCGGCGTGCATGTGATGGGGGCCGTAAAGATCGCCCGGCAGATTCGTGCGACGAAGGACGCTTTCTTCAATCGTATTGCTCGTGCCGGTCTCCGTATCGAAGATGGTGACCACGAAGTTGTTGGTCAAAGCCGCCTTCTTGCCCGCCACGACGAAGGACTTGGCAACGAAGGAATCGCCGTCGGGAATCTCGCGGGCGACCGTGTCACCGGCCGACGGGATCATGTACTTCACGCCGGCGAAGCCGCCGGTACCGAAGACGATGACGTCATCGCCGGCCACGATGCCGCCATCATGACGCATCTCGATGCCGGTCTTGACGACCGTCAGCCCGGCCGTCGGGTCGCCGGTGCCGCCACCGCCGCCACCGGCGTTGTCATTCGTGTTGTCCGTGCCATTGTCGTTGGTGTTGTCGGTGCCGTTGTCGTTGGAATTGTCGTTCGTGGTGCCACCGCCACCACCACCGCCGCCGACGTTGGCGGGGTTGCAGCCCGAAAACGGAACCAGGGCGACCAGAAGGGTAAGGCTGAACAGGTAGCTGCAGTTTCGTGCGCGCATGGAATCTCCTCCGTTAGAAACTCGCGGAATTCTCATTTGAACCGTCTCGCTCGTGGCCCGAGCCCGGGCGAGGGCGAGATAGGTACACGGGATCGATCCGCGCGTCCAGGGACGTGTGTAAAAAACACACAGTTAGCGCGACCTCACCAACTGAAGGTGGTGAGATCGAGCGTCGTGAGCGTGGCACTGTGCGACCGAAAACGGGCGCAGTGTTCCGGAGGCGGGCGCTACGGTGCTGATCGCGATCATACGAAGGTCGAGGGAGTCAGTAGGTCACAGAGGTCCGCCGCAATCCAGACCGCCATGCATGACCTACGGTTCAGGCCGGTCGCGGCCGCATGACCACGAGCGATCCGGCGATGAGCATGCACAACGCCATCACCACAATCCCCCAGTCGGAAACAGCGGGGATCGCGTTGTCACCAGGACCAGCCGATTCGAAGTCGTCCAGAATGGCCTTGGCCAGATTCGAAAGCGTCACCGTGCTGACATCCGCGTCGGCAAAGACGGCGACTGCCAGGTTGGCCTCCGGCCGAAGCACGAATCCACTCTTGAAGCCGGGCCTGGCTCCTCCATGCCCCACTTGTGTCACCGGCTCGCCGGGTGCGGTGTCCGTAAAGAAGCCCATGCCGTAGTAGGGCTCGTATGGACAATTCGGGGCGCACCCCAGGTCACTGGTTCTTGTCCAAAGGTCCCTGACACCGTCTTGGGAGATCAATCCGCCCGGGCTGCGATAGCTGGCTAGCAGCGCCTCGGCGAAGTGGGCCATGTCGACGACTGAGGTGATCACACCACCCGGCGGGTCACGAGGTTCGGCGGCCGCCTCGTCCAGATGGAAATACTGCCAGGAGTAGGGGTCCCCGGGAAGATCGTCGCTGCTGTAGAAGTTGTCTTCACATCGTTCGTCGGTGGGGCTCACGAGGTTGATGTAAGGGCCGACGTGCATGGAGGCGGCCTGCGCGATCGCGGCTTCGTTGCCGATCGGCGTGCCGGTCGCACGCGATCCGTCAAGAGTCGCGGTACACATCCCGGCGGCGTCGAAGACTCGGGTTTGGAGGATGTCGCGGTACGGCTCGCCGGTACGATTGGCCATGTAGGCGCCGGCGAGCGAGTAGTTGAACGCGGAGTATGTGTACCCGCCTCCCAGGTTGCCGTACGTCGGGCTGTCGTAATGCGGCGAGACGAGGTCGTCGGGCTCGAGCCAGAAGGCCGCCAAGTCGAGTGGGTAGCAGAACAGGTGCAACGCGCCGTTGTCCAGCTTGAACGCCCCTCGGTGGCTAAGAAGCTGGCGCAGGGACACCTGACCGCCCGCGAGGACCTGCGTGGCATCGTCATCGTTGACAAAGTCCTCGAACGAGAGTGCGCCGCTTTCCTCCAGTACCTTTGCCGCCACCGCAGCGACGGACTTGCTGGTCGAGCCCACGCGGTAGAGCCGGTGGATGCCGGCCGGGTCATGCTCGTATTGGCCTGCTCCCACGTACGTGAACGCGTCAGCGAAATGCACGACGCCGGCCTTGACCACAGCGAATGCCATGTGCGTGACAAGCGCACCGTCGGTCGGGTCGATGAGCATCTGGACGACTCGCTCGCGAGCCTTGCATTCGGGTGGAGCGTCGTTGCCGGGGTCTTGATCCATCGGGTCGCACACGTGCCAGTCGAACCCGGGATTGTACGTGACCGCCGGGCAGTCGTCGGCGATGTCCGGAAGGCCGTCCTGGTCCGCGTCGCCACCGGTCGCGGCCACGAAGTAATCGCCGCCGAGAACGTGAGACGCGCCGCTAAGGGCGTAGCAAACGACGAGCGCCGTGAGGTATCGCATCACGAATCTTCCTCCCACGAAAGACCGCAAGAGTGGGCAAACGCGATCATGCGTCTATTGTACACAACGCGCGTGGCCGTTCGATGTTCACAATGCCGAAACAATCCGTCAGTACTTCATGGAGTAGGGTGCGGCCCTCGCCGCACCACAGGACCTGCGATTCAGTTGGCTGCCAGGTCGTCGACGAGCCGCCGGAACTCGGGGTGCTGCAGGATCAGGTCTCGGCCCGTCTGGACGAGTGCGTCTACGTCCCGCGACGGAAGGAAGAGGCTCGTGATCATCGACAGGAAGTTCTTGCGTTTCGCTGCGTCGCGCACGCGGCGGAAGTTGATGTCGATCACATAGGACTCGACCAGTGCCTCTGTCGGCACGTCGACCTTCGGCGCGTCGGGACAGTGTTCGTCGAGTTTGTTCTGGCAGTCTGCGTAGACCTGCCGCACTCTCGGCTGGGCATCCAATAGCGCCCAACGCACGATCTCTGTCAGCGTCGCACTGCGGTTGTGCATGCTCGTGGTCGCGATGCGAAGTCCCACGAAAAACAACCCAGGGGCGGCCTTTTGGCTTTCGATGTCGGTCGGGCGGTCGGTGGCTGCGTCGACGACGATCACCACCAGTCGTTTGATCTCGCCACGGACCATCCGTTCGTGGATCGAGCCGCGGTCGAACGCCTCGATGACGTGCGTAATGCCGAGGTTGTCCGACAGCCCGCCGTCCAGCAGGTAAAGGTACTGGTGCGCGTCCTCGTCGATGACGGACTGCGTCGCGTCTTGCTCGTCTTTCAGCAAGCTGCGTGCCCAGTCCGCATGGCGGTCGACGGGCCGGACTCGCGCGGGATCCAGTCTGTCGCGAACCGCGTCGGACAGCGCGGGGCCGTGGAAGTACTTCAACCGCACCGGGCTAAAGACGATCGGGAAGGCCGATGAGGCAGCCACGGCCCAACTGACGGGTAGCTGCGCCAGATCGGAGCCTAGCAGGTCAAAATCCTCCTGCGTGAATCCGAACCGCTTGCGCCGCGCCAAATCGGTGGCGTTGATCACGATGAAGGGCCGTCTGTTACGATCGAGCAGGTCCTGATACGTCGTCTCGCCGAATATCTCGTCCTGATAGTGCAAGGCCGCGACGTTGGTCAAGTCCAACACGACCGAGGGCAGCCGAATCCACGTCTCTAACTTGAAGGCGCTCCAGAACAGTTCGGAGAGGATGTTGCGTTTCAGGAAACGCTTCTCGAAGCGGCCGTCGAACATCTCGTCATGCCACAGTGCATAGCTCATGGCTGTGAACGACCCGCCCGAGACCGACGAGATCATGTCGACTTCGTCGATCAGCCTGCGCTCGGCGAGGGCGCCGGGCAACGGGTCGAGCCGCGTCTGCCGCAAGCCCTGCAACACGCCGTAGGCCAGCGCCGCGGCGCGCGTGCCGCCGCCCGAGAAGGTCAGGCAGACGAAGAGGTCGTCCGTGTTGCCGTCGCCCGGATCGAGTGCGTCGAAGCGGTAGCCCGTGTCACGCTGGTATCCGTCTCGGGCGACGTTGGGGGCGTAAGGATCGAGGCAACCGGCTGAGCCGCCCAGCGAAAGCACCGCCAGGACGATCAGAGCACGGGCTGCGCGAGATTGCGATCGTGTAAACATGTCAAAACCTCGGCGCTGCTGATGACGCATCTGCCCGGTCGATGCACCGGGATCGTTCCGCTTGCGTACGAAAAGGGGCGCCGCGAGTCGGCGCGGCCGCCTTGGCGAGTCGCGAACGCGCCCACGGTCGACGCAGAGGGTAGTCGCGTCGTCGGTCGGTTGCTACCATGAAGCCGGCAGCTTTGGAAAGTAATCCCCGCGCACACAAGTACGTAGTCGGAGACCGTAGTGATGGGTTCATTGTATCGTAGCAACCGAGTCGCCATGACGATCGTGACGGTCCTTATCGGCACCGTTGGTATATCCGCTTTCGGCGCGCCCGCAAGTGACGACTCCGCCGGCATCGATCCGTTCATCAAGATGCGCTGGCCGGGTAATGCTGAACTGGCCCCCGACGGGACGCTCTACTACGTCTTCAACCCCGACGGCATCAACCAACTCTACAAGGTTCCACCGGGCAAAACGCAGGACGACGCCGTCAAGCTCACGAGCTTCGAGGACGGCATCGGCGGCTACAGCCTCAGCGATGACGGCAAATGGATTGCGATTACCGCCAGCGTCGGCGGCAGCGAGCAGGCGGACCTGTTCCTGATGGAGGCCGGAACGGGCAAGCTCGAAACGCTGTTTACCGATCCCAACGTGGTCTACGGTGGCCCGACATGGCGGCGCGACTCGAAGGCCTTCGCCTATCAGGCCAACGACGTGAGTCCGTCGGACTTCCACGTCTACATTTACGACCTCGAAACCCGCACGCACAAGGGCGTCCATGCCGACAAGGGCTATCACTTCGCCACGGACTTCAACAGCGACGGCAGCAAGCTCGTCATCGGGCGATACAACTCAGCCTCGCACTCGCAGCTCTGGGAGATCACGCTGGCGTCGGGAGCCTTGCGCGAGCTCACGCCCGCGGACGAGCAGTGGTCGTTTAGCGCGGTGGGCTACCTGCCGGACGATCGCATGTTCCTCGTGAACACGAACTATCGCGGGGACCTCAAGACGCTCTACGCGATCGACACGGCCGGCGGCGAGCTCAAGCCGATCCTCTCCGACCTCGGCGGCCATGAGGTCGACGGCGCTGGGCTCAACGAGGATCGCACCATCCTCGCGGTGACGCTCAACGAGGACGGCTATCGCACGCTGCACGTGCGCCGCGCCGGCGACATGAATGAGATGCCCATCCCGCCGATGGACAAGGGCGTCGTCTCGAACGTGCGCTTCCGCGGCAATCACATGCTCTATTCGCTAAACAACGGCAACACGCCGGGCATCATCTACCGCTGGGACATGGACTTACCGAACAAGCCCGGCGTCGCGCTGACCAAGGCGGACACGCAGGGCATTGATGTCTCCAAGTTCAGTCTGCCGGAGCTGATCCACTATGCGTCGTTCGACGGCAAGCAGATTCCCGCGTTTGTCTATCTGCCCTCCGACTACAAGAAGGGCAGCAGGATACCCTTCCTCGTCTACTATCACGGTGGGCCGGAAGGGCAGTATCGCCCGTCGTTCGGGCGCAGCTTCCAGTACTTCATGACGCGGGGCTTCGGGGTCATCGCGCCGAACGTGCGTGGTTCGAGCGGCTACGGCAAGGCCTACATCGAGGCGGACAACTACAAGCACCGCCACAAGAGCGTCAAGGACGGCATCTGGGCCGCCAAGTATCTGATCGACAAGGGGTACAGCGACAAGAAGATGATCGGTGCGTGGGGCGGCAGCTACGGCGGCTTTATGACCATGGCGGTGATCACCGAGGCTCCGGATATCTTCGGGGCGGCGTGCAACGTCGTGGGCATCGTGAACTTCCAGACCTTCCTCGAACAGACCAAGGCGTATCGACGTCATCTCCGCGAGGCGGAATATGGTCCGCTGTCCGATCCGGAGTTCCTCCGTTCGATCTCGCCGATCTACAAGGTCGATCGTATCGAGACGCCGCTGATGCTGGCGCATGGATTGAACGATCCACGCGTGCCGGTGGGCGAGGCGATGCAGGTGGCGGTCGCTCTGAAGAAACGCGGTGTGGATGTCGAGGAACTCTATTTCCCCGACGAGGGCCACGGCTTCGCCAAAGAGGCGAACCGGCTGCTGTACTACCAGCAACTCGCCAAGTTCTTCGAGTCGAACCTTAAGCGGTAGCGTTCAAACGTTCGAGTCTCCAGGTGTTGAAGCGTCGAGAAACGGAAGGCCCCGGCTCTGGGGGCGTGGCAGTTGAAGCATGTTGAAGATTTGCCTTCAGCAGGGTTCCGTCGGGTCGGCGGCGACCTACCGATCTGGTCGGCCGTGCCAATCTGGCGCCGGCACGCCGCCCCACGGTGGTGGTTCCGGTTCGGGGAGATGCGACTCAGTCTATCGCTCTCTTCTCCTCAACCAAGCCGTTTTACTTGTGAACCACTGGCGAGCTTTGGTGAAGGTTGTACGGGCCCTGGGGGTGGAGAAGCCGCGAATCCCCCCGAACCTACTGCGTCTCTTCTCCAATTCATTCCCTAGTTCCGTAAGTGCCAGGCGCAGTTTCATTTGTAGGTGCTCGTCGTCACCTGCCGCATCGAATTCGACGAAGTCTTGATCTCGCTGGACCTTCAAGTGACGCCACCAGTCCCCACGGGTCATTCCGCTACCATGCGTATCGACGACGCGCACACGCGGGAGTTCAAGCGCCGCCGCCACGAGGTACTCGCCCACGAGCCAAGCCACATCGATACTCTCCGCGTCTTCCCGCAAGCGCCGCGTGACGACCTGTAATAGGCAGTCGCACCCGTGGAAGTTCTCGATCACTTCTTCAGTGACATTGGCAGAGCGAGTCTCGGAGAGTACGACATCCAGCCCGACGTGCGTCGCAGCTTCGTCGATGGCATCCCTAAGCCGTTGTGTCCTTCCGTGGTCGTCGGATGTGGCCATGTGCATCGAGAGGAACACGGTGTTGATTCGGTCGGGGCCGACGTTGACCTCGGTGACCGAAACCGTTCTAGCGCCGGGGCCGCGGAGGGTCATTGCCTCGAGGTCAGCGACGAGTTTCTGTATCGACTCGGGGTCGTCCGCATGTTCCATCTCTGCTGCGAGTGCGATTCGTCCCTCTTCATCGTCTCTGCGGAGTTGCGTGATCATATTCGAAACGCGGGTCAGGTTGACGTGATGCTCGGCAATTTTTCCCGTCAGGCTCTCGAGAAGCCCCATGGAGCAACGCAAAGTGGATTCTCTGGGGTCACTGGCGGCATTGTCCGTTGAAGGGTCCTCGTGTGGGGTGCGATTCCGCAGTGACTTATACGTGGCATGATATCCGACGTCCAGTAGCGCCAGTCGACGGCGCCGCCGCTCGGCGAGCGGGTTGAGTCGAACGAAGTGCTCGGTCGTATCGAACGATGCGGCCGCCTTCGTCGGCATGCGAGCGCCGACGCGATGCATCGCATCCTCGAACTCCTCGATCGAATCGGGCTGGAGTTGCCAGCAATCGACATTGTAGCGGAACTTCAGGGGTGATTCAAGGTCGTTCGCGTGAAGCCATAGGTGCGTCAAGCTCGGAAGGATGCGGAACTGTATCGCGCGCGCGCACTGTTCCTCGTTTAGAGTTTTGAGCCGACCGATCCATTCATCGTTCCCTTTCCTCTTTCCGAAGAGCCGCTCCTGAGCATCCGGGTCCTCGCGGAGATTGTCGATGACACCGTAAACGCCGCCCTCCAACATCTTAATCAACTCCTCATTCGATCCCCGTTCCTTAAGGGTGGCGAGATTCAGGAACCGCTCGTGAAGGAACGGTGGCTGCTCCGCGTCGCCGAGCTTATGGTGCTCGTGGTCTTTCTTTTCGAGTTCATCTTGAATCTGTAGAAAGTGCAGTAGCATCTGCTGGCGTATATCCGCCGCGAGGCTGACTCGTCCCTCCGGATCGAGGCGTTTCTCGGCGATCGCGCTGGACCGTTTGTTCTCACTCTTCTCGGCGTATCCCCGACGAATGCTGTTCCGAACGCGGTGGGATTCTCCGATGAGGTTCCAGGTGGCATGATTGTGCCCGGAGGAGGCACATTCGGCGAACAGGATGTCCACTTGCTGTTCCCGTAGGATCCTTGCGACTTCATGTAATGCACCGCGCAGATCGCGTATCCTGACCGTCAGCCGAAAGATGAACGGCCAAGATTCCGGACGGTGTGGGGAAATCAAGAGGTGCCGCACATTCTCCTTGTTCCGTGTACCCTCGCCCGAATCGCCGACCCAGATGCCCCAGCAGCGCGATCGATGCGACACTCCTATGGGTTCGAGTGATTTGGGGCGGATCCGCGGGCCGCTCGGTACGACGACTATTTCATCACCGTGAATCATTCTGGCTCCTTTCCGGCTCGTTGTCGCGCTGTTTAGGCGGGCTCCCGATTCGGCTCGCTCAGGAAGCCCTCGCCGCGGGGACCTGGAATGCCCTCGCGCGCAGATACGGCCGCGGAGGTGTCAGGCGACCGCTGGCCGTGCTTCCATGGTAATGAAACCGTCATCGCTTTTGCTACTCCTTTCTTGGACGCCACCTTACTTTGCATGGTCGACCAGATGGGTGGCGGGGAGGGCGCAGGTCAACGCAAGGCCGCGGCTGAGAGTCATGATGGGGCAGCCGTTGCGGAGTGGACCGCCGCCGGTCCCACCTCTGTGGGGATTGCTGGGGCGCGGGCGTGGGCTTCCGCCCCGCGCTGGTATGCGACCCAACCGCGAACCTCTGCACACTGGGGCCTGTGGAGCAGGTTGCCAACAGTTCCCGCCGAGCAGTCCATTTGCAGCATACCGAACGGCACCGAGGGCTGTTGGTGTCGCCAATAGGGGTTTCCCCGTAGGGCCTGACTGGGGTCCGGGGCAGTGTGGTGGTCCAGGTACACTTGAACTTCGCACGCCGATCTGTCTAGCAGGCTGCTGAAGAACTCCGAGCGTCGCCGAAAACTGCTCACGAAACGACTGGCGCCGGTGCCAGGGGTGGGGTCCGAGCCAAGAACCAGGCGTCTCGTGCGTGTTCTTGCGGCCGCGAGACAGTTGTTTAGTACCCTGCTAGGGCTAGGAATCATCGCGAAGGGATGGAGGGAGATGCGCCTCGCCGATCTTGCCGACCACCGCACCGACGGCGTCGCGGGCTTCGGGACACCTGGGTCGCCCGCTTCGCGCCAAATGCGTCTTCAACTCAATATGGGAGATTGGCGCGGACCGGGACGGGGCGATCGCATACCGCGGGACGTACACGGTACGGTCTGACCGCGGGAACCATCCGGTCGTCCTAATCAGTCGGTTTGGCGCCGCGAGCCTTGTGAATTGGATGCACCACGGTCAGTTCGGCCTTGCTGCCGCGGTGGCGGGAGCGCCGGCGTCGGCGAACTCGAACGTGCAGCCGTCCATCTCCTTTTGCACGTCCTGGAATGCGTCCCAACTGGCGTGGAACGCCTCGATGACGGCTGGGTCGAAGTGTTTCGCTTCTTCTTGTTCGATCATAGATCTTGCTACGAGCGGATCGAAGGCGGACTTGTAGACGCGGACGGAAGTCAGTGCATCGTACACATCAGCCAGTGCGACGATCCGCGCAGCGAGAGGAATGTCCAAGCCCGCGAGCCCGGTCGGATAGCCTGCGCCGTTCCATCGCTCATGGTGGTACCGTGCGATCTCGACCCCCATCGCGAGGAAGCCACCCGAGCTAGCGTGCTGGGCCGTGCTTTCGAGTGCCTCCGCGCCGATGGTCGTGTGGCGCTTCATGATCGCGAATTCCTCATCGGAGAGGCTGCCCGGCTTCAACAGCACCGCATCGGGGATTCCCACCTTGCCGATGTCGTGCAGCGGGCTCGAGCGGTACAGGTTCTTGAGGAACTCGTCGTCGATTTGTTCGGTGTAGGGCCCGGTTTCCGCAAGGTGCTCGGCGAGGATCTGCGAATAAGCGCGCATGCGCTCCAGGTGTTCCCCCGTTTCCGGGTCGCGCGACTCAGCCAGCTTGGCCAGCGCAAAGACCGTCACGTCGCGCGTAGCGACCAGGAGGTCTTCCGCCTGTTTGCGATCCGTGATGTCGCGAGCGATACCCGTAAAAATGCGTCGCCCGCTCACCCGTATCTCACTGATATGAAGGTCCATCGGAAATACGGTGCCGTCCTTACGTTGTCCGACGACCTCGCGACGGATACCGATGATTCTCCGTTCGTTGGTCTCGTAGTATCTTTGCAGGTAGCCGTCGTGCTCCTCGTGGTAGGGAGACGGCATCAGTATGTTGATGTTCCTGCCCCGAGCCTCGTCGACGGTCCAGCCGAACATTCGCTCCGCTTCATGGTTGAGTGATTCGATTCGCGCGTCCTCATCGATGGTGATGATGGCGTCGGCCGCACCGTCGAGAATTGCCTGGACCCGCGCGTGCAGTTCCGTCAGCTCGGCATTCTTGACCACGGTTTCCGATGCGGCTTGATGCACGTCATCGACAATGAGCTTGATGTACGCCTGTAGCTGTTGAATCGTTCCATCCGGCGGCTTGAATTGGGTGGGCGCGTCGGGGTCGCCGGCGAGTGCCTCCTGCAACTGATCGCGGATGGAATCGAGGGTGTGGTGCATGTTGCGCTCCACCGCAGTGCTGGTGGGGGTCGTCTCATTCATTTAGGCACCTCCGACGGCTGTGACGTACGTGCACCTGCGCGCGTACGGCGCCCTCTTGCTGAAATGTCGTCTGCAAGACATGGATACCCCGACCATCACCCTGCCGTGTGTCTGCACTGCAAGCTGGCGGCCTATTCCCGGTATCGGTTACGGCGAAGCTCGGCTTTTCCAGTCAAGCTCGAAGAGCCCGTTCGGCAGGAATATCGGACGCACGTTTGAGTGGGTAGAAGGTGGGTCGAGCTTAGGTTACGGCGTAACGATCTGCCGGGTGGGTGATCAATGCGCGCTGGGGACAAATGTCAAAACGTCCACATGTCGAAACGTCAAAACGTCGAAACGGCTGAGCCCGCCCTACCTCGTTTCGTACTCCGGGCTTTCGGAACCGACTCCCTGTCGGGCTGAGCCAGACGTGCATTGGCGCCTGGGTTGCGCAGGCCCGACCGTGGGGCGCCTCATCTTACGCTCGATGGTCGCGGTCGTCGGTTCGGAGCGCGCGTCGAGAAGAGCACCGTGCCGGCTGACAGGATGACCAGGGTCAGTGCGCAGACGCCCCATGACGACACTGTCGGGATCGGTTCGGCGGGCACACCGCCGGCGTCGCGCACGGCGCGGACGTAGTTGAAGATGCGGATGACATCACCCTGCGGCCCGTGGCCCAGCGGCCAATCGGCGGGGTCGCCCGTCTTGGGGTCGCTGCGTTGGCATCCGGCACCGTGCACGTCCTGCAGTTGATAGCTACCCGATCCCGGCGGCGTCTCCATGAAACCCAGGCATTCGCCGAAAGCCACATAGGCGCCATATTCGCCTTCGACCGCCGTCCAGTTCGCGTGCGTGGTGGAGGCCCAGAAGAAGGGATAGTCCGTGCCGCCGCCCTCGTCCGTGATGGTCGACGTGTTGAAGATCGGGTCGATCGCCGGTGTACCGTGGGTAGCCGGAGAGCGCGTGTAATCGAGGATGCCCTGAAGTTCCTTGGCGTTCGGCAGCCGCCAGTCGTCCTGGCCGGCGAGGCTCAGCGTCTCGGCGTAGTCGAGTGCGGCTTCCCAGTTGTATCCGGTGCCGCTGTCGCTCTGCATCCACATCAGTCCGGTGGCCTGGTCGGTGACTGTGCCGTCCCCGTTGTCGACGAAGTCGTTTACGCCGTAGCCGGTGTTACCGCGCACGTAGCGGACGAACGAGGTCATCTCGAACTGCCCGCCGGGCGGGCCGATGGGTTCGTTGGGATAGCCCTTGATGCGCCCATCCGCGAAGTTCACGCCGAAGGTCGTGGCGTCGCCGTTCATGGTCGTGCTGACATACTCGGTGCTCGACCAGTACTGCGCGTCGATGATTCGCTCGCCGGCGCCGGTGTCGCCCCACGCGAAGTCGAAGTAGGTGGTGTCGATAAAAGGCGTCAGTTCGGACGGGTCGGTGCCGTTCCAGCCGCTCGGGTCGGTACCGCGGAAGTCCATCAGGGAATAGAGCTCTTTGATCGACGGAAGACGCCAGTCGGTGTGACCGGCGAGATTGAACGTGGCCGCGCCCGCGACGGCGTCGGTGTAGGTGGATTTGTTCACGAGGTCGGGCGTTTGCTGCCACATCAGCCCGGTGTTCAGGTCGGTTACGGTACCGTCACCATTGTCGGTGAACGCAGGGGCCGGCCCTGCGTACTGGGCGTCTTGCCCGTAGAAGGCGGCGCCGGCAAGCGGGCACGTGATCGCCGTCGTGGCGTTGTAGCATGCCGTCTGGCCCGTGTCCGGGCAGGGCGACTGCTGGGCGCGGGCCGGCGCGGACGCCACTGTCGCCGCCAGCATGACCGCACAGGCCGTCACTATCCGATCGGTGGACTTTGCCGTCTTCAATTCGATCTCCTCCCATGGGCCTTTAGGGTGCCGACCCACCCCCGGCGTGTTCGCCGGGGATGAGCACAGCGCCATTCTAGCTCGACCGGTGGCCGAGGTGGTCAACTATTCCGGTTGCAGCAGGAAATGCTGCTCAACCAACTCCACATCAGGCGGTAAGACGACGTTCAAACGCTCGGGAATGAAGCCGAGTTTCGCGGCCACCATCTCGTACTCGCCGGGCGGCACCTCGAAGAAGCGATAGAGCCCGTCGCAGTCGGTCTCCGTCTCGCGGATCGGGATCGGCGGTGCGTCCGGCCCGCCGGCTCTAAAGAGCACGACGTGAGCCCGACGTAGCGGTTCCGCATCGTCCCAACTGAGCCCGCCGCGAACCTCCCCCATGATCACGCCGCCCTGGGGTGATCCGGGGTGAAGCACGAAGTCCTGCTCCAGCGTCTGGCCGGCCTGAATCTGAACCACGACGCCGACGACCGGTTCGTAGCCCATAGCGAACGCACCGGCTGCGTAGGGCCCGGGGGCCAGGTCGTGGAACTGATAGTACCCATCACGGTTCGTGCGCACCTCGGCGACCATGGCGTCGTCGCCCGGTCGTGCGAGTCGCACGGTAGCTTCGGCAAGCGGGATCGTCTCGCCGGCGTCGTTGACGCCGACCACCTGTCCGGCCATCGCTCCGGGCACGGCTCCCGGCGCGTAGGACTTGAAGCCGATCGATGTGAATCGTCCGAGGCACTCCAGCGGCACCTTGGCGATATGGAACGGGTTCGTGACTACATCGCACGTGCCCGGCCGCTCGTCATCGATCACTCGGACGATGGAATGAGTGGGGCACCGGTGCACATGGGCGATCGTGATCTCCGGCCCACATCCGCTGGTCTGCATGCCCTGGACCGCGACGAGCACCCGCCAATGTCTGAAGTCGACGCGTGGCGGCTCGGTGTCGTCGCGCGAGTGACGATGCCAGAACTCGGCCCACGAATGCGGGTCCTTGATGACACCGGTCATGCCGAGGAATCCCGGCGTGTCGGCCGCGAAGCCGCTCTGTTCGCCTTGTTCGATCGTAATGATGGGGCAGTCCACGCAACGTGGCGGATGGTGACCGCCGCGATCGGCGTCGGCTTTGTCCGACGCTCGTTGCGGGGGCTCAGGTCCTTCATCGGCGTACACGGCTCCCCCCGCAGCCATGAGAATCAGCCAACACCATGCGACGGATTTCGTTCGAAACATATTTGGTCTCCTGAAGGAAAACACACAACCAGTGGCCGGCTCATCGAGGCGAGCAGCGCGCAAATCGGACGCCTCTCGCTCGTGAGACAGACCCACGAACCTACGTTGAACGCAATCAACCCCAGCCGGCGACCGCTCTTGCCCCTGAGCGACCACCGCACCCCATATTCGCCACACGTAAGCGACGCGACGCGTCCCGAACCGTCGTGCAAACGGCTCGGACACAGTGTTCAACGGGCATCAGGCGTGGTTATTGCGTTCCCGTTACGCGATTTCTTCGGACCTGCGGTCGGCGATCGTGCCAGCCGGCCTGTGCAGGGACCTGTCGGGAAGCCTTCGCGAGTCGGCAGCATGCGTTGTCAACGCCCCGGGGCGTCCCTACAATCCCGTTTCCCGTCGGTTCCGGCACGCAGGCGGCTTCGGACGGGATATGGGCTGGAGAGGTGTTCGAGTGACGTGTCAAAGACGGGATAAGAACGCGCTAAGAGGGAAACGACCATGAGTGCCACGGAAATGGTCGCGCCGCCGAAGGTGGCCGACAAGAAGATGCTGATCGACGGAAAGTGGATCGACAGCGCCAGCGGTAGGACATTCGAGACGATCAACCCCGCGACCGGCGACACGATCTGTCAGGTGGCGGAAGGGGACGCAGCCGACGTCGATCTTGCGGTCAAGGCGGCTCGCAAGGCCTTCGAGTCGAAGGCGTGGAAGCGCATGAGCGCTCCTGAGCGAGGTCGGTTGATGTACAAACTGGCCGACCTGATCGAGGCGAACCGCGACGAACTCGCCGGCCTCGAAACGCTCGATAACGGCAAGCCGATTCGCGATTCGTTCCACGTTGATATTCCGCTGACGGCTGCGATCTATCGCTACTACGCCGGGTGGGCGGACAAGATTCACGGCAAGGTCCTGCCGGTCAGCGGCCCGTACCACGCCTATACGCGGCACGAGCCGGTCGGCGTGGCGGGTCAGATCATTCCATGGAACTTCCCCGCGCTCATGCATTCGTGGAAGTGGGGCCCGGCGCTGGCGTGCGGGTGTACCGTCGTCCTCAAGCCGGCGGAACAGACGCCGTTATCCGCCATCAGGATCGCCGAGTTGGCGATGGAAGCGGGCTTCCCCGACGGCGT
>JAJDDX010000387.1 GCA_029260055.1 Phycisphaerae bacterium
TCATGAGGTCGGCGCGCCTGGACAGTGCGAGATCGAAGTCGGGCTTCAGCCGCTCGTAAAGGCGGCCGACCAGGCCATGTTGATCAAGTATGTGGTGAAGAACGTCGCCCGTCGTTACGGTAAGATCGCCACGTTTATGCCGAAGCCGGTTCACGGCGAGGCGGGCAACGGCATGCACGTCCACCAGAAACTCGACAAGGGTGACACACCGCTCTTTTACGATGCGGACGATAACCGGTACGCCAACTTGAGCGACGTGGCCTTGCAGTACGTTGCCGGGCTTCTCAAACACGGATGTGCGCTGACCGGGCTAACGAATCCCTCGACCAACTCCTTCAAACGGTTGGTCCCCGGATATGAGGCGCCGGTCAAGCTCTTTTTCTCGCTGGCGAATCGGTCGGCGGCGATTCGCGTGCCGAAATACGCGATCACGCCGGACGAGAAGCGCATCGAGTACCGTCCTCCGGACTTTACTTCAAACGTCTACCTCGCGCTGGCGGGCATGCTCATGGCGGGGCTCGACGGCATCGAATCCAAACTCGACCCAACCGCTAACAACTTCGGACCGTTTGACGTGAACATCGCCAAGCAGGACGAGGCGTTCACCGCCAAGATCACGGAACTGCCGCGATCACTCTTTGACGCCGTCGACGCCCTTATGGCGGACCACGAGTTCCTGACGAAGGGCGAAGTGTTCACTGACGCCTTCATCCGGAACTGGGTCGAGGCCAAGCGGCGCGACGAGACCGACGAAATCGCGGTCAGACCTCATCCGTTCGAATATGTCATGTACTTGGATACCTAGGGCCGCCGGCGCTGGCCGGGGCGAACTGCCGCGACCGCGGCGGAGCGAGAGATGAACACAGTATGACGTGGCCGTTCAAACCCTTCGACGAGATGACCGCCGAGGATTACGCGGACATCGGGCTCATGTGCGGGCTCGAGGTGCATCAGCAGCTCCTGACGGAGCGGAAGCTGTTTTGTCGTTGTCCGGCGGGCTGCTACAGCAGCGAATACGAAGCTGAAGTCTTGCGTCACATGAGGCCGACGCTGTCGGAACTGGGCGAGTATGACGGCACGGCCCTGATGGAGAAAAAGACCCGCAAGAACATCTACTATCGCATCCATCCGGATACCGTGTGTACGTACGAGATCGACGACACACCGCCGTTCTTTCCCGATCCGAAGGCGATCGACATCGCACTCGAGATATCACTGCTCTGCAACCTCAACACTGTGGGCGAGATGCACATCGCGCGAAAGCAATACCTCGATGGCTCGATTCCGACCGGGTTTCAGAGAACCGCCATCCTCGGCGTGGGTGGATCGATCCCGTACGGAGATCGAGAGATCGGCATCCGCCAGCTCTCGCTCGAAGAGGACTCCTGCCGGGAGGTGTCGGATATCGGGCACGATCGGATTTGCCTGACGGATCGCCTCGGCATGCCGCTTATCGAGGTCGTGACCGAGCCGGACATGCGCACGCCGCAGGAGACCGCCGAGGTTTGTCAGGTCGTTCGCCTGCTGTGCCGCGGGACGGGGAAGGTTCGCACCGGCTACGGCGCTACACGGGAAGACGTGAACGTCAGCGTTCGCGGTGGTACCCGGATCGAGATCAAAGGCGTGCCGCAGATCACGCGCATTCCGTTGCTCGTGTACAACGAGGCGATGAGACAGTGCGGCCTGCTCAGGATCCGCGACGAACTCAAACGCCGCGGCGTTACGCCCGACACGTTTGTCGCATCGAGCTTCGACGTGACTAGAACCGTCGCGAAGACACACTACCAGCCCATCCGCCTTGGGCTGGACGAGGGGCATCGCGTCAGGTGCGTCGTGCTCAGCGGGTTCGCGGGATTACTCAATTGGACGACCCAGGAGCACACGACCTTCGCCAAGGAGTTTTCCGACCGCGTGCGGGTGATCGCATGCCTGACCACGACGCCGAACATCGTTCACTCGGACACGGCCTCCGAGATGCTCATCGTCCGTGATTGGAAGGAACTGCGGCGACGCACGAAGGCCGGCGAACAGGACGCCCTGATCCTCGTCTGGGGCGATGAGGAAGACGCACGAACGGCGTGCGAAGAAATCACGATCCGCGCGAAAGAGGCGACCGAGGGGATTCCCTCGGACACCAGGCAGGCGCTCAAGGACGGCACGAACGGGTTCGAGCGTGTGCTTCCCGGCGCTGAGCGAATGTATCCGGATACTGATCTGCCGCCGATGGCGATCACCGAGGATCGGCTCGATCGGATCGAGGCGCAATTACCGCCCCGCGTATGGGATCGTATCGCCCGGTACCGCGCGCTTGGCATCCCCGCGGATACCATCGAGCTTCTTTGCGTCTCACCGCACGCCGGTCTGTTCGAGCGGCTTGTGGACGGACTTGGCATAAACCCCACGTTTGCGGCGGTAGTGCTGGTTCAGCGGTTCAAAGCGTTGCGCAGGGAAGGGCTCGGCGTTGACGCGCTTTTGGACGCGGACATCTACGACGTGTTTCGAGTGTACGGCGAGGGTCGCCTGGGGCGCGAAGCCGTTGTCGTCCTGCTGGCCAGGGCGTGCTTGAATCGAGCTGACCCGGACTTCGAGGGATCACCCGTGGCGGGCGAGCTGTCTGCCATGGCATGTGATCCTGTCAGCGACGGCGAAGTCCAGGCCATGGTCGCGGATGAACTTGCCGCGCTCGATGATTCGCTCTTTGCCACCGACGGGAAGAAGTATCGCTACGTGACGGGGAAGTTGATGGCGAGGGCATTCGGGCGTATCGACGGACGACGACTGGCGGATGCGGTAGCTCTGGCTCTGGGCGTTAAGTGCGATGAGCGACGACGGCAAGAGGTGCGTGTATGAGTGATGATGCCCTCAAGGGATACCGCGGCGCGGCGCGGAAGGTGCTTCGGAGCCACGGCGTCGGCGTCTGGAGCGACGTGGATGTCGTGTCGACGAAGGGGAAGTTCACCGGGTTGATCCTGCCAAGGTCGGAGACGGCCGACGACGAGCACATCGTGCTCAAGCTCGCGAGCGGATACAACATCGGCGTAGCGGCCGCCGCCGTCGAGACGATCACCGAACACGGCCGGCGCGAAGCCCACTACAAGATTCCCGAGAAGGACTTCCCCGTCGATCCCAACAAACCGAATGTGGTCTTGCTCGGTACCGGCGGGACGATCGCCAGCAGGCTCGACTATCGAACCGGCGCCGTGATTCCGGCCTTCTCACCCGGTGAGTTGTACGGATCGGTTCCCGAATTGGCCGACATCTGCAACCTCAGAACCGAGAAGCTTTACGGCGTCTTTAGCGAGAACATGGGGCCGGAGCAGTATATTCGCCTGGCTGAGCGTATCGGCGAGGCGATCGGCGAGGGCGTCGACGGCATCGTCGTCGGGCACGGCACGGACACGATGCATCACACGGCCGCCGTTCTCACCTACATGGTGCAGGACTCCCCGGTACCGATTGTCATGGTCGGCTCACAGCGCTCGTCCGACCGGCCTTCGTCCGACGCCGCCATCAATCTGATGCACGCGGTGAAGACCGCGGCTGAGGGGGACATCGCCGAGGTGCTCGTCTGCATGTTCGGTCCGACCTCGGATCAATACGATCTGCTTCATCGCGGCACCCGCGTGCGGAAGATGCACTCGAGCTATCGGTCGACCTTCCGGACCATCGGCGATGTGCCGATGGGCATCGTGGATCAGGAGGGGATTCGCTATCTCCGCGGGGACTTCAAACATCGCCGTCAAGACCGCGACGTGCGCATCAACACGGCGTTCGAGGAGAAAGTGACGATCGTCTATTACTACCCCAACATGAAACCCGACATCATCGACGCGATCGTCGAGAAGGGGTACCGCGGCATCGTGATCGCCGGCACCGGGCTGGGCCACATCAACAAGCCGCTCTACGGCGCGATCAAGCGCGCGACGGACGCCGGCGTACATATATACATGACCGTTCAGACGCTCTGGGGCTACGTCCAGATGTACGTGTACGAGACCGGGCGCGAGATTATGGAGCTCGGCGTGGTGCCCGCGGCGAACATGCTGCCGGAGGCGGCGTATATGAAGCTTTGCTGGGCGCTTGGGCAAGCCGACGACCGTGACGAGGTACGACGGATCATGCTCACGCCCGTCAGCGACGAAATAACCGAACGCGAACCCTACAACGGCTACTTGGTCTATCAAGGGGCCGTACCGGAAGTCCAGGAGTTTCTGCGTTCGATCAAACGCTAGTTTCTCCACGTCCGGGTCGCTGGAAAACCCTCTGCTTGATTGCCGATGGCACGGCTTTGGCACGGCCTCTTCGAACCTCCGCACGGCCGGCTGCCACGCTTTGGCATCCCTCGGCTTCCGTCAGGAATGCCAAGCCCTTAGCACTCGCAGTTTGTTAACTCACAGGCGAATCGAGAATGGTATGGATTACCCAAGTCCACCAGCCGTTGCGTGCCGGCGCGCTCAGCGATCCTACATGTCGTGCGCACGCGGCGCTCCGCAACCGAGTCGCCTTCCTGTGAGGGATATTCCCCATGGGCCGGGCCCTTCACATGAGGTAGGCTTAACTCCGATAACGCGGCAGGGGTCACGGAGTTCCCACCACTCTCGCTCGTGATCAAGAACGCTGACGTGAGCGACACCCGCGGCAAGGATTCGCCGGCCGCGCAGAACGCATAGCTACTAAGAGTGCTCCATAAGAACAAGGTGTAGGCCCGGGGCGGGCGGCGCGAGAAGGCGCCGGCCGAGCATCCGGAGCGATTAGGGTTGTAGGAGCGATCGACCGCTCACCGTCGATCGCTGTTGGCTGACGCGCGCCCAAACGAGCACGGAGTTCGGGGCGCTGTGTCCAATCTGGTACCCGGGAGTCGCCGGACGGGGCAGCGGGAGCATTCGCCGACGCAAGGAGGCTCAGGCAGTGCGCGCGGGACGAGGCGGGACGTGGTCTCGCAGGTTGGCTAGACGGGAAGTTGGTGGGCAACCCGGATGATCCCAGGCTGCTATCGCCGTATCGCGTCGAATGCCTCGTCCGTCTTCGCGCTCCGCCGGTGACTCCTAGTCGATAAGGACGCCAAGATGTGTGGCCCGCCGAAATGCGACCGCCCAACATCGACGTACGGAAAGGAGTCCGTGACGTGACCATTGCCAAGCTGTCGACCGACGCGCTTTGGAGCCGGTACGCCGCCGGCCGAGAAGTCGTCGTCCGCAATGAACTGATCAATCGCCACAGCCATCTGATACGCTTTCACGCCAAGAAGCTGGCACCGCGGCTATCGCTGCAGGTAAGCCTCGATGAGATCGTCAGCGCCGCTTTCGACGGCCTGCTCGCCGCCGTGGAGACGTACAACCTCGAACGGAACGTCAAGTTCGCGACCTACGCCGCCAAACGCATTGCCGGTGCCGTGCTCGACTGGCTTCGTTCAATCGACCTGCAGCCGCGGAATCTGCGCGAGTTCGAGCGCCGGCGGGACCGCGTGGCCGTGGAGGCCAGTTCGGATGTCGGCCATCGAGCGAGCGAGAGGGAAGTCGCCAGGCGGATGGGCTTGTCGACGCGCCGCTACGAGCGCTACGTACGGCAATCCCGTCTCGGTGTCTGCGTATCGTTCACCGCACTGTTCTGTGAGAACGATCGCACGCACCCGGGTACGGTCAGTGTCCGGGAGATTCCGTGCGCTTCCTGCCCCGAGCCGTCGGACGCTCTCGACCGCACCATGCTGTACGAACACCTCTGCCGCGGCCTGTGCCCGCGTGAGCGAGACGTGCTCCGACTCTACTATTTCAACGATATGACGATGGCGCAAACCGGCACGTCACTCGGGTTGTCCGAATCCCGCATTAGCCAGATTCATCGCCATCTCATTGCGAAGTTGCGCGGAGGGCGGTCGAAACGCGACACGCTCGGTGCCGCCGTCGCATGAGGCGCGGGCGTTTTCTCCGGAGGCGACTGTGATCGTCGAACCTGCCGACCGCGAGATCATCAAGTGGGCCGTCGACCGGCTCGTGCCGTGGTACTACACCCGCGAGAAGGGGCTCGAGAGACCGTGCCTTTGCGTCCACTTCGGGCGGGTCACCGCTTACTTCTGTCGCGGACGGCTCATGCGCATTCGGACGTACAGTGATTCCGACGGGTTCGACGACATGTTCTCCGAGTTCCTCGTGTTGTTCGAGCTGTGCGGTCAATCACGCAAGATCTGTGTCGAGGACATAGTTGCCGGTGAGGCCGGCCCGACCTTCGACTGGAACGAATTCCCGCGAATTGCGTAGATGATATGGCGCTGCTTGAAGAAGTACGCCTTGACACGTCGCGTTGGTGCGAGAGTTACCCTGGCACGCCACTCGCTGCGGCACCTCGAAACCGCGCCGAACCCGAACGAGGTGCCGCACGCTCTTGCCGAGATCGGGAGGCCTCTCTTCTCATTTTGGAGAAGGCGCTGCGCCGGCAATGGTGTCGCACGCGCAGCGAAAGTTGCGCGATGTGGGTCGCCGAGGCGAAATGGCTTAGGGCATTGTGGGACGGCGCCCATATTGGTAGTATAGAAGTGACGGAGGTCTGCTGGGAAAGAGCATGGAGCGGTCCTGACCGCTTCCTGATCTGCCGGGACGTGCGCGTGAGTGCCTCGATGCCGGCACTGTTGGCCACAGCCATGATCCGGTGAGGCGTTCGTCGTGATCGGCCGGGAGAACTCGGGAGGCGGTGTGGCCGGCCCGCTGTGTGACAGCCGCAAGGCAGTCACGACGTTGTCGATTCCGCACGGCAGCGCAGCACGGACCGGCGCGAACATGTCGCGATCGACGGGTCGAGGACGATGACCTCTATCGACCGAGCGCAGAACACGGCGTGTGGGCTGGCACGCGACGGATTCGCACGGACGGGCCGACTGCATCCCGGAATCTGGTTTGACGACCGTGGGCCGAGCCATGCGCGCGCAAAACAGCCTGCGGGGCCTTTCCTATCCCGCAGCAGGCCCGGCTGCGGGCGCGAGCAGGGCATCGCCATAGACGGAGCCGCACCATGACTGACACGATCAGAATCCTCGTTGTCGATGATCATGCGTTGGTTCGCGGTGCACTGTGCGCGAGGCTAGCCAGAGAGCCTCGGTTTGTCGTCGCCGGGACCGCCGGTTCCGCGGACGAGGCGATAGACGCGGCCCTTGCGTGCGCTCCCGATGTCGTCTTGATGGATATCGACATGCCCGGGCTCGTTTGTTTTGACGGGGCTCGCCGGATCATGTCGCTGCTGCCCGATACGCGCGTGATCTTCCTCAGCGGGTTCGTGCACGACCACTACATCGAACAGGTACTCAGCATCGACGCAGGCGGGTACATTACGAAATGCGAAGCGCCCGCCGCCGTCATCGATGCCATTTCCGCCGTGGCCGCCGGAGGTACTTGGTACTCTGACGATGTGCGTGCCCGTATCGTCGACGGCGGACTGCGCCTGCGGGGGGAAGGCACCAGGTCCCTGACCTCCACGTTGACGCCGCGCGAGGTCGAGATTCTCCGCTACATCGCACTTGGACACGCCAAGAAGGAGATCGCGCCGATCATGGGGATCAGCGTTCGAACCGTGGATCGGCACGCCTGCAACCTCATGGCCAAACTCGGCATCCACGACCGAGTCGAACTCGCGCGATACGCCATTCGCGAGGGGATTGCGGTGGCCTGAGGCCGCCGCGAGAGAGGTGGCGGCGACGTAGCGAGCGACCTCTTCCCCGAGAACATCTGCTGGCATACCGCCGTTCCCGCGGTGCCTCGACTCAGATCTCTGGTGCTCGAAGGACGGAATGGCGGCTGTTTCGTCCGCGCCCCCAAACGGGTGACTCGTTCAGTTCAACCCGTCCGTGAATTCTCAGCTTATTTCCTGTTTTCGATGCCTCGCGCCCGGCACTTCGCGGTAGTTTTGGGTGTGAGCTATTCGGGAACTTTGCCGTTAAGAATATTGACCATATGGGGCGAAATCAGTACGATGGAGGTTACGGCGAAGGAGGCGGCAATCTAGGCCGGCGTCTCTTTGGGCGCCTGAGGGGGCGTGCGCGCCGTCACTCGGGTGCTTGTTGCGTCAATCGAGCCGAGCTTGGGACTCCCTAGCACTCGTCACGAGAAGACTCCATCCTTTGCCTGGGGTTCGTTTCGCGGCTACGCCGAGTGGGGCGCAGAAAAAACGGACGCGAGCGGGTTTGCGAAGACAAGCCTACCGCCCGTGCCGATGTGTAACCGGCCCGGGTATCACGCCACAAAAGCTCGCCAGCACTCGAAAGGAGAACGAGATGTCGAGGTCAGGGTTAAGGGCCCGATTGGCCCTAGGAGCGCTAACCCTTGTCGCGCTGTTCGCGGTTTCCGCCAGTGCGGCTGATTCCTGGATTACGATCGCACCTGACGGCTCTGCGGTGATCAAGGAAGCAGCCGCTGCCGGAGCCCCCGCGACGACGGTCCTTCGCGCTGACGCCGAAGGCCTGGCGGCACAACTCGCCACGAGCGGGTTCACCATCGAGACCGTCGGGACCAAGGGCGGCGATTTCGTTCGGATCGAGTGGCCCGAGGCTCCGATTGCCGGTGAAGTCGGGACGCCGGGGTTGCCGGTGGTCCGCGAACTCTTCATCGCGCCGCCGGGCGTCGATGTCGTGATCACCTACGAGGCGGGCGAGCCGGCTACCGTCAATCTCGAGGGCCTGAAGTTGCCGCTTGCCGTTCTCCCGGTCCAGCCGCCTATCGAGAAGATCCCCGGAGCGCGCGAGAACGCTCCGTTCATCCATGACGGTTTCGCGTACGGCTTTGACAGTGAGGTCTTCACGCAGCGAGCCGGAGTCACTGAACTGGGCGTCGTGCGCGAGCAGCGTCTGTTCCTGCTCGAGATCAGGCCGGTCGATTACAATCCGGTCGCGGGCACGCTGTCTCTCTACTCGGACATCACCGTGCAGGTTGAGTTCGTCGGCGACCCCGCACCGCGCAGCGCGATTGCGCCGTTCGCGGGCGTGAACAGCCTGACGCTGAACCCCGATCCGATGGGAAGGGCGTCCCGCCTGTCCGGCAATTATCTCATCGTGGTGCCGACCACGTTCGAGACGAACATCGCCGGGTTCGCGGCCACCAAGACCAGCCAAGGCTACGATGTGAACATGCACGTCGTCGCTCCGGGCACTTCCAACACGGTGATCAAGAGCTATATCCAGTCGCTTTGGGGTAATCCCGCGACCGCGCCGCTCTACGTACTGATCGTCGGCGACACGAATCTGATCCCGCACTGGATCGGGACCGGCACGGGCTCACCGGCTACGGACATCCAGTATGGCTGCATGGATGGCGCTTCGGACTACTATCCGGACATCGCCTACGGTCGACTGCCCGCGCGTACGCCGGAACAACTCGCCGCGATGCTCGACAAGATCCTCTATTACGAAGTCGGCCCGCTCGCCGACCCGGACTACCTGAAGCGTGCGTCCTTCATGGCATCGGTGGACAACTACACGATCAGCGAGGGCACGCACAACTACGTCATCGACAACTACATGGGCCCGGACAGCGGCTTCATTGCGCAGAAGCTCTACCAAGTGACGCACGGTGCCGACACGCAGGACGTGACTGACGCGTTCAACGACGGGCGTTTCTGGGGTATCTACAGTGGTCACGGCGGAACCTACTCCTGGGCCGATGGCCCGCCGTTCAGCCAGGACAATGTGAGGGCTCTGGTCAACCAGAACCTCTATGCCTGCGTCTGGAGCTTCGCGTGCATCACGGGTACCTACACCGTCGACGAGTGCTTCGTCGAGACCTGGCTGCGCGAGCCGAACAAGGGCGCCCTGGCCATGTGGGGCTCGTCGGTCAACAGCTACTGGACCGAGGATGACATCCTCGAGAAGCGCCTGTTCGACTGCATCTTCGATGAGGAGGATGACGTGCTGTCGGAACTGGGTCCGGTCTGGAACGACACGATGATCCGGTACCTGGCGCACTTCGGCGACAACGGCACCACGCGCCGTTACTTCGAGATGTACAACCTGATGGGCGATCCGAGCATGCGCTTCCCCGGTTCCTGCGGCGATGCCGGGACGGTCGCCATCGACAGTACGGCCTACGCGTGCAGCGACGTAGCCAGCATCAGCGTCGTGGACTGCGGGCTGAACACGAGCGACAGCATGATCGAGATGGTCACGGTTGCGATCGACTCTACGTCGGAAACGGGCGTCGAACTGGTGGTCCTGACCGAGACGGATGCGGCCTCGGCCGAGTTCGCCGGGACCATCCCGCTGAGCACCACGGACGCGGCGGGCACGCTGCTAGTGGCTGAAGGCGACACCGTTACGGTGACCTACGTCGACGCCGACGACGGCGGCGGCAACGTCGACGTGATCGTGACCGCCAGCGCGGTGGTCGACTGCACGTCGCCCAACATCGGTAATGTGCAGACCATCGACATTCAGCCGCGAAGCGCCACCGTCACGTTCGACGCCGACGAGCCCGCTCGCGGGATCATTCACTACGGTGAGAGTTGCGGCGCGCTGACCGGCATGGCATCGGGAAGCGCCTACGCTACGTCGGTTGCCGTGTCGCTCTCCGGTTTGCAGGACGCCACGACCTATTTCTACTCGGTCGAGGCCGAGGACGTGGCGGGCAACTCCGTGGCCGACGACAACGGCGGCGCGTGCTACACGTTCACGACGCCGGACATCCCGAACTACTTTACCGAGCTGTTCGACGCGGATAACGACCTGGCCAACTGGTCTTTGACGTTCATCCCGAACGGTACGGTGGACTACTATGTCGGCTGTGCCGAGTCGATTACCGAACTACCTACCGATCCGACCGGTGGCACCAACCTGAATCTCAGCGATGACAGCTTCGGGACGTGTAACCTGTCCGGTCTGGCGAATGTGCGGCTTTACAGCGGCGTCTATTCGACGTTCTACCCGTGCAGTAACGGGTACATTACGTTCGACCATGGAGAGACGGGGTACACCGAAACGCTCGACGCTCACTTCGCTCTTGCGAGGGTCTCGGCGTTGTTCGACGACCTCAACCCGGCCTCCGGGGGCAATGTGATCTGGCAGCAGTTCGAGGACCGGGCCGTCGTCACGTGGGATGGCGTGGTCGAGTACGGCACGTCCAGCCCGCAGACCTTCCAGGTGGAACTGTTCTTCAACGGCGACATCCGAATCAGCTACCTGACGATCTCCGTCAGCGACGGGCTCGCGGGTCTGTCGGCCGGCGGCGGCATGGACCCGGAATACTGGGAGACCGACCTGTCGGCGATGGGGCCGTGCGAACCGCCGGACTGCAACGACAACGGCATCCCGGACCCGGACGAGATCGCGGCCTGCCCGGGCGACCCGGCCTGCAGCGACTGCAACGGCAACGGCGTACCGGATGAGTGCGATCTGAGCGGCGGCGCGAGCGCCGATTGCAACGGCAACAGCATCCCGGACGAGTGCGACATCGCGGCCGGCACGAGCCAGGACTGCAACGGCAACGCTGTGCCGGATGCCTGCGATCTTGTCGCGAGCACGAGCTTGGACTGCAACGCCAACACCGTGCCGGACGAATGCGATATCAGCAGCGGTACGAGCGAGGACTGCAACTCCAACACCCAGCCGGACGAGTGCGATCTCGTGCAGGGCCTGAGCGAGGACTGCAACGGGAACACGACGCCCGACGAGTGCGAAATCACAGCCGGGACGGTCGAGGACTGCAACCACAACGACATCCCGGACGAATGTGATCTGGGCACCGGTGCGTCTCCGGACGACAACACAAATGGCATCCCGGACGAGTGCGAATTGGTGCCGCCGGCCATCGCGGCCGAAGGCAGCCGCTACTTCGCGGTCACGCCGCAGCCGTGGGAGCTGCCCGTGGCCATGCACGTCTCGGGTGATCCGGCCTACGCCGAGGTCGCCTGCGTGTCGTTCTACGTGCAGGCCGATGGCTCACTGGGTGACACCCCGGTCTACCTGACACCCGCGGAGTGGGGCACCGTCCACGTGTGCGGCGAGGCGATCGTGCCCGAGCTGGGCTACGCCGTGAAGACGCAGCACCCCGACGGCTACGTGTCGAGTATCCAGACCGCCACACTGTGGGCGTGGGGCGATGCCGACAACAACGGCCTCGTGAACTTCGTGGACATCAACCTCGTGGTTCAAGGCTTCCAGGGCGAGTTCGGCAACGTGTCACTGGAAGCGGTCGATCTGGAACCCTGTACGCCGAACGGCGTGATCGACTTCAACGACATCAACAAGGATGTCCGGGCGTTCCAGGGCCTGCCGTACTCGGCCGAGGGCTGCCCCGATCCGTGCGGTCCGTAGGGTGATACGCCGGGCGCAAGACGCAATCCGGCCTGGATAACAAGAAGCCCCGTCCCTCGCATCCCGCGAGGGGCGGGGCTTTTCTTGTATGCGGTTCAACCGGACGGCGGGATCGCGCCGGCCGTGCCGTCTCTATTCGTAGGCGGCGTTGACGACTGCCGGAACGCAAGCGAAGCACGCCGCGTCGCAAAACTCCACCGGCACGGCGCAGTGGGCCGTGCAACTCGGCTGCACGAACGGAACAGCCTGCGCCGTCGTCATTCCGTCGTCGCGGGCTGCTTCGGCGAAGCTGAAGGTCGCGCTAATCACGTCATCGGAGAGCCCTGCGCCGCCACAGGTTGTCCAGGCGGTCTCGGTCAACGTGGGGACGGGCTCCGGCTCTGGTTCCGGCTCCGGTAGCGGATCGGGATCAGGATCGACGTTGGTGTCATCGCCGCCATCGGGATCGGCACCGTCGCCAGGATCATCGCCGTCGTCCGGGGCAGGGTCGGTGTCACCTTGGGGGTCGCCGCCAGCCGGATCGTCGGGTGTCGGCGCGGGGTCCGGGTCGGCATCCGGCGCGACCCCGTCGTCGTTCCCGTCCGGCGTTGTCCCGCCCTCGGGCGCTGTGTTCGATCCTTGGAGCAAAGCTCCGAGGTCGGCATCGCATCCCAGTACGCAGCCCAGGACCGCCGTGGTTAGCACAAGAACCAAACAGATTCGCCTCATCGTGTCTCTCCTTTGCGGTCGATTCCGCAGCTATCAGCTATCAGCTATCAGCTATCAGCTATCAGCTATCAGTCGTCAGCCGTCAGCCATTAACTCAGTTTAGCGTGCCCTGACTGTCCGGCCACGCCACGGATCGAGATGGCCGGCAATTCGGCGCCCTCCCGTCGAAAAAAGTGTCAAAAACCGTATCAGGTTCTGGGGAGTGAGGTGTAACCCCTGTGCAGACGGTTAAACGATACGAAACCTCAGATACAAGGGACAAGACAATGAAGACTACAACGATCAAGAACGTGGCTCGCAAGGCGGTTGTCGGGTTGGTTGTGGCGGCTGGACTGGTCACGACGACGGGATGCGATCCTGTGAGTGCGGCGAGCAGCTTGGCCGGCATGGGTGGGTACGGCGGCGGTTCGTACAGCACGCCGACGCTTCAGCTTCCGCCGCTCCCTCAGCTTCCTCGGATCCCGTTCTTCCCGTTCTAACGGACGCACACGAGACGCTCCTCCTCGTGCCACCGCCGGCTGGGTTTGACCCGGTCGGCGGTTTTTTTTTGGCCGTTTCGGCCACCTCGAGCCTGCCGCCCCAAAAAAGTCTCAGAAGCCGCATCAGACTTTCGCGTGTCCCGTGTAACCCCTGTGCAGTCGGTTACATGAAACGAAACTTCAGATAGAAGGGACAAGACGATGAAGACTTCAACGATCAAGAACGTGGCTCGCAAAGCGGTTGTCGGGTTGGTTGTGGCGGCTGGCTTGGTCACGACGACGGGATGCGATCCTGTGGCTGCGGCGAGCAGCCTGGCCGGCATGGGCGGGTACGGCGGCGGTTCGTACAGCACGCCGACGCTTCAGCTTCCGCCGCTCCCTCAGCTTCCTCGGATCCCGTTCTTCCCGTTCTAACGGACGCACACGAGACGCTCCTCCTCGTGCCACCGCCGGCTGGGTCTAACCCGGTCGGCGGTTTTTTCATGTCCGAATCGGGGCGCACGCGGCTCAACGCGGGCTCTCGGCGGCCTGCCGAGCCGTCGGGCTAAGGAAAGTGGCCCCTCCTACTGTCCGATAAACGTGGTGCGCTACCACCGCGCCGAGACCCGGCTGTCGTGCAGCCTGGGTGGGGTGCGTCTGCCCCGCGGTGTGGCTGAGACGCGAATGCCGCGCGCGGCAGTAGGGAGGCCGAGTATGGGTCCGAACAGGGACGAGGGCATCATGACGACGACCGAACTCGACGTGGACCATCCCGCGTTGGTGTCCGGCGCGGCCCCACATGCGCATTCCGGCGTCCGGCGGTCACCGAGCGGTCTGCGCCTTCTCGTGGCACTACCGGCCCTGAACGAAGTCGCCACGATCGCTGAGGTGATTCGTGCGATTCCGCGAGACATTCCAGGAGTCGGTCGTGTCGACGTGGTCGTCATCAACGACGGCAGCACGGATCAGACGATGGAGCGTGCGATGGCGGCCGGGGCGGCGGTCATCAATCATCCCGTGTCTCGCGGTGTCGGGGCGGCTTTTCAAACGGCGTTGACGTACGGCATCGATCACGGCGCCGACCTCATCGTGAGCATCGACTCGGACGGCCAGTTCGACCCTGCCGACATCCCGAAGCTCGTCGAGCCGGTTCTCGCCGGTGACGCAGACTTTGCCACCGCGTCGAGGTTCAAGGACCCGGCGCTGATGCCCCAGATGCCGTGGATCAAACGGTGGGGCAATGGCGCCATGAGCAAACTGATCTCGCGGCTGACCGGCCACACGTGGCACGATGTGTCCTGCGGCTTCCGCTGCTACAACCGTCGAGCCGCGCTGAACCTGCACCTTCTCGGGCGGTTCACCTATACGCAAGAAGTGTTCATGAACCTGGCGTTCAAGGACCTTACGATCGTCGAGGTGCCAATACGCGTGCGGGGCGTCCGCGAGCACGGCAAGAGCCGCGTGGCGAACAACGTGCTCACGTACGCCTTGAAGACATCGCGCATCATCTTTCGCTGCTACCGCGACTACCACCCCCTCCGTCTGTTCGGAGCCGCGTCGGCGGTGCTACTGCTGCTGTCCGGGGCGGCTGGGACCTTCTTGATGTGGCACTACGTCACGACCGGTGGGTTCTCCCCGCACAAGTGGGCGGGCTTTGCGGCTGCCGCGCTGTTGGCGGTGGGCTTGATGACGGCGCACATGGGTATGGTCGGCGACATGCTGAACCGCCACCGGGTCTACCTCGAAGAACTTCTCTTCTATCGCAGATTGGACGGCAACGGAACGGGGCGCATCGTGTCGCAGCAGTCACAGCCGGTGGCAGGCGACTTTAAGGACTAGGGCTCGACAACACACGATCCACGGATGGAAAACGTGAACGTTCTGATCGACCTGGGACATCCCGCTCATCTCCACTTCTTCCGCCACGCGGCTCAGCGGCTGACGGCGGAAGGGCACACCGTGCGCTTTACGGGGCGAGACAAGGACATTCTGGTCGAGCTGGCTCGTGGGTTCGGAATCGAGGTCGAGGTCTTCGGCGTCTGCAAACGAGGCACGGTTCACATGGCCGGGGAGCTGGCGTATCGCCAGTGGCGGCTTGCGGGGATCGTCCGTCGTTTCAAGCCCGATGTGATGCTCGGGATCGCGGGCACCTATATCAGCGCGGTGGGTCGGCTTTTCGGCGTGCCGACGTACATCTTCTACGATACGGAGCACGCCACGCTCTCGAACATGCTCGCCTATCCGTTTGCGACCTGTACGTTCGTGCCGCAGTGCTACCATAAGCCGATCAGGTGGCGCAACCGGCGCTACAACGGCTACCACGAGCTTGCTTACCTGCACCCGAAGTACTTTCAGGCGGACCCTGCGGTGCTCGACGAAGTCGGACTCGGTCCGAGCGAGCGCTTCAGCATCGTCCGATTCGTCGGGTGGGGGGCTGTTCATGATGTGGGTCTGTCCGGTCTTACGGACGAGAACAAGACTCGAGCCATCGACGAACTGTGCCGGTTCGGACGTGTGTTCATTTCGAGCGAGGGCCCGCTGCCGGCAAGCCTGGAAGAACACCGCCTTCGGCTTGATGTCACGCGAATCCATCACCTGATGGCACACGCCGACTTGGTCTTCGGCGAAAGCGCTACGATGGCGTCGGAAGCGGCGGTGCTCGGCGTACCGTCCGTCTACATCGATCCGGTCGGTCGAGGTTACACGGACGAGCAGGAGCGCGAGTACGGGCTCGTGGCCAACTTCACCGCAAAGCGCCAGGCAGAGGCGATTGATCGAGCGGTTGCGGTGCTGGCCGCGAATGACCGTGCCGTCTGGAAGGAAGCAGGCAGGAAGCTGATCGATGACAAGATCGACGTGACGGGTTTGGTTTGCCGCGTCGCGACGGAGCGACCGTACGTCAAACCGGTGACTGAGCCGGACACCGTACCGTACTTCGGACGGGCAGGAGCATAGGGAGGCTTTTCGACTTTGTGCGGGATCTGCGGGACATTGGGATTCGGGTCGGCTGAGTTGGTTCGCCGCATGGCGAACCGGATCGCTCACCGTGGCCCGGACGGCGAAGGCTATCTCACCGATGAGCCCCACGGTGTCTACATGGCCAACCGGCGTTTGGCCGTGCTGGACCCGGATGCGCCCGATCAACCGTTCTGGAACGATTCGCGTCAGATCGGCGTGGTCTACAACGGGGAGATCTACAACGAACCCGACTTGCGTGCCGAGTTGCAGCAGCACGGACGGCGCTATCACACCGACACCGACACCGAGACGATCCCTCACCTCTTCGAGCGAGATGGCATAGGCGCGTTCGGCAAGCTCAACGGCATGTTTGCGTTCGCGATCTGGGACGCGCGCAAGGGCGAAGCGTGGCTCGTGCGTGATCCGATCGGAATCAAGCCGCTCTTCGTCTGGGATGGTCCGCGGGGGTTGGCTTTCGCGTCGGAGATTAAGTGTTTTCTGGAGATTCCGGACTTCCGCGCGACGCTTGACCGACGCGCGATGCACCAGTTGTTGAATGTCCGTTTCGTACCGGGAGAGCAGACGCTCTTCTCGGGCGTCCGCAAGCTTTCGCCGGGGCATTGGCTCAAATGGAGCGCGTCCGGCGGCTGCACGACGAAGCGATACTGGGAATTGCCCGAACCCGAAGGCGACATGACCGACACCGAAGCGGCCGACGGCTTCTACGATCGGTTCGAGCAAGCCGTCGAGAGGCAGTTACGGTCCGACGTGCCGCTCGGCGTCTACCTGTCGGGCGGAATCGATTCCAGTTTGCTCGTGGCGGCGTTGGCGCGTCGCGGCGTCCGTCCGACCACGTTCTGTCTCGGGTTCGGCGAACCGACCGACGAGCTACACGACGCCAGGCGCGTGGCACAGTATTTCGAGACGGACCATCACGAAGAGACGATCGCACCGAACTGTCTTGATGAGTACGCTCGCGCCGTCTACCACCTCGAAGAGCCGAAGGTCAACGGCCTGCAAGGCTTCCAACTCGCGCGCGCTGCCCGGCGGCGGTTTACCGTGGCATTATCCGGGCTGGGCGGGGATGAGCTGCTGTGTGGATACAACGTCCATACCTACCTGCGCAAGATCGCGTGGCTGAATCGCGTGATGGAAGGCAGCGGTCTTTCTAGCGTTACGGCGAACGCGGCCGGTAAGCTGCTCGACTTCACCGGCGGGCTCGGCGGCTTCCGTGCGGACAACCTGAAGCGGATCGTCGAGTGGGGGGCATCCGCCGGCGATCCGACGCGGCTTTATGCCGTGCTACGTAACGGCTGGGATTTCAACGAGCGCATCGGACGCTGGCTATACCGTGCGGACGTGTGGCGCGACCTGAAGAACACCACCCGCGCGAGTTTCGACCCGCATATGACCGGTTCGTCGGATTTGACGGAGCGGACTCTCCGTTGCGAATTGCAGGTCAAAATGGTCGACGACTTCCTGGCCAACAGCGACAGGATGTCCATGGCCGTGGGGTTGGAGGAACGCGTGCCGTTCCTCGATCTCGACGTGGTGGAGTTCATGGCCCGGGTCCCCGCGCGTGTCAAGTTTGGCGGCGGCATCTTGAAGCGACTCGTGAAGGAGCCTCGCGACGGGTGGCTGCCGGCCTCCGTGCTCGATAAGCGCAAGTGGGGTTTCACGTTTGATTCGGTTCAGCAGGCCAAGAAGGACCTCTTGACGGTCGCGCGGCGCGAGCTGACACGCGAAGCCGTCGGTCGGCTCGGCGTGTTTAGATACGAGGCGGTCGCGGCGCTGCTCAATGCGAAGCCGCACCGATCGCTTCGATGGCACTTCTTCCTGTTGTGGATGATCCTCGGTCTTCATTACTGGCATCGAGCGTTCGTGGAAGGTTCCATGCCCGAAGAAACGGAATGCAGGCAGCAACGCGTGAACAATCGAAGTTCCGTCCCGGCCATATGCTGACGACGGCGTGCTCGACCACCGAGATCGACCGATACCTGGTCGGCGCGCTGGAGCATGCGCGGAAGTCGGACTACGCCGGCTGGAGCAAGCACGATGCGCTAAACAGCCCGCTGCTATCGGCCCTATCGCTCGGGCTGCGCGTGCCGAGGCTATGCCTGATTCAAGGCATCATGCGGTCTCCCGTCGATCTGCGCGGCATGCTCGGCGTGCGTCGTACCCGCAACAGCAAGGGGATCGCCCTGTTCGCGCGGGCGTTGATGGATCGTGGTCAGGCCCTTGGATCGAAGGAGAATCTCGCCGAGGCGGGGCGGCTCCTGGATTGGCTTGTAGAACATCCAGCCGACTTTCCCGTCGGCATGGGCTGGGGCTATCCCTATCCATGGCAGGACGTGGGCTTCTACGCTCCACGGGGCCTTCCGAACCGGGTCGTGACCAGCTTCGTCGCGCAGGCTCTGATGCAGGGCTACGAAGTGCTGGGAGACTCGCGTTACCTGGACGCAGCCGGCGAGGCGGTTCGGTTCCTCCTCGACGCGCCGGGTCGTATTCTGGAGACGCCGCACCAGTTGTGCCTGGCCTATGTACCGAGCGACAAGGTCACGTGGGTGGTGATGGATGTGAGCATCCTGGCGGCCGCCGTGGTGGCTCGACATGCCGCGCTTTCTGGCGATGGCAGTCGGCTGACCGAGGCGAGGCGACTTGTCGCCTACGTTGTTGACAAGCAGACAGACTACCACGCGTGGTACTATGCTCATCCGCCGCGCGACGCGCGCATCACACACGATAACTACCACACGGGCTTCATCCTCGATGCGCTTCACGACTACGTGCGTTACACGGGCGAGTTTCGATGGGCGGATGCTTATCGAAACGGGCTGAAGTTCTACCGCGATCGACTATTCGACGCGGACGGTGCCCCGCGGTGGATGCACGACAAGCCTATCCCACGGGACATACACGGCAGCGCGCAGGGCGTTCTGACGTTTCTGCGGGCGGCTGGTGATACTGAGTTGGGTGATGAGAGCTATCGAGTAGACGCCCACCGTGCGGCACGCTGGGCGATTGAAAACCTGTGGCTCGACGATCTCGGGCGATTCGCGTGGCAACGCACGCCCCGTGGATTACGCAAGCACGATCTGTTGCGCTGGTGTCAGGGCTGGATGGCAAGGGCGCTCGCGGGGCTGTTGAAGTCCGAAACGGATCGAGTGCGTAGCGAGAAACGCGTCGCGCGGGAGCCGGCGCCGGTTTGAGAGGGGCTGACGATGTTCATCGGTAAGGAACTGGTATACGACGGTTCGCTGGGCATGGCGGAGCGTTTCTACATTGCGCTTTTCGGCGTGCCGATCAACGGGCTCCGCAATCGCGCGAGGCGCATCCTGCCTTACATCACCGATCGCTACAAGAGCGTGCTCGACGCCGGGTGCGGGCAGGGCATCATGACCTTCGAGATCGCTCGCCATCTGAAGGGTGGCAGCATCACCGGCTTCGACATCGATGAAACGTTGCTCGAAAGGAACGAACGCATAGCGGGCCGCATCGGCGCGGACCGATGCCGCTTCGAGTTCCAGGATATCACGCGGATGGACATCGAGGATCGCTTCGATCTGATCCTGAGCGTCGACAACCTGGAGCACATCGAGAACGACAAGGATCTGCTTCGCCGTTTTCATCGCGCGCTGACGGACGATGGAGAAGTGCTGATCCACGTGCCGGGCTACTTCCGTCGCTGGAAACTCTTCGGATGGGCCGTCAACTTCGATGTCGACGGGCACGTGCGGCCCGGATACACGCGCGACCAGATCACCGAGAAAGTATGCGACGCGGGGTTCGAGATCATCGAGGCCTACTACACGTACGGATGGCTCGAAACCGTCACGAACAACATCTCCTACTGGATCACCGGTGCGAGAATGAAACGCAAGGCGCTGTACGCGGCCGCGTTTCCCATCCTGCTGTTTGCATCCTACTTCGGGCGCAAGAGCAGGCCATCGAAGGGAGCCGGTGTGTTGGTGAGAGCACGGAAGACGCGAGGTGGGATTGCGGAAGGCGGCCGCGGCGAGGCCAAGCAGGGAGGCGACCAATGAAACAGGTTTTAAGACGTGTGATCGACCGGAAGGGTGTCGTTCGGGTGGTCGATCTTCCCACACCGCACATGGGCCCGGATCAGGTGCTCATCAGCACCCACTACACATCCATCAGCTCCGGGACCGAGCTTGCCACCGTTGGCAAGACGCCGACCGAGATGGTCAAGCAGACGCTTCAGGATCCGTGGATGCGCAACGCGGTCAAGAATCTCGTGCTCGGTGGCCCGCTGCGGCAGACGGCTGACACGATCTACAACGAGTTGACTCTCGATCGGTTGATCGGGTACGCCGGGTCGGGCGTCGTGCTCGATGCGGGCGCGAACATTCGTCACGTGGCGGTGGGGGACCGAGTGGCTTTCGCCGCCCAAGGCCACGCCGAGCAGGTGTCGGCCTGCGCGAACCACGTCGTTGCCGTACCGGACAACGTCGACATGAAACACGCCGCGTTTGCCACCGTCGGCGGCATCGCGATGCAGGGCGTTCGGCGGGCTGAAGCCGGAATCGGCGACTGGGTCGTCGTCTACGGTCTCGGTTTGGTCGGCCAATTGACATGCCAGATCCTCCAGGCATCCGGGGCGAAGGTGATCGGCATCGATCTGAGCCGCGAGCGCTGCGACTTGGCACGCTCGGCAGGCGTGAGCCACACGATCGACGCGGCTAGCGAGGATGTCGTAGAGGCAGTCACGCGTCTGACCGGCGGAAAGGGCGCCGACGTCACGATGATCTGCGCCTTCTCCAAGAAGCCCGAAATAGCCAACAACGCCATGAAGATGACGCGCATGCAGGGCCGGGTGGTGTTCGTGGGTCTGGTCAAGATGGATCTGGAGCGCAAGCCATTCTTCCTGAAGGAACTCGATCTGGTCTTCTCGCGCGCGTACGGGCCCGGCAGCTACGACAACGGCTATGAAAAGGGGCGGTACGACTATCCCTACCATTACGTGCGCTGGACGGAGCAGCGGAACCTTCAAGAAGTACTGCGACTGGTCAGCGAAAACCGGATCGACATCGAGCCGCTCATCGACGGCGTCTTCCCGATGGAGAAGGCGCAGGGGGCATTCGATAAGCTCTGTGATGGCGAGACGAAATCCGTCGCCATGGTGCTCGCATACCCGCAGCGCACCGTGGTCGACACGAAGGTCGAGGTTCGCACCAAGCCAAGACGCGTCGGCAAGGACGCGATCCGCATCGGTGTGATCGGCACCGGGAACTTCACACGGAACTACCACGTGCCACTGCTCGCAAGGAACAAGCGGTTTTCGATCCGGGCATTGAGTTCCGCTACCGGGATCAACGCAGCCGGCGTGGCGGAGCGCTTCGGCGCGGACTACATGACCTCCGACTACCGTGAAGTGCTCAACGATCCGAAGATCGACTGCGTACTGATCGCCACGCGCCATGATCTGCACGCGCCGATCGCCATCGAAGCGGCACACGCGGGCAAACACGTCTTCCTCGAGAAGCCGGTGGCTCTGGCCATGGCGGACTGGCAGTCGGTCAAGTCGGTCGTCAGCGAGTCGGGCGTAAGGCTGATGGTCGGTTACAACCGTCGGTATTCCAAGCTCGCGACGATCGCGCGGCGGCACGTCACGACGGGGCCCGTGATGGTCCGTTACATGGTCAACATTCAGCCGCTTCCCGATTCGCACTGGACCCTCGACCCGATCGAGGGTGGCGGGCGACTGCTGGGTGAGGCGGACCACTTCGTAGACATGATGAACCTGTTCGCGAACTCCACGCCGACCGGCGTCACGGCGGTGTCGTTGCCGTCGACTCAGGAGGACAACCAGGGGCTGTTCAATTTCAGCCTTCAGGTGCAGTACCGAAACGGCGCCATCGGGCAGCTCATGTACACCAGCCTCGGCGGACCGAAGTGCCCAAGGGAGCGTATCGAGGTCTTCGGCGGTGGACGCCACATCGAGTTGGTCGACTACAAGAGCCTACTCATCGACGGGCGCGTGGCTGCGAAGAAACGCGACCTCGGCCACGCTGCTGAGCTTGACGTGTTTGCGGATCGGCTGATGGCGGCGGGCGACGATGACCACGACTTGCAGCTTACCGACACGCTGGCCGCGTCGTGGGTGTGTCTGACCGCCAACGAGCAGCTATCGGCTCACACGATGCCCAGGTCCGCGGTGATGCCGGCGTCGGTTCGAGCTTCCGCCGAACCGTGCGGAATCGACGCCGACGAACCGGTGACCGTTCTCGGCAGGGAAACTCCGGGAGAGGTCGGCGTCTAGGCGCGACGGCATCCGACTACGCTCGTACCCGTGAAGACCGCCGCTGCACTCTGTTTGTGCTCGTCGACTTACTTGTCCCCGAGTCGTTCGGCCCCACGCGCCCACACTCCACCTCGTGCCAAGCTCGTCTGCTCGTCCGTGAGCCCTCGCAAGTCGTGTGAGAACGCATCGGATCGGGCCGGCTCGAGTCCACTCTCGGCGATGACCTGACGGCCACCGGCGCAGCGTCACCGTCGTAGCTCGGCGGTTCAAGTTGCCGGCGCCGAGGCGGTGCCATCACGTTGCACCTACTTCAAAGACGTGGTGTGCCGGCACCCTGTCGAATGCGAGGGTAAACCCGTAGCTCAAAAGCGAGAGGTGCAGGTAAGTGTGAGGCGCGGTGTGCCAACACCATGCCGGATGCGAGGGTATACCCGTGACCCAAAACCGAAAACTTTAGTTACTTTAGGAATGTTATAAGCCGCGTCGCGGGTTGTCCGATAAAACGCGCGAAGTGCTTGCCACCATCGGTAGGGCGACGCCGTTGCCGTGCTTATCGGCCGATGGATGCGGAAGACCATACCGCATGGCCGATCGCGGCACGAGGCCGAATCGCATGCGAGGAGATTCTGATGGCCGACTCGATGATCATGGATGTGCCCGCACCAGCCTCGGTAGCACCCTCTCGATCGCTGAAGACGACCCTAGCGCGGATGGTGATCCCGCCACCGCTGCTGCACGTCTACCGGCGCGTCGGACTCTGGCGGATGGTCACGATGTTGTTCGCGATCGGGTGGAGCTCCATCTCGGTGGCGTTCTATTTGTGGCGAAAGCGCGGTTTCGACGCTGCCTGGAAGTTCGTTTCCGTCAAGCTCTTCACGCCAGTGGGGCCGGGCGGGGCGGGTGTGGCCTGGTTCTTCTTCGGCTGGTTCATCCGCCGCTATCCGCTGCTTTATCGTTTTCCACGTCAACTCGAGATGGAGATTACGACGCGTTGCTCGAAGCGGTGCATCCACTGTGAACACACCTACTGGCCGAAGGAGTCGCAGGTCAGAAAGAACCTCGGCTATGACGAGATCGTTCGCGTGCTCGAGCAGTTTCCCACGCTGCGATGGGCGAGCCTGGTCGGAGAAGGGGACACGTTTCGGCATCCCGACATGATGGAGCTAGTGAAGTACCTCCGCAGCCGCAACATCATGAACTACATGCCCGAGCACATGTCCGACTGGACGGACGAGACGTTCAAGACGGTCGTCGAGGAGGACATGGACGGCATCATCGTCTCGTTCGACGCGGCGACGGCTGAGACGTACGAGAAGCTCAAGCGCGGATGTGGCTTCGAGAAGGTCGTCGCGAACATCAAGAAGCTGGTGGAGGAGAAGAAGAAGCGGAACTCTCCGCTGCCGGAAATCACGTTCATCTACATCGCGATGAAGGATAACATCCACGAAATCCCCGAATTCGTCGACCTGGTTGCGGACATTGCGTCGCGCGCCGAGTACGGGGCGAGTTCGCGGATTGGGGTCGTCAGGCTGTTGACGTTCAAGCAGATCCTCGACCTTCAGGTGGACGAGATTCCGAAGGAGATCGTGGAGCTGGCGCAGGAGCGGGCACGGGCCAGGGACGTCTTCATCAACTTCACCGGTACCAACGAGCGGGAGTTGCTTCCTCCACCGGAGTGCTGTCTGGCGTGGATGGAACCCTACATTTTCATGCCGGGCCACATCTCGCAATGTTGCTCGGTCTTCATCTCGAACAACCGGGACTTCATCCGGGAGCACGCTCACGGCAACGTCTACGAGGAGGACTTCAAGGCGATCTGGAACAACAAGTCGTACAAGACACTCCGTTATCTGATCGGTAAGAAGGACGCCCCCATCCCGATGCAGTGCGCCAACTGCCGGGTGTTCGACACACTGCCGCGTGAGAAGAAGCACGGGATTATCGATACGCACACCGGCGAAGTGATGTCGCTGAGGGAGTTCCACGACGAGCACCTCGGCGAGAACATGAAATGGCGCTATGAAGACGTGGATGTGAACGCGTTCGACTACTGCGAGCCACACCGCTACGCCGATCAAGTAGCTCGCTTCGGCGAACGGGCTTGCGCGCGGGGCGAGGTTGCGCCCGAACGTTGCGAGGAGGAGTGCGAGGTGTCGGTGTGAGGCTCGAGCAGCATGCGGCGATCGGGAGTGCTGTGGCGCTGCCGCTCGCCTTCTACTCTCCGGCCATGGCTGCGGCGCTATTGGCGTCGACGGTTCTGATCGATGTGGATCACCTGCTGTTCTATGTCGCGTTGACGCGGCGCGTGCCGACATCGCCGCGGGCGGCCGTCGCGGATTACCAGCGGTGGAAGTACTACGGACCGCGGGTCATGATCTTCCACAATTACGAAACGATGATCGCTGTCGGCCTGTGCGCGTGGGCGACGAACGGCATCTTGGTCGCCGTGCTGGGCGGTGTGCTACTGCACATGTTGCTCGACCAGGTGCCCGGCTTCTTGCGGCACCGTTTCCTGCGCGTTCGGACACTGGTCGGCGACGTGGCTCGCTACCGCGAGTACACGAGGGCGGTCCGCGCTGGGCGTGAGGAGGACTTCATGGTCTCGTACCGGGATTCCTGGTGGGGACATCTGCGGCAGAGCATGACCGAGAACGAGGCACGTGGCGTCTCTTCGGCATGCGGAATCCTCGGCACCCACCCGGAGCGCCCGCTGCGAGCCGGGGACGGCGGAAGATGGGGGGCGTGGTGGTAACGAGAGCCCATGATGATGCCAGCCGTGTTCCGGGCGTCAGGGTGCTGCGGAACGAAGATGGGTACGGGCGTAGTCCCTGCAATCTGAAGGCTGTCGTTCTTGCCGGGGGGCGAGGCACGCGGCTGGCCGGTACCTCGAACGGATCCAACAAGTGCATGTTCCGCGTGGCGGGCACGCCGCTGATCGACTACGCGCTCGACCAGGCCGTCCGCGCCGGGACGCGACGGATCGTGATCGGACACAGAGGGCAAGACCTCGTCGATTACGTGGGAGCGTCGCATCGGGGTGTCCGCATCGAGTACGCAACGCAAGCCGAACAGAAGGGGTTGGTTCATGCGATCGCATGCGCGCGCGACGCGATCGGCGAGTCTGACTTCCTCGTGCTGCTCGGCGATGAGGTGCTCCGGCGCTGCCGGCACTACGAGATGATCCGGACCTTCTACGCGGAGGCTCTCTTCGCGATGTGCGGCGTCGTTGTCGTTGACGATGTCTCGCAAATTAGAAAGACATATTCCGTGGCTGTGGACCACGACCTCAACATTCTCTCTCTGGCGGAGAAGCCTCGGGTGGTCATCAACCGGCTCATGGGCACCGGTGTGTGTCTGTTTAGAAACGCCATGCTCGACTATCTGGAGTCCACGCCGGTCAATCCGGTTCGCGGAGAACGGGAGCTTGTCGACTTCGTCGGTTGCGCAATCGCTGATGGAAGGCGCGTGCGGGCCTTCGAGATTGCGGAGTCGTACGCCAACATCAATACGAAACAGGACGTCGGAATCGCCGAGGCGATCTGCGCAAGTGGGAGTTTATCATGAAGGTTCTCGTGACGGGCGGCTGCGGTTTTCTCGGCTCGCATGTTTGCGAATTCTACCGGAACCTCGGATGGGAGGTCGTCTCCTACGATAACATGACCAAGTATGAGCTCAAGAAGACGGGCTACGACGAGGAGCTTGCGCGGGCGCACAACTGGGATTTTCTCGAGACCATAGGCGTCGAGCTTATCAAGGAGGATGTGCGAGATTTCACCACCCTGCGTGAAGCGGTGGCGGGATGCGACTACATCGTCCACACCGCCGCGCAGCCGGCCATGACGCTCTCGATGCAGGATCCGGTGCTCGATTTCACGACCAACGTCGCGGGCACGTTCAACGTGCTGATGACGGCACGCGAGTTGGGTGTCCCGGTCGTCACGTGCGCGACGATCCACGTGTACGGAACGGATATAAACGAAGGCCTGGTCGAGGCCGAGACCAGATATGTGCGAACTCCGGCCGAGATAGCCGAAGACCAGCCCACCATGACCGGTACGATCTCACCGCTGCACGCTTCCAAGATGTCGGGTGAGCACTACGTGCGCGCCTTCATCGACACCTATGGCTTGACGGCGGCGAGCTTTCGGCTGACCGGGCTATACGGCCCCAGGCAGTTCGGCGGCGAAGATCACGGCTGGGTCGCCAACTTCACGATCCGCGCGTTGCAGCAGACCCCAATCACGCTCTTCGGCACGGGCCGGCAGGTTCGCGACATCCTCTACGCCGCCGACGCGTGCAAAGCGATCCACGCGTTCTACGAGAAGCGCGTGGCGGGCATCTACAACATCGGGGGCGGGAGCGAATCGGCGCTCTCCCTGCTCGAGTGCCTCGGCATTCTGGAGGAGATGACGGGCCGCGAGGTAGAGCGCACGTTCGGTGGCGATCGGTTCGGCGACTTGTACTACTTCGTCTGCGACACCCGCAAGGCACAGAGGCTGCTGGGATGGAAGGCGGAGGTAAGGCCCGCGACCGGAATCCGGCATCTGGCGGATTGGGTCCAGCAGAACATGCACGTGTTCGATGGCACGCGCGCGGCGGTGACGGCTTCGTAAGAGAGGCGTCTTCGGTCCACAGCGGCGGGGCCGCGGGGCTTGGACGGAGGCGACCGAATGTGTGGAAAGGCCTGGCGTGCTGCATATCGCCCACCTCTATCCGCGGCTCAAGGAGATCCACGGCGGCGGGGAGCTCGTGCTCATCCAGTTGCTCAACGAACTGACGGCGCTGGGACATCGAAACACGCTGTGTACCGTCAGTCTGCCCGACGAGATGCGCGAGGCGCTCGATGACGACGTGACAATTCGCACGCTGCCGTCGGCATGTAGATCGCCGGTGTCCCATTTCCTGCTGCAAGGGCTGTGCGATCTCGCTCTCTCGCCGGCGCTGTTCGCACGGGCCCCGCGGCGTGTGGATGCCGTCTGCTTTCACACAGAGGGTGTCGTGCCGGCGCTGCTGTTTCGACAGCCACTTCGCACAGGCCGGCCTTGCATGTACTTCTGCTATCAGCCTCCGAGGTTTGTCTACGATACACAAAAGAGCATTGCCACTTCGGGCGGCCTCGTCGCGCGCTTGCTCCCCGCGTTCGCGGCCGCCTATCGCGGGATCGATCGCGTGGCCGTACGGCGGGCGGATTCCGTGCTGACGTTCTCGACCGACTACAAGCGTTGGATCGAGTCACTCTACGGCATTTCAGATGTCCAGGTACTGGCGCCGGGTGTAAGGCGACCACGGGAGGTTCCGCCTCTCCCTGCATCCGTCCGAGACCGTTTGCTCGGCGGCAAGGCGCGGACGATCGTTTTCTCGGGGAAGCTGATTCCGCAGAAGTGTCTCGGCCGCCTGATTAATGCCGTGGCGATCGCCAGTAAGCGAATCGATCGGCTTCGATGTCTGATCGTAGGCGACGGACCGTCCTTGAAGGCCCTCGAGGAGCAGGTCGATTCGATGGGGCTCCGTGATACCGTGCTCTTCTGTGGGTTCGTGGGTACGGAGGAAGTCTACTCGTACTATGACGCCTCCGAACTGCTCGTGATTCTGGACCGCAATGTATCATTCGGCCTTTGCATCACGGAGGCCCAGGCGTGCGGTGTGCCCACGATGGCATTTGCCAGCGGTGGCCCTGCGGACATCATCGAAGACGGAGAGACGGGCATCCTCCTTTCGCTTGCTGCAACCGATGAGCAGATCGCAACCCGCCTCACGAACTGTCTGCTGGATAGGGTGGAACTCGAGCGGATGGGCGCAAACGCGCGCCGCAGCGCTCAGCGTTTCAGTTGGCGCGCCTTTGCACGTGGGTTTGCGGCGATCGCCGAGCGGATCGCGCAGCGCGGCCCGTCCTTTGCCGCTCGGCCGCGCGTCGCCGGTTCCGCGCCCATGTATCAGGCTGGGAGAGAAGGGGGTTGAGCTACTTCTTGGCGGAAGGCTGCGACTTGACGTGTCCAATGACTCGACGATGACGACAAGTACATGGAAGACGTTTCACGGACAAGATTGACGAGCGATTCCGCGTGGTCGGTGACCGCGGCTGTGATCAACGCCGCCGTGGCGTTCGTCTGCCTGATCATCGTAGGGAACGTGTGGGGCGATGCGGGGCTGGGCCGGTTTGCGCTGAGCATGTCTCTCTACTGCGTCGCGAGCACGGTCTTCGGGCTTGGCGTGCCCATGGCTGCCTTGTATGAGGTATCTTCGTCCTTGGACAATGCCGCGCGTGCGGCACGTTATGTGATGACGGCCGTCGTCATGAGCGCATGCCTGGGCATTGTCGGGGGAGGCGCGGTGCTGGCACTATCAGGCACGGCGGCGGCTCTATTCGACGAGCCGGGCGTCGGAAGGATGCTGGGACCGCTTGGTTGTGCAATTCCCCTGTTCCTCGTGAACAAGACGTGCATGGCTGTGCTCAACGCACACCGACGCATGCGGTTGATCGCTTGTGCCCATGCCGCACGGTCCGCGATCCTCGTGGCTGCACTCGTAATGGCGGCTACCGGAGGCGGCGACCTCGTGGGCGTCGCGTATGGCGTCGTCGTCGGCGAATTGGCAATCGGCGTGCTGCTGGCGGGAGTGTGCTTCGCGGCGCACCGGCCCGTCCGTCCGTCACTCGCATCGGCCAAGACGATGCTGGGTTTCGGCTGGAAGATGTCCCTTTCGGGGAGCTTGGCCGATCTGAACTACCGGTTGGACATCCTGGTGGTCGGGCTGTTCTGCGGCGCCGGTGTGGCTGGAGTCTACTCGGTCGCCGCTGCGGTCGCGAAGGGCTTCTGGATCATCCCGGATGCCGTCATGCGCGTCTCGAATCCGCTCATTACTCAGTTGTATCGCGATGGGGACATCGGTCGCCTACACCGCGTGGTGGACGTGCTATTCCGCTGGGGCATCTCGGGTTTCATGGCCGTCGGCCTGGTGTGCGGAGTGCTGGCGGTGCCGCTCGTCGCCTTGGCGTTTCCGCTCCGCCCCGAGATGCGTGATGTGGCGCCGCTTCTATACTGGCTTCTTCCCGGCGCGGTGATGTACGCCGGTGTGGCTGCCATCGCGAGCGCGCCGGCCGCGAGTATTGGTCGACCCCACAACGAACTGAAACGCATCTCTTGCATGCTGATGCTCAATGCCGGGCTCACGCTCCTTCTGGTCCCCCGGTTTGGCGCTGTCGGAGCGGCCGCCGCCACCACAGTGGCTACGCTCACGGCAGGCGTGGCCTACTTCGTCTTCCTCCTCAGGCGGGAACTGGACCAGCGCGTGCCTGTTGCCGGGGCGTGCGGCGCACTGCTGATGTTCGCGCTCTTGATGGTACTCGTGTCGCTCAGCTCGGGAGCCCTCTCGCCGCCTATCACGATAGCGGTAGGGCTGGTCGTCCTGGGAGGGACGCTGTGGCATTGCGGCCTATTCCGCGGGGACGACTGGGCGTTGATGTTCGCGATGATCTTCCGTACGCGGCCCGGCATGGGGGTCGCCGGGAGCGCCAGGGGCGCGCGGCAGGGAGCGTAGCGCGCGTGGATCGCCGGGCGCCCGCCGTTGCGCGTCCTCGCCGGGTTCACGCGTGACTGAAAGCGAGCTTGAACGTGTACTGTCAATACTGATAAGGCGGTTGCCAGCGTGGTCTTCCCGCACTATCCCGCCGTCGGGGTGATCCCGCGCAAATCCTCTCCGAGAAAGTCTCCGCCCGCCCCAAGTGATCCGATAAACTGACGGGCGATTCGACTACCAGCACATAGGCGTTTGCCGCGAATCGCAGAGCGACCCGTGACTCAAAACGGTCCGGCCCTGTTGCGCTGAGGGCCTGCAAACGTGTGCCGAGGCGCTTAGGTCCACGACATGGCACGCTTCGAAGGCGACGGTGAATCGGCAGACAGATGAGAACCGAGAACGAACCCTACATCTCGTTTGTGCTCGTTGGCCGAAACGACGGCTACGGGGATAACTTCCTCGAGCGGCTCAACATGTTCATCTTGAACGTCGACGAGTTGTCGGCGCGATATCGCCTGCCGTGTGAGATCGTCCTTGTGGAATGGAACCCGCCGGAAGACAGGCCGACGTTTGACAGCGTCGTTCGCGAGCCGCGGCACCGGGAGTTCCTGCGTCTGACCATTCATCGCGTGTCAGGAGCGATCCACGAGCAAATCGCCGGGGACTACCGTTTCCCGCTGCTCGAGTTCTACGGGAAGAACGCCGGAGCGTACCGGGCGGCCGGCGAGTTTGTGCTCATCACGAATCCCGATATCATCATTTCGGACCGTCTGTTCAGCCTCTGGGCCAAGCGGTCGCTCTATCCAAACTGCTTCTATAGAGCCGTTCGCAAGGACGTCGTCGCTTTGGCGGCGGATGCCGAGCCGGGTGTCGACGAGCTTCAAACGCACTGTGCCGCCAACGTGATTCGAATCCAGAGCATCTACGGCGCGGTCGATCTCGGCGCAGCTACATGGGGCGAGCGGCTTCGGAGGTTCGGAGCGGTCCGCCTCCGTCGTTTGTTCAAGGCCGTGCTTCCCAATTATCGCCTGTTCACCAATGCGGCCGGCGACTTCCTCCTGACGCATCGCGATAACTTTCGCGCGATGGCCGGGTATCCCGAGCAACTGCGCAACGCCTACCTCGACGGCGTCGCGTGCTATCTACTCAACAATCACGGTCTGCCTGAGCGCGTCTTCGCGGATGGTGCATGCGTTTACCATCAGGATCACGCGCGCCATCCAAAGTCCGGGCTGATAGAATACCGACTCAAACTGCTGAAACTGATCCGGCGGAAAGTGCGCCGGGTAAACGACCCGGCGACGTGGGGCCTGCAGGGTGAGGGGCTGGATTGCGTCCAGCTCTAGCAGTCAGGGTTACCTCAAGCGGCCCAACGCGGCGTCCGATATATCCGTGAGCGGTGGAGCCGGATCGCCGCTTTCGGCCACGAGCTGCCGCCGACTTGCGGCGCGTGAGGTATTCCATGAAGACGCTTCTCATTCAACCCGCTCCGACCTACATCGGTGAGATTCCGCCTCCGGGCTACTTCCCACTTGGCCTGGCCTATGTGGCAAGTGCCGCGCGCGACGCGGGCCACGAAGTCGAAGTGCTCGACTTGTGGGCTGACCGTGTTCCATCGGGCGAGATAGAGGCCCGAATCGCCGAGCACAAATTCGACGTGGTTGGGATCACCGCGATGTCCGCGCAGTACAGGCAGGTTCGCGACATGGCGAAGATAATTCGGGCGATCCGCCCGGACGCGCGGATCGTTGTCGGCGGGGCGTTGGCACGGCATAACTACACCGAAGTCCTGCAAACCACCGTGGTTGACGTCTGCGTTTTCGAATGGGGTGAGGTGGTCTTTCCACAACTCCTCGAGAGCCTGGATGATCTGAGCGACGTGCCGGGAGTGGCGTACATCCGGGACGGTAAGGTCGCCGTGAATCCGACGGTCGGCGTCTTCCAGGATGTCGACAACTTGCCCCTACCGGCCTGGGACCTGTTCCCGATGGACATCTACACCAAGCCGGCCAAGATCGGCGACGGCCACGCGGTCAGTAGCATGAGCGTCGTGACCTCGCGCGGATGCCCCTACAATTGCAGGTTCTGTTCGAAGAACTTCCAGAAGGTCAACATGCGGTCGATCGACAGCGTGATTGCCGAGATCAAAACGCTCAAGGAGCGCTTCGGCATCGGCTGCATCGAGTTCGAAGACGAACTCGTCATGATCTCGAAGAAGCGCATGCTCGAGCTGTGCGAGAAGATCCGACCGCTCAAACTCAAGTGGGCTTGCAGTGGCAGGGCGAACATAGCAAGCGTCGAACTGCTGCGCGAGATGAAGCGGGCCGGGTGCTTCTCGGTCTACTACGGCCTCGAGTCGGGAAGCCCTACGATTCTCGATCTGATGGACAAACGCGTCACGGTCGAGATGAACGAACGCGCCATCATGGCGACGCGCAAGGCGGGCATCGTCTGCCGTTGCCTCATGATGATCGGGTTCCCCGGTGAGACGCGCGAAACCTTCCGCGAAACGGTGGACTTCTGCAAACGGAATCACGTGCATCCGCGCGTGGAGTTCAATGTCTGCACGCCGCTACCGGGCAGTGTGCTCTATCAGCGTGCCATCTCGGAAGGCAAGATCAAGGACAAAGTGGCGTTCCTGGAGCAGCTCGAGGGCCTCAGCGATGTCGTCGTCAACATGACCGAGATGTCCGATGACGAACTCATGGAGCTGAAGGAGGCGGGAGGCATCGAGGCGCGAGAGCACTACTATCGGTGGCGTCGCCGGAACCCGTCCATCATGATGAAGGACGGCCTCAAGAAGATCCAGCGGATCGCGGCCTATGCCAAGGTCTGGGGCTTCTCGGCTCTGCTCCGCGAGGGCGTTAAGCGCCTTCGCAACGACCGCGAGGCCCTTCTCCGTACACTCCTGCGCGCGGAGTATTGAGCCGCACCGCGCTGATCAGCACTGCGCCGACCCCTGCCGTGCCAATCTGAACCGCGACCGTGAGGGAGCGGGCCGGTGCGTGCGAGGACGAGGCACCGCCATGCTTTGAGAAGTCGTGAATCCACGAGACATCGAGGACACGGGCCGAAGGCTTGCGCATCGGTGCCACTGGTGGCTTGTCCACCAGTGCCGGCGTTGCGGCAACTACTTGACCGGGCCCCTCCAACGCTTCCGAGCGCAGAAGACCGGGGCGGCGGTTGCCGGGATCAGCATAGCCGTGACGCCGCCACGCAGCGCTCCGTTCGACCGGCGCGGCTCGGGCACGCTAGCTCCGCCCGGCGACCTGCAGCCGCCCGGCTTCAGTCGCTTCGGTGGGAGACAGTGGACCCGCCGGCACGGCGACGTCACCTGCGGGCAAGTTGGCGTCTCGAACGACCCGCGGCTGCGAGTCTCGCCATAGACCGCGGTAGATCCGCAGGGCCTCGATTAGCATGCCGCTGTTGAAGGAGGAATTGGTCAACAGGTACTCGATAGGCATTTCCGTGATCCTCCCGCCGGCTTGCCACGCGCGGTGCAGCAGTTCGAGCTGGAAGGCAAACCCTCTGGCCCGCACGCTCACGAAGTCCATGCCTGCCAGCGTGTCCGTGCGCCAGCAGCGGAAGCCGCTCGATGCATCTCGTACGTTGATCCCCAGTCGCCGCATGAGAAACGCCGCTCCCAGGCTGATGAACGTGCGCGGCCCCTTCACGCTCTTCGTGAGGAAGCGCGATCCGATCACGAGGTCACTGTTCGTCTCCTGGGCCTGTACCACCAAGCGGCCTACGTCCGCGGGCTTGTGGGTCAAGCCTGCATCCATCTGGACAATGTAGGTCGATCGGCGCGCAAAGGCGGTCCTGAAGCCGTCCAGGTACGCCGTGGCGATACCGAGCTTGCCGGCCCGGGTGACGACCTCGACGTTGTAATAGTCGCGGGCGATCTCACCCGTACCGTCCGGTGACGAGTCGTCGACCAGGACGATGCGATAGTCCTTCATCTGATCGAGGAGCTGCTCGATGGTCTCCGCCTCGTTGTATGTGGCGAGCACTACCGTAACGTCGTCGCTGTTCATCGGGAATCCTCCGCGTGGTTTTCAGGCCGCGAGTGCTTCCTGGTCTTGTGTATGAAAACGTTGTGCCTATGCATCCTGGACCCTCCATCCCACCATCTGGGCGACGGTGAGGTTGGTCGGCCGCTGCATGACATGGACGAAGATCGGCGTCAGGCCGAACGTGATCAGTATGTGAATGACTCGAACGAGCCCCGCGCCGATCACGCCGGCGGAAAAGTCGAAACCGGTGACGAAGAAGAGGTACGCGATCAGTGCCTCCTGCAAGCCGAGGTTGTTCGGCGTGATCGTGAAGAAGTTCATCATCGACGTGAAGACGCCGATCACCAGGGCCGAACGAAACGCGAGTGAGAACCCCAGCACCGAGAAGGCCACCCGATAGCACACGGCCGCCACCAGAAACTGAGCGAGCAGCAGCAAGCACACTTGGAGGAGTCCGAAGCGCCGCGAGCGAATGATGGCGAAGCCCTCGAGGGCCGTTCGGATGAGACGGGCGATCCGCCCGGTCCGACGTGCCAACGAGGGTGCCCGAACCACGAACGGCACGATCGCTGCCAGCACGAACGCGACGCAGGTGGCGGTAAGGATCGGTGGGGTGGTGACCCCGTACGCGGCCTGTCCGGCAAGTGCCGCGAGCCCCACGAGGCCGGTCATCAGTGAGAGCAAACACGCATTCGCCGCCAACACTGACGCAAAGTGTACATACGCCAGCCCTTTGGTTCGCTTGAGATACACGGCTTTGAGCGCCGCACCGGGACGGGCGGGGCCCAGGTAATTGCCGAAGTTGGTCAGCAGCGAGAGGCCGAACGCCTCCACCGCCGAAATGCGTACGTCCACGAGCGACACGAGGACCGCGAAGGTCGAGGCGGAGAGCACGAACGACAGCAGAATACACGCGCAGAGGGCGATCAGATCGGTGGCACCAACCTCGGTCAGCAGCGTCAGCTCCGCCCGATGGCTGTAGACGTACGCCGTCGAGATCGCGATGACGATGAGCGTCACGCACACGCGGAGGTACTGCTTGGCCTTTGCCGAGCGTGCGGTGTTTCTGCCTTGGGCCCCGCTATCCATTCACCGTGCCTCTTATGGTCAAAGCCGTTCTCCCTCTGTCCCGGTAAACTCAGTCTCGCTGAGCCGCGTCCGTGGCGGCGACCTGGAGGCCGCTCGGGTCAACGCGGACCCATGTTTCAACCTGCCGGCGAGCCTTGCGAAGTTCGAATCCCGACGAGACGAGCGCGCGCCGAACCTCGTCGAAGTGCGTCGCGTCGGTGCTCACGCAGACCGCGTCCACTTGGTAGTCATCGAGTCCTTCGCGGAAGCGGTTCGCGATCGGGCCGATTCGATCTTGGCGATAGACGGCATGCAGATCATGCGAACTTGTCACTACGTCGTGCATGAATCGCCGGGAGTCCAGGTCCTCGCTGCCGCGCGTCGCCAACAGTGGCTGGAAGTAGTGGTCGCAGCGGGCGAGTAATGGGTAGACCTGATCGTGGATCGTCGGCAGCCACAGCGACACGAGCCACGGTGCTACGACGTACGAATTCGGCGGGGCGCTGTCGTGGAGGTCAGTGGCCCATTTGTAGTAGGCACCCCAACGGACTTTCGCATGCGGTGTGGCGAGCAGGTTGCCGTTCTCGCGACTGAGCGTGCTTTGGCGTGGCACGAGCAACGCGAACAATACGACGGCGATCGACGTGATGACGCGCGCGGGCACCCGTGCCCTTTGGGCTGGTTGCAGTTGAAGCGGGGCGATCAGCGCAAGCCCCAGGAGGATCGGAATCGGCAGAGCCCACATGATCCGCCAGAAGGTCGATCCGACGATGTGCCGCGCCACGTCCGTTTCGAGGAAGGGATTCATCAAGGCGACCAGCGCGATGAGCGGCACGACGATCGCGAAACGGCGGGCGGGACCCGTGCGATAGAGCGTCCACGTCAGGAGCACGGCGGCGAGCGCGCATATGGCGAGCGGCCCGTCACCGAGCACCTTCGTCAGCGCCACCGACAGACCCATACCCGGCTCGCTCAGAGCGGCAGTAGGCGGAACGAACGCTGCCATCTCGCCCTTGAATGCCAGACCCAAGATCACGACATATGCGGACGACAGCGCGGCAATTCCGACGCGCTGCACGGTTTGCCGATCGAGTCGGATGGCGCTCGCCACGCCCAGTATTGCCGCGACGGGCGCCGCCCATATCGCCGACGAAGTGCAACCGACCGAAGCGATCTGGACCGCTGCCAACATGAGCCAGCATTTCGCCGTCGGTGCGCGACCGAACGACATGCCGTAGGCGTAAGCGAGTGGCATGAAGACGCTCAGGAAGATCGACTTGCCACACCACATCCGCACGAACGCGTAGTTGCCGTACCACCGATACACATCGCCGGCTGCCACGAGCACGATCAGGACGGCCGCGACTGCCCAAAGCCAATGCCGCGGCGTAAGGAGACGGAAGAGCCTGGCGAGGCCCAGAGGCACGAGCAACGCCGCTGCGCCGGCACTGATCCAATGGAAGCAGTAGATCGCGGGTATCCCGGTCAGATAGCTGACGGCTCCGTTGAATACTTCGTAGGAGTGGACCCGGTAGAGCGGAAGATAGATCGCGAGGCCGGCCACGCCGTGCAACGTGTCGTGGGCGAGGATCGGGCGGTCGGGATGGTCGGCGGCTGCGACCGCCACGTTCACGTAGAACGAATCATCCCAGTCCTGCCGGTGACAGATGAGCGTGAGTACCACGCAGCCAAAGGCAAGAGCCCAAAGGGCTAGCTCGCGCCGCCTTCCGCGGACCGGTGGCTCCATCGGCGCCGCCTGTCGCGACTGCGTCAGTAAGGCGATTGCGCCGAGGGCCAGTGCCGCCACAGCGCCGACCCAAAGAGCGATGGCGTCGCGGCTGATGGCGTAAACAACTAGCGTGCAAACGCCCACGACGATGCCCGCCAGCCGCAGGCGGCTCGACGCCGCTAGTGAAATCGGGGCGGAGGCATGTTCGGGGGCCGCGGACAGGCCCTGCTTGTCCGTGGCCTCTCGGTGCGAGCGTCGAGCGCGCCAGACGATCGCCATCGCGCCCAGCGCCACGACTCCGGTGATCCCGAGCAGGTGGTGCAAGGAGCCACCCAGCGCCACCACGAGATGACAACAGAGCGTCCAGAGCGCAGCCGCCACGCAGACGACATCGCAGATGCGATCGCTCAGGGGTCGCCTGTTTGCCGTCCGGGGCAGTGTCATGGCCGATCGGGTTCCATCCACGCCGGTTATGGTTTCGTAAGCGCTACGGCGAGCTTGTTGGTGCTTCGCCTCACCTGCATTTCGATCACCGTGCCGTCATCAAGTCGAACGGTTTTGTACTCGTACTGCGCCGCGAATCGCGGGTCGTTCACCAAGTCGTATAGAGCGTTGCCCCAGCGCCGCTGGATGCTCTCCGGCTTCTCATAGACCGGCTCCTTGTATCGCCCCGAAGAGTGGTAGAGGACGATGTCCGGCGCGGTCTCGAGAATGTAGTCCGTGTGGTATCGAGCATGCCCCGGAGCCGCCTTCGGATACACTTCGCCCTCACAAGCGACGGTGCGGTCCGTCAGCCCGAGCATGTCCACCGTGCGTCGATCACTGAAGTAACCGACCGCTCCGGGAACGATCGTGGCGACGACGGTGTCGGGCGGGGTGTGATCCCCGATCCATCTGCCCACCTTGCCCCAGGCTTTGGTCAACGGCATGCCGCCAAGGTGGCCCGGCGCGCCGACGCGATAAGTCATCACGTTCGACGCCGTGAATGCAACGGCGACCATGGCAAGCGCCAGGCGGGCATTGGGCCGCGATATGCCGGCTCGGACCGTCACCCATGCCAGACCGAACAGCAGGAACAGCGCGGGGAGCACGGGCATGAGGAATCGAAAGAGCGTCAGGTGGTCTCCGCCGACGTGAAGCACGTACGCAATCCACAGCATGACCCAACCGCCGAGGAACAACACCGGCAAACCGGTGAGCAGCCGCTTCTTCCAGCCGACGGCAAGCAGCACGAGCAACGAAACGACGAGCGGCCAATTGGCACCGAGAGCCGGAAGGATGTACGCCACGCCGTTGGAAAGCCGCGTCGCCACCCCGAAGGTCATCTTTGCGTGATAGGTATTGGGTAGCCACGCGCCGAAGTAAGCGTAGCGAATCAGGAACATGCAACCGACCGCGCCGACATAGCCTACCATGACGCGGACCGAGCGCTTCTCGTACACGAAGTACCCGGCGACATACAGAGCCACGAGTACGCCTTCCGGACGTGTCAGCGTGGCGAGAAGCAGAAGCATGGCTGTGCGAACGGAGAGGGCAGTGCGATGACGGTCGGACATCGCCGATACGAGGCACGCGCCGGTAAGCAACGTAAACAGCATTACGTCCATGCCGGACGCGGACCACAGCGCGAGTGCCGGACCGCCTGCCAAGCCCAAGCCGAGTACGACGGCGTCGCCGCGGCTGAGCGACCCGGTTTGCCGGCGAAGCGCCGTGAGTAGAAGCACGACCACACCGCCGCCGCAGGCCAGGCTCAGGACCTCGACCAGAGTCTCGAGATCAGAACACAGCGGAGCGAGCCCTGCCAACAGGAACGTCCACAGCGGTGACGTGAATCCCTCAACGCGTTCACCGAGGTTGAACACGGCTCCGTTACCCTCGGCGATGTTTCGCGCGTAACGCAGAAAGATGTACGTGTCGTCCGTCAGGTAGCCACCGAGCGCGCGCGCCATGACCAGCAGCAGCAGTACTGACGCAGCCGCGATCAGGACGAAGCCGCGTCGTCCGAGCCGCACATGGCTGATTTCGGGCGTACCGAGAGCGTCGGGAGTCGACGAGTTCAAGTCCGTACTCCTTCCGGTAAACACACAGTCTCCGCGACGGTTTATCGGAACCTGAGGCGCGCGGGTTGATTAACGCTACCTCGTTTTCGGGGATATTGGGCCAAAAACGGGGATTCGAGCCGACGGTTTGGCTCAGTTCGTGTTGGGCGAGTCCTGGTGGCCGTCGGCGGGGCCGTGCCGGGTTACCACTTCGTCATGGACGGGGCCGGTGCCGTTCGACTCGAGATGGTTGATCAAAGCCGCGGAAACGACCTCTGCGATACGCGTCGTGCCGTTCGGCGTGGGGTGGATGTGGTCGTAGAAGCTGTCCGGCTCGCCGGACAGGGGGGTCACGTCGATGATTCGGTCGGACGGCACTTCCTCGTCGATCACACCGTAGATGGACGCGAATGCGTCGAGGTGTGCATCATGGTCGAAGCCATGGAAATGGTAGGCACATCGCTCGCGCTGCTCGTCCGGAAGATCGGGGACGATCAACGTAGCCTGCTTGCAGACGAACATCTCCACACCGAGCGCGTCTGCGGTGGTCCGCAGCAGCCGAAGGTTCTGGCGGAACGTCTCCAAGCCGCGCCGTTCGAACGAGTCAGCCAGCGGAGTGGCCTTGCCGGTTCCTACTTCACCGGTCGAGGCGGACAGGCGGATGCGCAGATCGCTCAGCACTTGTGACGGCCGCACCAGGTGGTCGACCCAACTGGGTTCATAGACCTGAGCCGGCTGTGCGGTTCTGTCGAGCGTCCATGATCCGTCGGGCAGCGTCCGCCATGTTGTCGTGGGACGTCCGAAGTAGTACATCTCGTTCCAGCCGTGGTAGACGACGACGACGTCCGGATCGTAGAACCGCAGGCGGCTCCAGAAGCGTCCGTACGACTCGAATGTGCTGTAGCCGCCGACAGCGGCGTTGATGAACTCGATCTTGTCGGTGTCGAAGTGGATGCGGAGCGTTTCCGCCACTCTCCAGGGCCACGTGTGCTTATCGCGGAGGTTCCATCCGGTGCCGGCTGTCGATGAGCCTCCCAGGAAGACAACTCGCGTGGTACCGGGCGGCTTGGCGACGGCAATCTCGGGCGTCGATATGAAGCCCTCACTGTTGACGGTCTTCTTCTCTTGGTTGTCGTACTGCCCCGGCCGAGGCCGGTATGCGCAGAACGCGTCCACATCGGCCCAACTCCTCATCGGGTTGGGGCTCGACGCTACGCTGCGACCCGTTAGTGCCCACAGGTCGATCGGCTCGCGGGCGACCCGGTAATACAACTCGGTCGCGGTGAACGCTGTCACGAGAACGAGCGTGATGGCCAGGAGCGCGAACAGGCGTCGCTTACGATGCGAGACGCGGCGCTTCGCCGTGTCGGTAGTGGACGTGTTCATATCGGCGTACTCGACCGGGCGTTCGGCGTCGGCGCGACGATCCGACCGTCGCAGTTTCGCGCGGATTGTGCCGGGTCCACCGATTTATCGGTCGGTGATCACGGCGGTCTTAGCGGAAAGGGAGGGTGGTGCGTGCGGATCGACCGGCCGGCTTAGTCGGGTTCCGGTGCGTCCTGACGCCAGCGAGCGGCTTCTTTCGGCTTGCTCCAAGCCTCGTATAGGCGAACCAGCCTTTGCCGGGCTCGTACAGTGTGTGCTCCATCGACCCCCCACTTGCGCTCGAGAGCGGGGTAGCTGTCGAGGAGCAGCGGCTCAGCCTCTTGGAACTTACCAAGCCCGGACAGGGCCTCGCCGAGGGCGTTGGCGGCGTTGCCTGTACGCCAATCACCGTCGGCGAGAGCCGCCTTACGGATGGCCAGGCTGCGCCGAAGTATCGGCGCCGCCTGTGCCGGCTCGCCGGCTTCCACCAGGCACATGCCCAGCCGGATCATGTGGCTTGCGAGTTGCAGATCGCCCTCCGGCAGAATGGCGCTCCAACCCTCGAACACCTCGCGGTGCAACGCTTCGGCCTCCGCGAACTTGCCCTGTGCCTGAAGTACGACCGCGAGGTCCGTGATGGTTCGTAGCGTGCGGCGATCGTCATCGCCGGAAGCCCGGCGAAGGCCCGCGAGCACCTCGCGATAGAGGGACTCAGCCTCCGCGTAGGCGCCCCTGTACTGGTGGAGTGTCGCCAGGTTCTGGAGCGTAGACAGCGTGTGAGGATGGTCCGGGCCGAGGACCAGACGCAAGCCGTCCAGCGCCTCGCGATAAAGCGCCTCGGCTTCGTCTAATCCACCTTTTCGCTGGAGCAGTGACGCCAAGTTGTTCAGCGTGGACAGCGTGTAGGGGTGATTCGGCTTCAGGGCGAGACGTTCGGTGGCCAATACTTCCCGATAGAGCTGTTCCGCTTCCTCGGCGCGCCCGTCCGCCCGGACGGCGCTTGCGAGACTGCTCTTCGCGAGGAGCGTCTTTTCATGCTCGTGTCCTCGTCGGGCAATCTGGCTTACCAGCACTTGACGGAGGAGCGTCTCGGCTTCGTTCCGCTCCCCTCGTTTCTCTGCCAAGAGTGCGAGATTGTGCATGGTGTCGAGCGTGTCGTCGTGCTCTGAACCAAGAACGCGCGACTGAAGATCGAGCGTTTCGCGAAACAAGCTCTCGGCTTCCTTGAAGTGCCCCATGCTCTTCCGGATCAGCGCGAACTCACTCCGCGCGGCGAGAGTCTCCTTTGCGTCATTCCCGAGCCGGCGCCGGTACACCTCGTACGCGGCTTTGATGTGCGGCTCGGCATCGCTGAACAGGCCGAGATTCCGATAGGTGGTTCCGATCGCGAGGCGGACTGCAGCCTTGAGTTCCGGCTGCCCGTCGAGCGAGCCGTTGTCAATCGTGGAGACAGCTTGATCGAGTGCCTGCCGAACGGTGAAATCCTTGTCTACGCGCGCGCCATGAAGTGTGAGAAGGTCCAGGATCAGAAAGTCGTTGATGGCCCGGGTCTTCTGCTCGGCGCGTCTGGCTTGTGTAAGGCTCTTGCGCGTCACCATGAAGGCGCCGGCAAGCACCACGACGACCGCGCTGATCGCAAAGACTGCGATCCGATATCGGCGCACAGTCTTTTTGAGCACGTACCAGCGACTGTCGCGTTTGGCCTCAATAGCTTCGCCGGCTATGTAATGGCCAATATCACGCCCCAACTCGCCTGCGCTCTGGTAGCGGCGGTGGTGATCCTTGGCCAGCGCGCGGAGCACAATCGTCTCCACCTCGTCATCGATCGGGCACTCTCCGCGCCGTAGCCTCTTACTGGAGCGGGGTGCCACTCCCGCGTCGCGAGTCCATTCCCGTGTCGGTGGTGTGGGGGGGGTCTCGGCGATTTGTCTCAGTACGTCCGCGATGTTACCCGCGACAGGGTACGGGAAACGTCCGGTGAGTAGCTCGTAGAGTACAACACCGAGGGCGTAGACGTCCGTGCGCGCGTCGATCTCATCCGGGTTACCTCGTGCCTGCTCCGGAGACATATACGGGAGCGTGCCGATGACCTCCTGGCTGACCGAGACGATGGTGCCGACCGGGCTCGAGAGGCTTTTGGCCAAGCCGAAATCCAGGATCTTCGGGCTTCCCTCGGAGTCGACGAGGATATTCGACGGCTTCAGATCTCGGTGAATCACGCCTTTCAGGTGCGCGTATTGCACCCCATCGCACACCTCTCGAAAAAGCGAGAGTGCGTCTTCCAGAGGGAGCGTCTTGTCGTGGGAATACGCTTGGAGTGGCACGCCGCGAACATAATCCATGACATAGTACTGGAGCCCTTCCTCGGTGATGCCCGAATCGAAGATCGAGATGATGTTGGGATGCTTGAGTTGAGCGACTAGCTCGATCTCTCGCTGGAACCGGACGCGCGCCGACCTGGAGGCGTGCGCTCCGTGCAACAGTACCTTGATGGCAACCTTGCGTTTTGTTGACTCTTGCACGGCCTGATAAACGACTCCCTGCCCTCCCTTGTCGAGCGAACGGACGATTCGATAGCCGGCGATCGCGGGCTGCGGCGCTTCATGAACTGTGGGTGATGGAGACGGCAATTCGCCTCTGGATCGAGTCTCATCGGCCGCGAGCAGCTTTTGGATCTCGGCCTTTATCTCGGCATCGTGTTCGCAAGCCTCGTCGACAAATGATGCTCGATCGTTCGGAGGACGCTTCTTCGCGGCGAGGAAGATATCGTAAATGTGCTGCCAACGATCCGGGGACATGGGCTGGCTCCAAGACTACCGCCATGATCGCAGTTCACAACCACGCTTGCAAGGGATCGGACCGGGGGAGAAGGAGACCCTTCAAGTAGCATGATACGTTGCTGGAGCATAGGCCGGGTACGCGGAGCGGCAACGGAAACCGCACGGACTGGTGTGCTCTGCCTTGCGAAGTCGCGGGTTGAGTTGGATGGTAAGGCTAGTCCTCGGGCGTGGGGCGACGGGCACTCGGTGCGTCCCGGCGCCAGCGAGCGGCTTCTTTCGGCTTGTTCCAAGCCTCGTATAGGCGAACCAGCCTTTGCCGGGCTCGGAGTGCATGCATCGTGTGGGCACCCTTTTCACGCACGAGTATGGGATGGCTGGCAAGAAGGAGCGCTTCCGCTTCGTGGAACGCGCCGAGTTCGGCGAGGCAAGCACCCAGGGCGTTGGCTGCGTTGGCCGTCAGCCAGTCGCTCTCGCCGAACGCCGCCCTCCTCATGGCATGGCTTCGCCGAAGTAGCGGCTCCGCCTGACTCGGATCGCCGGCTTCCACCAGGCACATGCCCAGCCGGATCATGTGGCTTGCCAGCTTCGGATCGCCTTCCGGCAGAATGGCGCGCCAACTCTCGAACACCTCGCGGTGCAGTGCCTCGGCCTCGGCGAACTCCCCCTGCTTCTGCAAGACGACGGCGAGGCTCGTGATGGTCTGGAGCGTTCGGGGATGGTTGGCTACCAGGGTATGTCGCAGTCCGGTGAGTGCCTCGCGATAGAGAAGCTCAGCCTTCGGCCACGATTGCTGGTTTTGGTGGAGCGTCGCAAGGTTGTTGAGCGTGGACAGCGTGTGGGGATGGGTCGGGCCCTCGACCAGACGCAATCCGTCGAGCGCCTCACGATAGAGCGGCTCGGCTTCGTCCAATTCACCTCTTAGCTGAAGCAGTGACGCCAAGTTGTTCAGCGTGGACAGCGTGTAGGGATGATTCGGCTTCAGCGTGAGGCGTTCGGTGGCCAACACTTCCCGATAGAGCTGTTCGGCTTCCTCGACCCGTTCATCCGCCCTGATCACGCCGGCGAGGTCGCTCATAGCCAACAGCGCCTTCTTGTCCTCCGCGCCGAGGCGATTGCGATGGACGGCCAGAACGCGTTCGAGTAACTCCTCAGCCTCCGACTGCTTGCCCTGACGCTTGAGGAGATTCGCGAAGTTGTGCATGGTGTCGAGCGTGTCGTCGTCCGCCTCGCCCAGAACCCGCAACTGGATCTCGAGCGTGTCACGGTAGAGGCTCTCCGCCTCCACGTCCTTGTCCTGGTATCGGCGGATCAGGGCGAGTTCGCTTCTGGCCTCGAGCGTCTCTCTGGCGCGGCTACCGAGCAGCTGGAGATACGTGTCCACCGCCGTCGAGACGTGAGGCTCCGCTACCTTGATCAGCCCGAGACTCCGATAGGATTTACCGATAGCCAGATGGACGGCCGCCCCGACTTCCGGTTGGTCCTCGAGTCCATCTTCTTCAAGCTTCTCAGCAGCTTTGTCCAACGCCTCCCGGACCGTGACCTCCTTGCCCAGACGCTCGGGGTTCGTTGACGTGAGAAGGTCCTCGACGAGAAAGTCATTGATAGCCTCAGCCTTTGCCTCGGCACGTTGGCTTCTTGTGAGACTGATGCGAGATGCGACGAGGGCGCTTGCGGCTGCCACGATCATGACAAGCACGCCGGCTACGAGCGGCTTGTTGCGTATGGCGAACTTGGAGAAGAGGTAGGCCGTCCCCGCAGGGCGCGCATGCACGGGATAGCCGTTCAGGTGTCGTCGGAGGTCGGCTGCGACTTCCGCCGCCGATTGGTATCGCTCGGTCTTGTCCCGGCGCAGGGCCCTGGCGACGATCGCGTCGATATCGCCGC
>JAJDDX010000388.1 GCA_029260055.1 Phycisphaerae bacterium
ATGCGCAAATCAAGTGTGGCGCGATCTCTCGCGGTGTGACGCGCAGTCCATCCCAAGCCCAGCACGCAAAAACCGTGCCGAACAGGATTGGGGGCACCCCCGCTGGGGCTGAGGGCGATGCTACGCGGCGGCTCGATCCCCGCTTCTTCCACGCACTGTTAGCCAGCCGATCGCATAAACACGACCGGCGGACTGCCTAGCCTATCAACTGAAGCACCCGGCATGGGTGTTTCCCCTTAGCGGCGAACGTGGATATGCCAAGTGGCATGTTGGTCCTGCAAAGATCTTAGCCGTTGTGTGAAGGTCTTCCTGATTCACCGGAGGCGCACGTGGCGGCTGACAAGAGACCTGGTGACAAGGACATGGCGGTCGCGCCTTTCGGGTGTGTACACGGGATCAGCGTCCGGACTTCACCCCATATGCATTCCCCTAGGGGCAAACCCCGTAGCGAAGCGGCTGGGAATCTGTAAGACATGCGTCTGGCGCTAGCTCGTGTGCAGCGCGATGAGTGCGAGCCGTGGCGGCGTGCAGCACGCAGATAGCGTTTGCCGGTTTGCGAGGGGAAGGCGTCTTGCGTCGTTAAGTTTACGGGCTTTTCTTTTGGAGAGGAGATTACGTGATGATGGTACGGAAACTGAGATGGGGATTGTCGGCAGGGTTGGTCGTGGCATTGGCGTCAGCGGCCAATGCGCAGGTTGTGCGTCCGATCCAACTCGGAAAGATCTTTGACTACTGGGTCACGACGGCCGGATCGTCGAGTGTGCCGCTGACCCTTCCGCCGGGGTTCTTCGGCTCCGGCTCGGACGGGCAGACCGTGACGGTGCCGCTGCAGGGCGTCCCGTTCGGCCCCGGAGGTGGGCAGGGGCTTCCGCCCACCGCGGACACGTCGATTCGTCGCAAGGCGGATCCTTCGGTGTCGGTGCCCGGAGACGTGGGGACGACCAGGATCAAGTTCAAAGGCCTTAGCCTGGGTAGCGTGGCACCGATCACGGTCACGTACAACGGTGGATCAAACCCGGAACTCTGGGACGTTCACATCGGGCTGTCGGATATCGCGAATCAAACATGGGGGCTGATCACGGCGACCATGACGTTCGACAACGGCGGTAACTTCGACAGCCTTCTGCCGCTCGTGTGGAAAGCGACATTCACACGTGTCGGTGGCGGAGGCACCTTCGTGCTCGACGCCGGCGATCCTCAGTGGGCGATCCCGCCGGCCACCATGCAGGCTTTCACGATTCCGTGGGTAGCGGCGCTGCCGGGCTACACGGGTTCGTTCCATCCCGGGTACGACCCCGACCAGGCCGCCCGGGCGGCATGGTATCGAGAGTACTCGCAGAACGAGGACCATGAAGCAGAGCCGTGCGAGGATTGCCCGGACGACGGTGGCGGCGGCGAAGTCGAACCCGAGCCCATCGGGGAGCAGGGCGCCCAGCCGGGCTAACCGCAGCGTCGCGGACAACTGACTTGAATAGGGCATGCCATAGCGCGCGGGGCCGGCTGCGCCCATGGCCGAGTTTCGGAGTACGGAACGGTCGGGGAACAAACACGAGAGGGAGTGGATGATGAAAACGAAGAGCGTCTGGATCATGTTGATGATCCTGTTAGTTGCAGTAGGGAGCGCAGGGAACACGGCCAACGCCTGGGACACATGGGTCAGCAACACGGACCCGGGCACTGCGGAGCCGCCCGCTGCTCCATGGCAGGCGCCCGGACCGATCACGGTGCAACCGGGTGGCCAGGTTTGGATCGCGGCCGACAACTCGTACAGGGCGACGAATGAGAAGGTCGCCACGTTCGATATGGGCGCCGCTCTTGCCGGGGCGGGTGCGACGGCCTCGGGGACCCACGGGTACTACAACAACCAAGGCGGCGGCGTCAGCGAATCGACGGCGACGGGGCCCACCGCGGTGCCAAACAGCAACGGGCAGAAGTACACCGCCACCTTCACGCCGCAGCCCGATTGGGAGGTGCTCGTCGTCGACATTCCGAGGGGTGGACGCGGGCTCCGTACTGACGTGGACGCCCAGCCGACCGTGAGCAGCGCATGTTCCGCCACAACCGCCGATGCTACATCGATGACCATCGATCAGTGTGTGCACGATGGTCCCGATGACGTGATGGGGCTGACCGAGATCCTGGTCTTTCCGGAAACAGGCGTCCTGGATGAGTCGGCGGAGATCCTGGTGCTCACAGGGCCCGGGAGCCCGAACGGTCGAGGTAGGCAGATCTTCATTTCCCCCGCTGAAGGTGGGGAGTGGTTTGGCGAGTACGTCCACGCTGATCCTGAAGGGGAGGAGCGACTCGGGATACGCTGGTACACGGATTCGAAGGGGATCCAGGCAGAGCAGGCCTACAGCATGAAGCTGAGCATGACCGGAGCGCCCGGCCTGTGGCATGCGTACTGGGTGTACGATGCGACCGATGGAGAATGGGAGCGGTTTCGCTGGCTATCGAGGCGCGGGATGGCCGATGTCACGACCGTTCCTCATTGAGGCGATGAGTCGGCACATACGCGCCACAGCCGGCGACAAGCAGTCGCCGGCTCGGCCATGCCGCGTCTGGGCGCATGGCCGCGTTTGAGCACCTGAGTCCGGCACAAGAGACCGGGGGGCACTATGCGGATTACGTCAACGAACGTATGGTGTCCCTCGGTCGCCTGAATAGAGCCCGTCCTGAAACCTGATCTGACGCCGCGCCCGACACCCCACCACGCACGAATCCGCCCCAAGCCGAAGCTCGCTCCCGCCTCGCGGGAGTACTCGAAGTATGGAGCGCCCGCTGCCGTGAAAGTCGCTTGCGGGCTGTAACGACAAACATCAGGGCGTCGGACGCTCGATGGAACCTTGCCGAAGGCGATACAAGACACTCGATGCAGCAGGTTCCTCAGTGGAAATGGTGAGATCCGGAGACTCAACGACCGGCCCGGGAGTCAGGACGGCCGTGCGGTGGCCGCCTTGCATTTCACGAAGGGCGACCGGCAGTTTGGGGCCAACCTTGGCTTCTAGGCCCATGCATCGACCGTTGATGACGTACGCGCCGACAATGAAGGGCCAGTTGCGTGGCACGTCATGGGGAATGCCTTTCACCGGCTCGAGTTGTCGCGACGAGACGTGACCGTGGTGGCAGTACCGCTGAAAGACATGATCTCCGAGGGCGAGCGCGGCCTCGATCGCCTCCCTCCAATTGCCCTTGTCACGCTCCCAGTCCGGGCCGCACAACACGCCGGCGCTCTGGTACGATCGCGCTGGCTTGACCGTGAAGTTTTCGGGATTCCGCTCGACTCGATCGCGGGCACCTTCGGTCAATACGTGTGTTTCCGGAAGATGGGCCATCAACACATCGCGATCGAGATCTTTCCACGTGGGGTGCTTCTTGCGCTCACACCAGAATGGTTGCGCCTTGTCGCCGTACAAAGGGAAGAATAGCTTGTTCCCGGCCAAGCGGGACCGAAGCGAGTTGCAGATGCAGACTTTGCGCTTGGAGTAGGCCTTGAGAATGCCATCAGCATTCGCGTCCTCCCTAAGCAGGTCCTTCCATAGGATTCGTTTGTATATCAGCTCGACTTTCGTTTTCTCACGTTTCTTGGATACATGAACGAGTTCCCCATTGCTAAACGTGAGGTCTTTCGGTTCACAGATAACCGCGGGGATTCTGTACTCGTCCTTCATCAGTTTGCAGAACTGTAGGAATTCGGTGTAGGCAGGCTTCTCTTCCAGCTCTCGCTCCACGATGGCAATACCGGCGGGTCGGGCTCCCTTCTTGCGGGAGAAGTCCTCGAATCTGGCAAGGAACGCCTCCAGCAGGGCGCGGCAGATTGCGTTGCTTCGTTCAGGGAATATAGGCCGGCAGTCTTCACCTGTCCAAGCGGGAATGTGCGTAGAATACCAGTCGATCAAGTCATCGAGGTGGGCCATACCTGCAGGGCTGTCGCAGTTGACCTCGAGGATTTGGACGGTGTCGCGAGCCACCGTGAAGTCGACTCGTGCGATCTGTGGAATGTGTGCGCTAGGAATGCCCTTCTCGATTCCTGCGTAGGCAATCTCCTGCTTCGTGAAGGAGTAGTCCCTCATCGCAACCTCGGGGTGATCCAAGACGTGGTCCAACGTTTGAGAAACAAGCCGGACGGCCTGCTCCGCGACATAGCACACACGGCTGTACAGGGTCCCGCTCAAGATGACGGGCCTCGCAAGCGTGGGGATCACCTTGCGGTCTCGATTGACCGTTCGCATGCGCCCGCGGAAATCCAAGTGCTTGAGGAGTTCTGCGTCACGAACGGCCACCTGCTCTTGGGCGGTCTTCGACGATCGCTCCGCGAGCCAGACATCAGGGTCGAGGCAGTCAATGGTCGCGGGCTGTTCGGCTGGAAGATCGAGTTCGAGACCGTGCAGGAGGGACCCGGCGCGCAGTTTTGCTGCGTAGTCCTGGCGGAGCAGGGCGTCCTTCACGTCGGCGTACTCCGACAACCCCACGAACGAGAAGACCGGGTGCTTGTACGTCCATGGCTGGCCGGCCGGGGTCTGGATTCCGGCTGTAACGTCAACAGCCCGGTAGCTTCGCTCGCGGGAGCAGATGGCCTTAAACTCGTCCTCCGTGACGTCGACGACAGCGCCCGCACACGCTGCGCCTGCGCGTTGTCTGATGCTCAACCAGACGAACTTGGTGTTGCGAACGGGGCGCCAATCTGGTGTGACCATGTTCAGGCGGATGCTGGCTACACTCCAAGCCTTCTCGTAGCCCTTCAGCCGTGCCGGTACGTAGTCGCGTTTGAACACTTCTCGGCTGATTGTGCGCCCGAGGTCCTTCAGATCGAGAAGACTCCCGTAGATGAACACGGCCTTCACGGTGGCCTCAGGCGGTGGCGGTGGCGTGCACGGCCAGAGTCTCTCGACCAGTCCGCGCCCCGCCGCGCGGAAGCGCATGCACAGTGCTGCGAAGACGATCACGATGAAAGGGATCGCCACGATGAGGTGGTCAAGCGCGAGCGATACGATGGTGGCCACTGTGCCAAGCGTGGCAATCAGTTCTGCCAAACCGGGCTTGTAGCCATGAGAGTGTTCACCAGACATTGAAGCTCGCCTCCGTGGGCGTCGACAATCGCGACGCTCGGTTATCGTCGGAGCGACTCAAATGCAACTAGTCCGCGTGTACACGCCATTCCGTACCACACGCATTCCGCAGTCCTTGGGCCGACTCCGACAATTCCCATATGTCTCGTATCTAAACAGTAGCGGCCCATCATATGAGTGAGTGTCGTGGACGCAAGCCTCTCCGTGAGCGTCGTCGGCCCGAGTCGGTCGCTGTTCGAGTTGGGCGGCGTTCCGGCTGCTTCGTGTCGGCGCGGCTCTGATCACTATGCTCGACTGTCGAATCGCCAAAGCCCGGCCGCGCGGGCGGCTTCGTACGCGGCCTTGATCTCGTCCGTAGCGGGCAGCCGATTGATGTCGAGGTAGCGAGCCGAGCCGGCTGCGTTTTGGAGTGCATCGACGCGACCGACTTCGTATGCCGGCTGGTATTGCCCCATGATGTTGACGTAGGTATCCGCCGAAAGCTCGTCAGCCAGCCAGTGGAAAATGGCGGCCGACTCGTCGAGTTGCCCAGGCATGACAAGATGCCGCACGAGCACACCCCGGCAGGCGACCCCCGCGGGCGTAAGACGCAGGACGCCGACTTGGCGGTGCATCTCGAGCAGGGCCTCCTTGGCACGATCCGGATAGTCTTTCGCTTTGGCCAGACGCGTGGCCGTGTCGGATGACCAGAACTTGAAGTCCGGCATGTAAATGTCGACGAGCCCGTCCATCAGCCTCAGCGACGAGAGGGCGTCGTAGGCGCTCGTGTTGTAGACGATGGGCACGCACAGGCCCCGGTCGATGGCCTCGGCGATCGCCTCGACGACCTGCGGGGCGATGTGCTCTGGTGTCACGAAGTTGACATTGTGGCAGCCGTGATCCTGCAGGGCGATCATCACGTCGGCCAGGGCGGTCGCGTTCATCTCCGTGCCCGAGTCGCCCTGCGAAATGTCCCAGTTCTGGCAAAAGACGCAGTGCAGGTTGCAGCCGGAAAAAAAGATCGTGCCGGAACCGCGTGAGCCGCGCAGGCAATCCTCTTCACCGAAGTGTGGCGAGGCCGACACCACGCGCGCGTATCGACCCGTGCGACACACCTTCTGCTCGTTGTCGAGGCGGTTGATGCCGCATTCGCGCGGACATGCCCGGCATGACCGCAATTCCTCCACGGCGCGGCGCACGCGCTGAGGCATGCTCGAACGCACAGCCGAATCGACGTAGGCGGGATGCGGCGAAGTCACCGTGAATCGGTCGTTGTCTTCACACGCCATGACGGGCCCAGGATACTCCCTGAGAGATCGGATGACCAGATCACCGTGGGCCGAAGAGCGGAGGGGGGGGGCCATCCTTGCGGAGCAAGGGTGGGGAACTGAAGCGGGTCAAGTTCGAAACGGAGTCCGTCCCCCACCCTTCGTGCGTACCCGAAGGATGGGGCACCCGCGCGGAGCCATAGGATCAGATCGCCGCACGCGGAACATCGGAGTGCGGATCACGACGGAGCCTGTGTCGATTTCTCGCGCCTGCGCAATTGAGAGACGATGATGCCCGTCAACATCAGCAGGCAGCCGAAGAACTCGCGGCTGCCGAGTCGCTCGCTGAGGATCAACCAGCCGAACAGCACCGCGAAGACCGCCTCGAAAGCGAGGAGGATGGCGGCGTGAGCCGGAGGGGCGTCGCGCTGAGCGATGATCTGAAGCGTGAACGCCGCGCCAATGGCAAAGACGCCGCTGTAGAGGATCGCCCACTTGGCTGCCATCAGCGAGGCGATCGTCGTCTCCTCCAGCAGCAGCGCCGCGATGGTCCCTACCACGCAGCAGACCGAAAACTGCATCGTCGCCAGCACGAGCGCGTCAGTCTTCGGCGAGAGCCATCCGATGATCAGCACATGGATCGCCCAGACGAACGCACCGGCCAGCACGAACCAGTCTCCGCGACCGATCTGAAAAGACTCCTGCACGCTCAGGAAGTAGAGCCCGACAACCGCAAGAGCTGCGCCGATCCACGTCATGCGGCTCGTGCGTCGCCCGATGAGCAGGCCGAGCATCGGCACGAAGATCACGTACAGGCCGGTGATGAACCCCGCCTTGCCGGCCGGCGTGTAGATCAAGCCGATCTGCTGCAGGATGGCGCCGACGGAAAGCACGCTGCCGGCCAAAAGGCCGCCGAGCATGTAGGCCCGCACACGCACCGCACGCTCGGAAGGTGTCTCGCTCCTCGGCTTGCGGCTGCGGACGTACACGAACGGCAGCAATACGACGACGCCGATCGCGAAGCGAATACCGGTGAACGCGTACGGACCGACATGCTCCATGCCGAGCCGCTGGGCGACAAAGCCGCTTCCCCAGATAGCGGCCGCCAGCAACAGGAGTGCGTCGGCCTTAAGTGTGGATCGTTCCATGGAAGGCGGTCCGTTTCGATCCCGGTTCGGCCACGCCGTAGCGGCGCTTGCTAGCGGCCCTTCTTGGGAGGTTGCGTCGAGGCCATCTTGTCGAGTTCTTCCAGCGTAAATCGAACGCTCACGATGTACGGCGGCTCATCTTTCACCCAGTGACCGTACGTCGTCGTGATGAACGTACCGTCGGGTAAGACCTCGACGCCGGGATAGGCACAATCCCACTTGTGGCGGTTGTCCATGAGGCGGACGCGATACTGACCCTCGCGGCCCTTGACGATGTCGTCAAACGTGCCGACCCAACCGACCCAATCGCCTTTTGTAGGGCTCTCGTGCGTCGTGTCCCTGAACGAGACGAACAGCCGCCCATCCGGTGCGTATCGAGCCGTGTGTCTGTCGCCGGTCAACGACCCGGGCAATTCGCGCGGCTTGGACCATGTCTTCGCCTCGTCATCGGAGAACATGACGTGCGCGTTGCGCGTGCGGCTGTTCTCGCGAAGGAGGATCGCAAGCCGCTTTCCATCCGGACAGCGGATGATGCCGGCCTCACAGAGGTGGACCTGATCGCTGGTGAAGAGCACTTCCGGTTTGCCCCACGTCAGCCCGCCGTCTTTCGAGAACGTCTGATAGAGCTTGAACGTTCTCGTGGCCTTGCCGCCTTCGCGGATGAAACGACCGTCGTCGTGGAACATGGTGACGTAATCGCCGTTTGCCAACCGCGCGAGGCAACTCATCGTCACGATGCCGCCGAAATCACCGATCGGCGTCAGCGGCGACCAGGTGATTCCGTCGTCTTCGGACACCGACATCCGAATTGGATAGAGTCCCGAGAAGAGGATCAAACGTTTGACGCCCTTGCGGTCGACCACACGGAAGATCGTGGGTACCTCCTTACTCGTCGACCAATTCTCCGGCACGGCAAGGCGCTTGCTCCAGGTGCGTCCGGCGTCGGTGCTGCGTTTCATGACGATGCCGCCGTGTCCGTGCCCCTTCGGATAGACGGCGATCATGGTTCTGTGGTCTTCGAGAAGGACGGTCGTCGGGTGGCCGAGGTACTGCCCGGGCTCGCGGTCGACGATAGTCTGGCGATGCGTTTGGCCCGCAAGGTCCAACAGCGGAATCGTGTAGCCGCGCAGTACGGGCGGCATCGAGTGGACGAGCTTGGCGATTTCCGGCACCAATAGTTCGGTGACAAGCCGGTGTCCTCGATCGTTGGGATGTATGCCGTCGGGTAGCAGGTCCCCCGCGGATTGACCGTCGACCTTGTCGTAGTCGAGATAGAGTTGATACACGTCGACAAGCGGGACTGCGCGGGCGGCCGCGATCCGCCGGACGCTCGCCGCGTATAGCGCGTTAAACAGGTTGAAGCCCCACGGATCGTTCGTGTCGTAAGGGGGCGTGTCGAGCGTGGCTCGGATCGCATCCGTCCACACGCCGGGGTTGGGCGTCATCAGGATCACATCGCAGCCGGCGGCTTTAAGTGTCGCAATGAAGTGCTCGAGGTTGGCTTCGTAGACCTTGCGTGCTACGTGCGGTTCGGTCTTGCCGTGATGAGCGTCGACGGCGGAGTCGTTGAGGCCGAACTGGATGATGGCGAGATGCGGCTGACGATCCAGCACGTCCTTCTGGAACCGTTCTTTTGCCGCGTCTGTCGTGCCGCCCCAGCGACCCGCGTTGAAGACCTCCGCTTCGATGCCTTCTTTCGCGAGGGCGGCGGGCAACCGCTGAGCATAGACTTCATGTACGTCTCGGTGTGGCGCGGTCGTCGAATCGCCGAAGGCCACGATGCGAATGGGGTCGGCGCCTGCCGTCGGAGCGCAAGTGCCGGCGATAGCCAACACGCTAAGCAACTGAATACGGAGATACCATCGTCGAAACGCTTCCATCGTTGTCGGCTCCAGAGGGGGCGCCTTGCTTGCCTAACGCCCCTCGGTTCAAACGCCCTTCGTTCCCGTGGTGGTGGGGCGGCGGTCTTGGCCAACCGCGTGTGAAGTAAGTATCCGCTGCGCGTCGCGAAGTCCAGCAGGGCAAGCGGATAGCGTGCCATGAGGCAGCGCCGCTTGCCTCGATACCGCTTTCGCGCGTATGATCGCGGTTCACCGTGATCGCCTTGGAGCAAACCGTGCGTCAACCGGGACGACTCGAGGCATCGCCTCAAAGCGGGAGTGCGTCCGACCGATGAATGAGGAACTCTGTCGATTTCGCATAGGCACGGACGCGCGCTGTGACGATCGGAGCCCGTCCGTCGTGGCTTATCGATCCAGCGCCGCAGCCGGCATAGCCGTAGCACGCGAAATCGCCGATCTGATAAGAGCCAAGGCCGCAGCCGGCGAACGCGCCGTGCTCGGGCTGGCGACCGGCTCGACGCCGCAGGGCATCTACGACGAACTGGTCCGCCTGCATCGCGAAGAAGGGCTCTCCTTCGCCAACGTCGTGACGTTCAACCTCGACGAGTATTGGCCGATGGAGCACGAGGCGCTTCAGAGCTACAACCGCTTCATGGCGGAGTACCTCTTCGACCACGTCGACATCGACCCGGCGAACGTCCACGTTCCCGACGGGACCATCGCCCCGGGTGCCATCGCCGGCTATTGCAGAGAGTATGAAGAGCGTATCGCCAAAGCCGGCGGCATCGACTTGCAGATCCTCGGCGTCGGCCGCACCGGGCACATCGGGTTCAACGAACCGGGCTCGTCACGCACGAGCCGCACGCGCCTGATTACACTGGACAAGGTCACGCGCCTAGACGCCGCCAGCGACTTCTTCGGCGAATGGAACGTGCCCCGCCAGGCTATCACGATGGGCGTCGGTACGATTCTGGACGCACGGAGGGTCGTACTGCTGGCCCTGGGTGAGGCGAAGGCGCAGATCATCCGCCGCAGTGTCGAGGAAGAGACCACCAACACGGTCGCGGCCAGCTACCTGCAGCAGCACCCGAACGCGGAGTTCGTGCTGGACGCAGCCGCCGCCGGTGAGCTGACGCCCGTCAAGACGCCGTGGCTGCTCGGCCCGATCGCGCGACAGAATCAAACGTGGGACGTTCCGACGACCAAACGCGCGGTCATCTGGCTGGCGGAGAAGGTATCCAAGCCGATCCTCAAGCTCGTGGGCGAGGACTACAACGAGCACGGTTTGCAGGAACTGCTTTCCGAGAAGAAGTCGGCCTACCACGTGAACATCGAGGTGTTCAAGAGCCTCCAGCGGACGATCACCGGGTGGCCCGGCGGCAAGCCCGGCCGGCCGAAGCGGGACGGCTCCGATGACATCTACCCGAAGCGCGTCGTCGTCTTCAGCCCGCACCCCGACGATGATGTCATCTCGATGGGCGGGACCCTGATTCGCCTGTGCGAGCAGAAGCACGAAGTCCACGTCGCCTATCAGACGTCCGGCAACATCGCCGTGTTCGATGATCAGGCGGCGCGCTACGCTGACTTCATGGCGGAATTCGCCAGGGACTTCCAGCTATTTGGTGACAAAGAGGTAGAGCAGATCGACGCGGCCGTCGAGTCGTTCATCGAGAAGAAGAAGCCCGGACAGGTCGACAGCGAGGCGTTGCAGCGGATCAAGGCACTCATACGAAGGACCGAAGCACGGGCGGCGGCTGCGTACTCCGGCGTCGATGAAAAGCACATCCACTTCCTCGACATGCCGTTCTATGAAACGGGGCGCGTGCGCAAGAACCCGATCGGCGAGCGTGACATTCAGCTTGTGGTCGACCTGCTCGAACAAGTCAAGCCGCATCAGGTCTACGCCGCAGGGGATCTGTCCGACCCGCACGGTACGCACCGCGTCTGTCTGGCGGCGATTCTGGCGGCCGTCGGGCGACTCGAGTCGGCGAGTTGGATGGCCGACTGCGACATCTTGTTCTATCGCGGCGCCTGGCAGGAGTGGGACGCCCACGCGATCGACATGGCTGTGCCCCTGAGCCCGGACGAAGTCGATCGGAAGCGCATGGCGATCTTCAATCACGAATCGCAGAAGGATAAGGCGCTCTTTCCGGGACCGTGGGACTCGCGCGAGTTCTGGCAGCGGGCCGAAGACCGAAACCGTATGACGGCGCAGCAATACGACCGGCTCGGCCTGCCGGAGTACCAGGCGATCGAGGCGTTCGTTCGCTACGATCCAGCGACGGTCGCGTCGACCCTCTGGCTCGATCTACAAGACGGACAAACGCCTGCATGCAAAGACGAGGCCGCGGTGTAGCTCCCACCAAACCAAGGTTCACCCATGCAACTGAACTCAACGGACTGGATCGTCATTGCGGTATGTCTGCTGGCGGCCTTCTCGCCGGCGCTCTTCTTCGCTCGCCGCGCGGGTAAAGGAACGGCCGAGTTCTTCGCATCGGGTCGCGCCGCGCCGTGGTGGCTCATCGGCACGTCCATGGTGGCTACGACCTTCAGTACCGACACGCCCAACCTCGTGACCGACTTCGTCCGCGGCAGCGGCGTCGCGAAGAACTGGGCATGGTGGGCGTTCCTGCTGACCGGCATGATGACGGTCTTCTTCTATGCGCGCATGTGGCGGCGCTCCGGCGTGCTGACGGACCTGGAGTTCTACGAGCTTCGCTACTCGGGCCGCTCCGCCGCGTTCGTCCGCGGCTTCCGGGCGATCTACCTGGGCCTCTTTTTCAACTGCTTCATCATGGCGACCGTGACGCTGGCGGCTGTCAAGATCGCCAGCATCATGCTCGGATGGGATCGCCTTCAAACCGTGCTCGTCTGCGGTGCGATCTGCATTCTCTTCTCCGTGTTGTCCGGGCTCTGGGGCGTGATGGCCAGCGACATCATCCAGTTCGTCATCGCCATGGTGGGCGTCTTCGCCGCCGCCTACTACGCCTTGAGTCAGCCGGAAGTCGGCGGCCTCGCGGGCCTCGTCGAGCGGATCGATCCGAAAACGCTCAGCCTCCTGCCCGACTTCAACAACCGCGATATGCTGGTCACCCTGCTGATCATCCCGCTGGCGGTGCAGTGGTGGTCGGTCTGGTATCCCGGAGCCGAGCCCGGAGGCGGCAGCTACATCGCCCAGCGCATGCTGGCCGCCAAAGACGAGAAGCATGCCATGGCTGCGACGCTCTGGTTCAACATCGCTCACTACGCGCTGCGACCGTGGCCGTGGATCATCGTCGCCCTCTGCTCGATCCTCGTCTTCCCGACACTAGGGGACATCAAAACAGCATTTCCGAACGTCAGCGACGACCTGCTCGGTAACGACATCGCCTATCCCGCGATGCTGACGCTGCTGCCGCACGGGTTGCTGGGCCTGCTGGTCGCGTCGCTGCTGTCGGCCTACGTCTCGACCATGTCGACGCACCTGAACTGGGGCGCGTCGTACCTGGTCCACGACTTCTACCGCCGGTTCATGGTGGGGAAGGGAACCGAGCGACACTACGTCTGGGTGTCGCGCGTCGTGACGTTCGCTTTGATGGTGTTTGCCGGGAGCCTTGTCTTCCTGCTGTCGACCGCCAAGGAGGCGTTTGATGTGCTGCTCTCTATCGGTGCCGGCACCGGGTTGATCTACCTCCTCCGCTGGTTCTGGTGGCGGATCAACGCGTGGAGCGAGATTGCCGCGATGATGGCTTCGTTCGGGGCGGCGGCTGGTTGCTTCGCGATCAACAAGTTCTTCGCCGCCGGGTCCAACCTCGGTTCGTTTGGAGATTGGCTAGTGCGGATGGACTTAGCGGTCGTCGGTGACAGCGGAATCGCGCAGCTTCACTCGCACGTAACGATGATCGTCACGGTCGCGGGCACGACGTTCGTATGGCTGCTGGTGACGTTGCTTACCCGGCCCGCGCCGCGTGAGACGTTGCTCAACTTCTATCGCATCGTGCGGCCAGCCGGCCCGGGCTGGACCGACATTCGCCGCGAGTCCGGTGTCTCCGCCTCACCCGACAGCCTCCCCCAGGCCTTCCTCGGTTGGATAGTCGGCTGCGTGTTTGTGTATTCAGCCCTGTTCGGCGTGGGCAGCTTCATCTACGGCCAGACATCCCAGGGCGTGGTCTGTGTGATCGTCTTCACTGTCACCGGCGCGGTGCTAGCCAAGCTCCTCGCGGGCATTTGGAGCCAGAGCGAGGCGTAACAAAAGCCGATCGGCGACTGTTGACTTCCGATTGGCGTTTGCTTCACCGCGTAGCACACAGAGTACCACGTAAGCCGTGCTCGGAACGACGTTGTGACTTGACGACCGGTTCGCCCCTCGTAGGATTGGTACGTCCGCGGTCGCGCAAGTCTGGTTGGACACAGTGGGTCAGTCAGCGGTACGGCCTCAGCAAGGTCTCTGGGCCGAGTGCAGGAAGGGGCGTACTTTGGTAAGAACTTGTTTCGTTCTCATGCCGTTCGCCGGGTCCTTTGATGGTGTGTGGGAGACTATCATCCGTCCAACGGTGCAGCAAATTGGCGATACCTGCACGCGTGCAGACGACGTTTTCAAACCCGGCCCCATCATCGCGGACGTGCTCGATTCGATTCGGAAAGCCGACTACCTGATCGCGGATTTGACGAGCCGGAATCCGAACGTCTTTTACGAGTTGGGGGTGGCGCACGAACTGGGCAAACCCGTCATTCTGTTGACCCAGAGTGCCGACGATGTACCCTTCGATGTGAAGCACCAGCGGTATATAGAGTATGCTGACACGGTCTCCGGTGCTTCCGCCCTGAAAGCGGCACTGCTCCGTTACCTTGCGAACATCTCTTAGTGGAAGGGAGCTTATGTTTGAGAGGTTCACGGACCGCGCTCGTAAGGTCATGGCGCTCGCAAACCAGGAGGCACAGCGCTTCAACCACGAGTACATCGGCACTGAGCATATTCTGCTGGGTCTGGTGAAGGAAGGCTCGGGTACAGGCGCCAATGTGCTGAAGAACCTCGAGGTCGACCTGCGCAAAGTGCGGCTCGAAGTCGAGAAGCTCGTCAAAAGCGGCCCCGAGACGGTTACCGCGGGCAAGCTACCGCAGTCCCCGCGTGCGAAGAAGGTGATCGAGTACGCCATCGAGGAAGCGCGCAACCTCAATCACAATTACACGGGTACCGAGCACCTGCTGCTCGGCTTGTTGCGTGAGCAGGACGGTGTCGGAGCACAGGTCTTGATGAACCTCAATCTCGTGCTTGAGGACGTGCGCGAGGAGACCCTCAACCTGCTCGGCGTCGGCGACGAAAGCGAGGGTGTGAGATCGGGCGTCGGCGGCCTGAGAAAGGGCAAGAGCAAGACACCCGCGCTGGACTCCTTCGGACGTGACCTGACGGGGATAGCCCGGCAGGGCGCGTTGGATCCGGTCATCGGCCGTGCAAGAGAGCTTGACCGGGTCATCACCGTCTTGTGCCGTCGCGGGCAGAACAACCCCGTGCTGGTCGGCGAGCCAGGGGTCGGTCGCAGAGCTATCGTCGAGGGCCTTGCCCAGAAAGTCGTGTCGGGCGACATCCCCGAACTCCTGGCGGACTGTCGGATCGTCGTGCTCGATGTGGCAATGATGGTCGCTGGCGCGAAGTACCGCGGCGAGCTTGAGGAACGCATCAAGACAGTCATGAACGAGGTGCGCCGGGCGGGCAACGTGATACTCTTGTTCGACGAGTTGCATACGCTATTCGGCGCCGCCGGCGATGAAGGCTCCATCGCCATGTCGAACGTACTGAGGCCCGCGCTGAGTCGTGGCGAAACCCAATGCATCGGTACTGCGACCCTAGGAGACTATCGAAAGTACGTGCTGGGAGACACGGAACTCGGGAGACGATTCCAGATTGTCTTTGTCGAGCCGCCGTCCTCGGATTCTACTCTCGATATCCTTACTGGTCTGCGGGATCGGTATGAAGCGCACCATCGGGTACGGATCACAGACGAAGCGCTCCGTGCCGCGGTTGAACTCAGCGATTCGTTCATTCCGGACGGCTTCTTTCCTGACAAGGCAATCAATCTCATGGATGAAGCCGGTGCGCGCGTGCGACTCAAGTCCATGAGGAAGCCGCCGGACCTGACGGAGCTGGAGCGCGAACTCAACGAGCTCAGCACCGAGAAGGACGAAGCCGTCAAGAACGCGGACTACGAACTAGCCGCACAGATCCGCGAGTCGATGGACGCCGCGAAGCTCAGGAGACGGCAGATGCAGAAGGAATGGCGGGATCGTACCCAGGAGCTCGACGGCGTCGTCGACGCGGACACCGTCATCGAGGCACTGAGTCGATTGACGGGCGTCCGAACTGAGGAGATTCGAAATCGAGATACGACGTCTGTTCCGCAAGCCGCAGGAGCAGCCTCGAAAGGGCTGCCGGATTTCGAGCGCCTTCAGTGTGAGTCCATCCTCCATGGCCAACAGGTGAAAATCACTCCCGGTTTCGGCTTCGTGCTCATGCCGCACAAGCAGGAATTCCGCGATATCTTCGACGCCGTGATCAGCCCGGCCATGGCCGCCAACGGGGTAGAGGCCAAGATCGCTGACGATATTTCCGAGCCCGGTTCCATCCTCAACCAGGTGTGGACCTGCATCCGAACGGCCGAAGTGATCGTCGCGGACGTATCCGGCTGCAACGAGAACGTGATCTACGAACTAGGGCTGTGCTTCGGCCTGCACCGACTACCCATCATACTCGCACGAGACCCGAAGGAACTGCCATTCAACCTGCGGGCGCTGCGGTACATCACGTACGAGAACAACGCAAGTGGCGGGAACGACCTCAAAGAACGCCTCACGGCCGCCATCAGGGAGTTCCTCGCAGCGGCACGCAGCCCACGCCCCGAGATCTAGGCGTGAAGCAGCCGGGTCCGCAGCCTCGTGCGCGGCACGCAGCTTCAGCCTGAAGGGCTGATCGACAGTAGCCGTGGGCAAGGCTGCCGGAGGCGGACGCCGCCCACCGGGGCGGGCCCTCACGCTCCCCCCGACCTCGGCGGGGTCGAACGGACACGGGTGATCCGTTCTGCACGGTGGATTCTGTTCGACCCCTTCAGGGTCGTATTGCATGGTGTGGGCTTGGTCCGGGGGTCGGCTCGCCTTCGGCGAACCCGCCCCCGGCTACTATCGTGCGGGCTTGCAGCCTGCTCCGTTCCGATGGGGCACAGGTGAGCCTGACATCTGGCCTCGCGGAGACCATGATGAGCTCGGAAACCAGCCAACACGCGCGATCCCCAAAAAGACAATACACCATAGCCGTGGCGATCGGGCTGGCGGGCGGCATCTTGACGTTCCTGCTGTCCCTGCTCACCTTTGCGATCTACGACCTGTTCTCCTCCGGTCGCGTGAGCTGGCTCGTCGCGATCTTGACGCTCTTCGTGTTGTACATACTGATCGCACACATCGCCGGTCAGGTGCTCGCGCGATACATCCCGCGGGAATCGGCCGTCGACAAGATCTTCCTCGCGACTCCGTTTCTGTACTACCTGGGCGTCCCGCTCCTCGTAGCGATCTTCACAGGTGATGTGATCGATGATCTCGATTCCGAGGCACTCGGGCCATTGCTCATGACCCTCACCGTGATCGTCATCTCATTCGGCCTTACCGCCAGCGGGTTCTACCGCAGCCACGGTCGAGTCTATCCCGCGGATGCCGGCGTCTGCTGCAAGTGCGGCTACAACCTCACCGGCAACGTCTCGGGCCGCTGCCCCGAATGTGGCACAGACATCGTGGCGGAAGAGGAAGAGCCCGGCTCGCAAGAGCCCGATCTCCCTGAGCACCTGCTGCGACACGGTCTGAAACGAACGTCGAGGCGATGACGTTCAGGACGTAGCATCCTCTCCGTGTACTCCGTGGTTAATCAGACAGATGCTGTCGCTGCCGGCTCAAGACAACCGTAGCGGACGCCAGAAGAAGTAGCATCATGACGACCATGCCCCACGCTGAGACCGTGGGGACGGCCACGCCGGCGCCCGAAAACTCGTACGCGCCCATGTCCGCGATCTGCAGGTAGTCCGGAGGATCGGCCACCCCGGTATCCGCGGTCTCGGGGTCGTCGTTGAACCTCGGATTGCCGCCAAGATCGAGCGGTGTTCGTTCGGCCGCATTGCCGTCACCGTCCAGGTCGACCGCGTCCGACGGGACGGCCGTGTTGTCGGCTGCGTCGATGCAGGGCGAACCCGATCCCACGCGCAGGTCATCGTCCTCGGTACCGATGGTATTGTCCGCGCCGCTTGCGTCGCGGAACAGCGGATCACCATCGATGTTGCCGTTGCCGGTCAGCGTGTCCAAGCCCTGGATCAGGCTGTGCCGAACCACGAGCAGCCCGGCGCCTTCGAGGAAGATCTGAGCGGATTCGCCGGTCCCGCCGGTGTCGCTGTTGTTCCACAGGATGCAGTTGGCGAGCGTCTGGTCGCCTGCGCCGATGATGTAGACGCCTCCGATGGTGTCGCTCGCGGTGTTTTCGGTGAACGTGCAATTCGTCAAGGTCTGCGCCACGCTGTTCGAGCCCATGTAGCCGCCGCCCTTGAAGGCGCTATTCCCGCTGAAGACGCAGTTGGTGATCGAAACCTGAACCGCTGCCCCCAATACGCCTCCACCGAACCGGCCGGCTGAGTTTCCGAAGAACCGGCAGTTGGTGATCGTCGGCGTACCGCCGAGTAGGAAGAGCGCGCCGCCGTCCGAGACCGCACATGAATTGCCGATGAACGTGCTGTTCGACACCGTCAGGGCGACGGTGTTGTCCGTCGAGATCGCTCCGCCGTGGACGGTGGCGACATTCCCCTCGAATCTGCAGTTGGTGAGTGTCGGATCGCCCCAGAAGACGTCCATCGCGCCACCGAGCCCGGGACTGAAATTGTCCGTAAACGTGCAGTTGACGTACGTGGGGACACCGCCATTGATGCTGATCGCGCCGCCTGCGCCGCCTGAGTTGCCCACGAAAGTGCAGCCCGTGAGCGTTGGGTCGCAGTTCGCTTGATCCGAGATCGCACCGCCCCAACTCGGGCTCCGATTCCCGAGGAACGAGCACCCACTGAGGATCGGGCTGGATCCTTCGTCGTTGCGCATCGCGCCGCCGCCGCCCGCGCCGGAAGCGCGGACCGCGCGGTTCGCAATGAAGGCACAGTCGGTGAGTGTCGGGCTGGCGGCGATGTTGTACATCCCACCGCCGCGCGTATCCGCCAGGTTGGCCACGAACCTGACGCCGATCAGCGTGGGGCTGCCGGCGTCGTTGTACATGCCGCCGCCCGAGACGTGGAACTCCTGGGATGGGCCATCCGCGTTCCCGCCGGTGATCGTCAATCCGTCAAGCACGGCCGTCGCGTCCGTCCCACTTCCGGTGACCAGATGGTAGGTATTCTCGCCGACATGCCCGTCCGCTATGTCGACGTCCCCATCCGCGTCGAGGTCGAATACTTCGCACCCCGGAGCATGCGGGGTCCCATCGCCGGAGAAACAACCAACGAAGCCTTGAAGGTCTGCGACGTCGTCACCGCTCAGGTCGCCGCTCAGCCTGGTCTCGTAGAGTTCGATGCTGCGCTCGTTCGGGTCGCCGCTAGCACAGTTACCCCCGGGGCAGCCGCGATAGCCGCCGAACAGCCCGAGGTCGCTACCGAGTTGGAAGGTGGCGGCCCGGTCGCCCGGCGCGATGGTGCCGGATTCGTCCTGATCGGGCTTGTACACACCACCGGCCATGCGGATCTCATCGCCGTCGGTTGCGGTGCTCAGCGCGTCTTGGAGGTACCTGAATGCGGTGTTCCAGGTCGCACCGTCTCCGCCCGGCGGGGCGTCGTCATCGACGTGAAAAACCGTCTGGGCGCTCGCGACGGATGCGACCAGCCAGCATACGAGCGTCACCACAATGGCCGAAGTCGGCCTTGGAGTCTTCATCTCCCCATTCCCCTCTCGTGAAGTGCGGATCGTTCAAGCGCCCTTGGCGCGACCCACGGCCCGGTGGGTGTATGTCTTGTTACCCCGGGGCGATCCGAGTGGATTATAGCCGAATGGGCATTCGAACGGCAACCGAATTCTTGGGGGAGGCAGGGGGGATCGGGCCGTAGCGGTCCGGGTTGATCCTCATGGACTACGTAGAGCGGCGATGGGAAGGTCCGGAGTCGGCGGTACGCGAGACACGCGCGGTCTCACGGTCCGGAGAACGTCAAGAGGAACTCTCTGTAATCGCTGGTGTCCACGTCGCCATCCGAATCATAATCGAAGTCTTCGCAGGCCGGTGTCGTACCGGCTGCCCGATAGCAGTTCTGCAACGCCGAAAACTCAGCGAGAGTCACACACTGCTGACCGAGTTCGAAGATCGCCGCGGAGCCGATGTCCTGCGCGTCGGGGCTGTCGTCCCACGCCGACCCGACGAGTACCCGGCGGCCGCTTAGGGTGGCGTATCCGAACAGGTCGTTGGGCGCGATATCTGACCGCCTGAGCTTGTCGTGTTGGTTCCAGACGTCATCCGTCAGGTCATCCGGCGTGCCCGCGTCGTCGCGGCGGAACACGTACACCGCGCCGAGCCGGTCCCCCCAGCCTTGTCCGCCGTTGAACGAGGAGACCGTCAGCCAGTCACCGTCGATCGAGACCTTGTACCCGAAGTTGTCGAGTTCTGCGCCGTCGGAGGCCGTGAGCTTGGCGTGCTCGATCCAGTTGTCATCCGCGCGCTCAGCCGGTGTACCGTTGTCATCGCGTCGGAACAAATAGACCGAACCACTGCCGTCCCCTCGATCATCGTCACCCGACGCCCCAACGGCGATCCAGTCGCCGGACACATTCGTGTTGATGCCGAAGTGGTCGAACGGCGCCGCATCCGACGCCGTCAGTAGTGCCTGTCGGATCCACCAGTTGTCGTCCCGCCGATAGAAGACCGTAGCCGCGCCCGCCTCCTCCAGGACGATGCCGTCCATGAAGGAGCCGACGACCGCCACGCGCTCCTCGATGGACACCCCGCTCCCGAACCTGTCGTCCGCCTGGGAGTTCTGTTGCTCCAGCTCCTGTTCGAGTAGCCACGTGTCGTCGCTCAGATCATCCGGCGTGCCATTCGCATGACGCCTGAAGACGTAGGCCGTTCCACCGTTGAAGTAGCTGTGCAGCCCGAGATCATGGTACGGTGCCCCGATGAGCGCCCGGTCACCGTCTATGGCCACGAAGTCAGCGAAGTGATCCGTCGCCCTGCCGTCGGCCGCGACCAGCTTGGCCTGCTCGACCCATGTGTCATCCATCGGATCGAGCGGGGTGCCACCGTGATCGCGCCGGAAGATGTACGCCGACCCCGAGTCGCGCCCCATGTCGTCGTCGCGCATCGCTCCGACCACGGCCCAGTCACCGCTGATTCCCACGTCCGCGCCGAATTGGTCGCTCGAGGCGGCATCGGAGGCTATGAGCTTGGACTGTTCGAACCAGAAGTCATCGTGAGGGTCAGACGGCGTGCCGTTGTCGTGGTGCCTAAACACGTAGGCCGAGCCCATATGACTCCCGGCCTGAAGACCGCGGGAGGCGCCGACGATCGCATGGTCACCGTCGAGGCCTGTGGTGCCGAAGAGTTCGCCGGCCAGCCCGTCGGACGCCCACAGCATGTGCCGCTCGCGCAGTTCGCATGTCCGGTCCTGCGCGGCGTACGACACATACGCCACCAGCACTCCGCATGCCATCGCCGTCACAGCCGGCGCTATTGAGCGGTTTGAATTCAAGGCAATCCCCACCCGGCGTCTACGCGAGCGAAACTCTGAGACTGGAGTCCATCATAGTGAGTCTGGTTACGCGGATCAACGGAATTGCCGTCGCCCGTGGCGCGTCACAGCCCGTCGACGATCCGCCGCAGGTGCGACGCCTGCCGCGTTAGTGACTCCACGAGCTTGAACTGCGTGCGGCAGCGGTCCAGGTTCTGGATGGGGCGGTTGGTCTTGTAGTACGTGTCGCCTTCAAGGAAGTCGCTCAAGAATCGCACGCCTTGCTCCAGCGTGATCACGTGTCCGGCTGTCAGCAGGTGGGCACGCTCCGTCGCCGTCAGGAACGCAGGCGTCGCCTCGATGTAACCGCGCGCGAGACCTTCGAACAAGTCGGTGTCGATCTCCACTTTCGTAAGATCCGTCTCATCCTCGGCTGTCGGGCTCGTCATCGTGCGCACCATGTCGCCGAAGTCGAAGAGCGACAGCCCAGGCATCACCGTGTCGAGGTCGACGACGCACAGTCCTTCATCAGTGGCTGCGGCGAAGAGTACGTTGGTGATCTTCGCGTCGTTGTGGACGATGCGCTCCGGCACGTCGCCCCGCGCATGCAGATCGATCAGCGCTCCAGCCGACTCGCGATGCGCACGTGCGAATTCGATCTCGGCTGCCGCTTCCGCTACGCGCCCGCGTCGATCCGCGCGTATCGCCGCCTCCAGCGCGTCGTACCGCTTTGGTGTGTGATGAAAATCGGGGATGGTCTCGTGCAGCCGCGGCTCGGGGAGGTCGGCAGTAAGGCGTTGGAACATGCCGAACGCCCGGCCCGCAGCCTCCGCTTGCTGTGGCGTACCGACCGAATCGAGGACGTAAGCGTCCTCGATGTAGTGATACATCCGCCAACAGCCGCCCGCGTCGTCGCGCACGAAGCACGCGCGGCTGCGGCCCGGCACCAGCGTGACGCACCGTCGCCCTATGTCTGACACGCCCTCGATTTCAAACCTGCGCCTGATGTGTGTCGTGGTGCGATCCATGTTCGCCATGACCGCCGCGGGGTCGCTAAAGACGGCGTCGTTGATCCGTTGCAGCACGAAGCGTTTCTCGCTCGCGTTCACCGCGTAGGTCAGGATGAACGAATCGTTGATGTGCCCTCCACCGAGTGGCTCGACTGCGACGAGCGTCGGTTCCGTTTTCGCATGGGGCCAGACCCCCCTCAGTCCCCCCTTGGCAAGGGGGGAAGCGAGAGCGGTGTCGCCGCGTGACGTGCGGGCCTCGTCCAGGCTGCCCCGGATGTCGAAGCGCGAAGCCATTTCCCGCACACGATCATCGACGTTCATGCCCAAAGCTCACTGGGATAGGTGCCGTTAGCGATAAGCCTGCCGATGATCTCGACCACGCGCGGCTGGTCCTCCTTGTGTGTAACACCGCACCACACCGTGTTGCCGAGAAGGACCTTCATGCGAGCCCGGCCGGCATGGAGCGCCTCGCGAACCGCCACGGAAATGTAGAACTCACTCTCGTCATCGGCGCCGGTCGCTCGCAGAAAGGTCTCGAACCCGCCGCGCAGTTCATCGAAGATCGACGGCATAAACGCCCAGAGGTTCATGGATACAATGGCGCCGCCTGCGATCGGCCGCGCGGCTCCGTCTCCGTCGAGGAACCGTCCACCGTCGCCGTCCGTCTCGATGTTCACGGTCTCGACGACCTCTTCGAGAAACCCGTCCGGCGTGATCGTGCAGACCGCTCTATTCACACCGCCGGCCTCGCTCAGCGTATCGCGAAGCGCGTAGCCCGCCAGTGCGTGTGTCGCCATCGCCCCGGCTTGTGGCGCAGCGAGGAACTCGCCGACACGCTGCATTGCGACGGCTCCGTAGTAGTCATCCGCGTTGACAGCCGCGAAAGGACCATCGACGACGTCTTCAGCACATAGGAGGGCATGCCCCGTGCCCCAGGGCTTGGTGCGACTTGAGCGCGAGGCGAACGCCGACGGCAGCGCATCAGCCCGCTGGAACGCGTAAGCCACCGCCACGCGATCTTCGAAGCGCGCTGCGACGGACGCGCGGAACGCTGTCTCCATCTCCGGGCGGATTACGAACACGATCTTGCCGAACCCATATCGCACCGCGTCAAAGACCGTGTAGTCCATCAACGTGGCACCGCAGGGGCCGACCTGTTCGAGCTGCTTGAGCCCGCCGTATCGGCTACCCATGCCGGCTGCGAGGATGACCAAGGTAGGTTTCATGCAGTTATTGACCCGCACCGGTGGCAAGCCACCAGTGGCACCCTGCGCGCGTGATGCGCGGCGCCATCGCCGCATACCTCGCCATCGAACGGGTGGCATGGGCAAACTTGTTTGCCCGTGAATGCTGCGCCACCGTCATGGGTCACGGTGTCGCCGACGCCTTCACCTCGCCGTCGAAGAGGCGGAAGTAGAGCCCGAAGGCCCCGCCGCCGTTCTCGACCTTGACGAGTACGCGGTTCGATCCCTTCTTCAGCGACAGCTTGCCAAACTGTTGGAACGGGCTGGCGCCGTGTTGCGTGTTGTCCTCGAAGATCATCTCGCCGTTGACCCACAGGCGAGCCCCGTCGTCGGTGCCGAGGGCATAGTGAACGGTTCGGTCGTCGGGTGACTGCACGAACGTCTCGGCGTAGGCGATCGCTTTGACCTGATCGTCCTTGCTGTCGCTGAGGCCGCGCAGGTCGAGGTGCCCCGACGCCTTCGCCTGCACCGTCTTCCATGTCAGCGTCTTGTCGTTCTTGCCCTTGAAAGAGGCCGGCGCCTCACCTGCGGATTCGGGGCCGTAGGCGACCGTCACGAGCGTGTCGGGTTTGGGGTTCGGGAAGTAGCCCACGACGCGCCAATCGCTGACGATGGTGCTCGGCAGACGCCCGAACAACTCTTGCCCGTGTCGCTTGACCGCGTCGCCTCCCTTCGTTTCGATGAACTCGAAGACCTGCGTGCGGAACTGCTCCGGCGCGCACTTGCTCTGGGCGCTCATCAGCGCAACGGGAAGATAGAGGTCGTCGCCGCACGAGGCCATGGCCGCAGCCAGTGCTCCGGAGAGGCTCGACTCGCCGAGCGACTCTGCCGCACGCGCGGCCCCGAGCCGCACGACGCGGGCCTTTTCCAGCAAGGCGGTCCTGATCAGGTTCGCCGCGTCGGGGTGTTTCTTCTCGGCAGCCGCCAGCACGACCAGCGCCCGCTCGGACGGCAGATGGTCCTTGAGCGAGCCGTACGCGATCGACTTGCCGTCGCGTGATGCGACCAGCTTCAGCGCCTGGTCCCACGGCGAGACCCACTTCCCGTCGCCGTCGCCGTCTATCCATGTCGGATTCGCGACCGCCAGGGGCAGGATCGGACGGCCCTGATCTTGGACGATCGGAGCCATCGAGTCGTCACCCTCGACCAGCAGCGTCAGCCACGAGTCGCGCGGCACGTCAATCGACACCTCCGTGGCCAACCGCACGATGTCCCGCGTGTCCGCGACCGGAATCGTCCTGACGATGTCGCCGTTGACCACGACCTTGACGCGATCGCAGTCGATCCACGATGCCGCCTGCACCTTGACGTGTAGCTCGACCTTGCCCTTGGCGGCCTTCACATCGCCGCCGACCGCAGCGCCGTTGATCTGATACTCGACGAACGGCCCGAGCGTCGTGAAGACCTGCCGCTTCCGCAGCGCATCCGCCACGTCGGGCACCTGGATCTTATCCGGCGACTCGGCATTACAGCGGACGTAGTTCCTCGGATACCCGGCCAGGTCGCCCTTGTAGACGGTATGGCTGTCGGAGTTGCCGACAGCCGCGTAGCGATGCCCGCGGTTGAGCAGGTTGAACCAGTCCCGCACGACCGAGTGCCGGTTCGCGCTGGAGTTCGGAGCCTTGTCGATCTCGGCGTCGTAGTAACCCCAACCTTCGTTACCGTTGAACACTTCCAGCGTGTCGAAATCGTCCGAGTAGATCTCCGCGTGCCCGACGCCCGTGACGGCGTCGAGGTCGGCCACACCGAAGTAGTCGATGCCTTTCCAACGCGGGTGGTTCAGTTGAATGACCGGCACGATGCCGTACTCGTTAGGCTCGCTACGTATCAGCTTGAACAGCTCGCGGGCGTCGCTCGCATCCGGCGGCGGGATGGGACGCTCGGCGTCGAGCGGGAAGGCGTTGAAGTGGCCGATGGGAGTCGAGATCTCGTTACCGATGACGGTCGTGAGAGACTTCTCGACACCGAGTTCCCCCATCGTCGGGCGATAGTCGGTGTTGTGGTTGTGATCCGTGGCGACGGCGAAGTCGAGCCCCTCGCCGATCAGCGTGATCACACGTTCCTTGAGTGTCGTCTCCGCGTCGGACGAGTGTGGCATGCTGTGCAGGTGGAAGTCGCCGGATATCCAGCCGGTCGTGTCGACTTCGCGCCGCAGGTGGGCGGTGAAACGCGTCTCCCGCCCGGCTGCCATTTCGATGTCCGCACTGTCGATCGACCACTCCGGCCCGCGCGATGCGTAGACGGTGTAGCGCCCGACCGGCACGGTGATCGGCACTTCACCGGTCAGCGTGTAGACGACGTTCTGTCGGACCGCCAGATGGACCGGAAGGGCGTCGGCGTTGGGGAAGAGGTTCGCGCCCGGGCCGTCTTTCCCGATGAAGGTCAGCCGCCCGGGGGTCGGCATCCCGAACTCGTCCAGAATCTGGTACCGCAGCCGAGCCACGTCCGGGCGGTCGCCGGCGGTCGGGGCTGTGGCCGGGTGTGGACTGGCCGGATGCGCCGTCGCCGGCGCGGTCGTGGACGTCGCCGCGAGCGCGAGAAGAAGTGCCAAGCAAGGCACACTGATTCCGTAGGATGCTGGCCGATGCTTCATTCCGCTGTCTCCGATGCGTTGGGGCGTAGCGCCCGGACCACAAGTCTCGGCGGGGGCAGCGAACGGTGGAGTGCGCGACCCGATCTAGCCGACACGCCGATGCTCAGCCCGGCCCGGTTCGCCGGCTGAATCGACGCACGCTCAGCTTACGCGCGCGGTGCCGAGTCGTCCACGATTGTCGTCAACCGGGCTGCCGGCAGGATCCCGGGCAGACGGGTGGCATGGGCAAACTCGTTTGCCCGTGTGCGATACTTATCGAAGGCCACGGGCAAGCCAGGGCTTGCCCAGGCCACCCATCATTGGTCGTTCGACCGAGTTCTAGACGTTGTTGGTGGTGGTTTCTTCGGCCGGCTTCTCGGCGGCGGCCGGGGCGGCCGGGGTGTCGCCACTCGGGGCGGATTGCTTATTTTCGAGCTTGGCCGGCGTCTCGACGGTGCTCTGGACGTTGATGTCGTCCTTCACGTCGCGGATGCCCTTTTTGAACTCGACGATGCTCTTGCCGACGGATCGTGCGACGTCCGGCAGTCTGCGACCGAAGATGAGCAGAGCGATCACCGCGATGATGATCAACTCGGGCATTCCGGGCATTCCGAACGCCAGTATGCTGGAAACCATAGTTCCGCTCCCGATCGCGCTGCCTCTGTGAGATCGCTCGTCAGGCCGCTTACCGCGACACGGCACGAGTCGTGCATCGAATCCACCGCCAGTTGGATTATATCGCCGATTAACCGGCGGCGTCAAAGCCTCGTATCTATCGGCACCTCGCGCAGCCTCGCCGAGTGCTTTTCTTGTCACGGCTGAATGAGTGACTACAATCCGCCCGACTGCCGACGGGCGTTTCGCAGCCGAGGACCCGCGTTTTTACGACGGATTGGGCGGATTCATGGGAACACAACGGTATCTGGTTACTGCCGCGCTTCCCTATTCTAACGGGCGCTTGCACGTGGGGCATGTCGCCGGAGCTTACCTTCCGGCCGACACCTACGTTCGCTATCTTCGCGCAACCGGTGCCGACGTGTGCTTCATCTGCGGGAGCGATGACAACGGCGTGGCTGCGTTGAAGACCGCTCGCGAGCAGGATCGAACGGTCGAAGAGCTGACCGGCCACTTCAACGCATCTCAGCAGGCAGACTTTTCAGGGCTGGGAATCGAATTCGACACCTACGGTGGCACCCATCAGCCCGGCTTCGTGGACACGCACGAGAAGTTCAGCCAGGAGCTGTTCCTCAAGATTCACGACAAGGGCTTCTTCACGAAGCGGACGGGCAAGCAGCTCTACGATGTCAAGGCCGAACAGTTCCTGCCGGATCGTTTCGTGAAGGGGAAGTGCCCTAACTGCGGCAGCGACAAGGCATTCGGGGATCAGTGCGAGGATTGTGGACGGGCCGTCGACCAGATCGCGCTGATCGATCCTGTCAGCGTCCTGACCGAGACCACGCCCGAACTTCGCGAGACCGTTCATTGGTATCTCAGGCTCGACCGGTTGCAGGAGCGCCTCTCCGGCTGGCTGGCGAGCAAGAAGGACGCGGACGCAGCCGGCGCGCTCTGGCGACCGACCGTGCTGAACCAGTCGCTTGGACGAATCGAGGCCGAAGGGCTTCCCGAGCGTGCGATGACCCGCGATCTGACCTGGGGCGTGCCTGTGCCGCTCGACGACGCTGACGCGGAGGGTAAGTCGCTCTACGTCTGGTTCGATGCGCCGATCGGGTACGTCTCGTTCACGGCCGTGCATTGCGACCGCCTCGGCGAGGGCGAGCAGGCCGCCGACCGCTGGTGGAAGGACCCGGACTGCAAGATCGTCCACTTCATCGGTGAGGACAATATCGTCTTCCACGCGATCACCTGGCCGGCGATGTTGCTGGCGTCGCACGACAGCGACAGCGTGCAGGGCGAAAAGGGCGAGTATCAGTTGCCCCACAACGTGGTGTCGAACTCGTTCCTCAACATCAAGTTCCCCGGCAAGGAAGAGGAGAAGATCAGCAAGTCGCGCGGCACGGCCGTCTGGATCGAGGAGTACCTCGAGCGGTTCGACCCGGACCCGCTTCGTTACTATCTGACGGCCGTCGCGCCGGAAAACGCGCGAACGGCGTTCGACATCGATGAGTTCATCGCCCGCAACAACGGCGAGTTGGTCAACGCCTTCGGGAACTTCTTCAACCGGACGATGACCTTCGCGCACAAGTATTTTGATGGGAAGGTGCCGCCCGCCGGTGATCGTGCGCCCGAAGACGCGGAGCAGATCAAGCGGCGTGGCGAGGTGCTCGCGAGCACGGCAGCCGCCTTCGAGAAGTGCCAGTTCAAGGCGGGTCTCGGCGAGGTCATGGGGCTCGCTCGGGCGGGCAACGGCTACTTCGACGTGACCAAGCCGTTCTTATCGCGGAAGACGGACATGGCGGCCTGCGGGTGGGCGATCAACGTGTGTCTTCAGACCGCACGCACGCTCACGACCGCGATCGCTCCGTTCTTGCCGTTTACCGCTGACAAGTGCGCCAAGATGCTGAACCTCGGCGAGGATTGGCGGAGCTGGACCTCGGGAACCGATGAGTTGGCGGATGGGCATCCGCTCGGCGAGCCGGAGATATTAGTCAAGAAGCTCGACGCGAAGGAGCTCTTCGACGAGAAGTAGGGTGCCCGTGTGCCACTGCTCTCGAGCAGTGCTCCGGGTGCCACGGACAAGCCTCAGCTTGTCCGTGCCGGGTGCCCCATCTCTTTAGAGGTGGGGGACATCGGATCGGGTGGCATGGGTCCCGGCGCGCCGGGATTTGCCCGTG
>JAJDDX010000389.1 GCA_029260055.1 Phycisphaerae bacterium
ATGTCCCTTATCGGCTCCCAGCGATGCTGCGCAGCAGCGATTTTCCAGAAGTTCGGTTTAGCTCCGTTTCGCCAAATCCTCCCGCCTGATCTCTTCGCGCGAGCGGCATGCGATGCTGGCTGCGCGCCGAAGCGGGACCGCGCACTCATTCCCGAGGTGGTCGCATGGCTCATGATGTACGTGGGATTGCAGACGACCTCGATGACGCAAGGGCTCGGCCGGGCGTGGGGGCTCCTGTGTGCCGCTTGCCCAGGGCTGAACGAACGCTGTGTCACCGAAGAGGCATTCTGCCAAGCCAGGAAGAAACTCACGATCGGGTTCTGGCGAAGGGTGTGGGAACACCTCGAGAGCCGGTTCGAAGCGACGTTCGCCCCGTCCCTGTTGTGGAAGAAGACCTTCCGTCTTCTTGCCGTGGATGGAGCCGATGTCGAGTTGCCCAACGCGCCGCAGATCGTTCGCTTCTTCGGTAGGCCGCGTAACGGGAAGACCGACGGGCGTCGCCCGCAAGGAAAACTCGTCGTGCTGTGCTCCGTGTTCACCGGGTTCTGTTTCGCCTTCAAACTCATCGGGAAGCCACTCACCGAACACCACGCATTGAAGCAAATGATCCGGCGCCTTCGCTTCAACGACTTGGTGCTGATGGACCGTGGCTTTTTTTCCCTACGCTGCCATATGGCGTATTCCCATGCGTGGGGCACATTTCCTCATGCGCCTTTCCGACCAGCAGGCTGGTTATACCAGACGCCGGCAGGTACTCGGTGAGAGTGAATGGATGGTCGAATTCCATCCCACGCCAGCCACCCGCCGCAAGGACACCGACCTGCCCAAGATCATCACCGCACGTCTGCTTCGCTATCAGGCGCCGGGCTTTCGACCGAGTTGGCTGCTCACCTCGCTGATGGATACACAAGATCATGCTCACGCCGAACTCGTCGATCTCTACCATCGCCGCTGGCAGATTGAAACCATCTACCGAGAATGGAAGCATGGCTTGGACATCCAGAACCTCCGTTCCCATACGCCGCCCGGAGTCATCAAGGAAATCTACGCTCATCTGCTGCTGAGCAATCTGGTTCGGTGGGTGATGGCCGAGGCCGTCGAAGACACCGAACTTCATCCCATCGATCTGAGCTACCTCGCCACTCTGACGCACGTCAAGAATGCCTTGCTCCAAATGCTGCGCGTCGACCACCGGCGGGTACTCGCTATCCACCAACGACTCTTGGCGGACATCCGCCGTGCCCGCATCCGAAAACGCCCCGGCCGCTCCTATCCGCGACGCTCCGATCAACCTCGCAACCGCGGTAACGGACACGTGCAACAACCCGCTCGGCTACCAGAACGCTAGCTTAGGGCCATTGGGCTCCGCCCGACGTAGGTGGTGGCAGGTCTCGTCCCTCGACCTGCACTACCTCGCTGTCTAACCAACCGGTAGGACCGATCGATGGCCAACACTACGAAAGCCAACGCACTCCTCCAACCCTTCGAGATGCACGACCTCACTCTCGCCAACCGCATCGCGATGGCGCCGCTTACGCGGTCGCGCTCCGGCCCCGATCGCATCCCCAACGACCTCATGGCTGAGTACTACGTGCAACGTAGCTCGTGCGGCTTGATCGTCGCCGAGGCCACCTCGATCTCCGTTCAAGGGCTCGGTTGGAGCGAATCGCCCGGCATCTACACCGACGAGATGGTGGCCGGTTGGCGCACGGTCGTCGACGCCGTCCAGCAGGCCGGCGGACGCATCTTCCTGCAACTATGGCATTGTGGCCGGGCGTCGCACAGCAGCTTCCATCCGGGCCTGCCGACCGTCGCCGCGTCGGCCGTCAAGATCAACGAGGAGTACATCCACACGCCGAACGGCAAGCAGCCGCACGAAGTGCCGCACGCCATGACGAGCGACCAGATCATCGCCACCGTAGCGGACTACCGCGACGCAGCCGAGCGTGCCAAGGATGCCGGCTTCGACGGCGTCGAAATCCACGCAGCCAACGGCTACCTCATCGACACGTTCCTGCAATCCAAGACCAACACACGCGAAGACGATTACGGCGGCACCGTGGAGAAGCGCTACCGATTCCTGAACGAAGTCGTGCGCGCGGTAACGAGCGTCTGGCCGGTCAATCGCGTCGCCGTGCGGCTTTCGCCCAACGGCACCCACAACGACATGGGCTCACCCGATTTCCGTAAGCAGTTCACGTACGTCGCTCAGCAACTCGACGCCTTCGGGCTCGCCTATCTGCACGTCATGGACGGACTCGCGTTCGGCTTTCACGAACTCGGCGAACCGATGACGCTCGCTGAATTCCGCAAGGTCTTTATCGGCCCTTTGATGGGAAATTGCGGATACACGGTAGCGTCGGCTGAGGCTCGCATCACCGCCGGGCAGGCCGACCTCATCTCCTTCGGTCGACCCTTCATCAGCAACCCCGACTTGGTAGACCGCTTCCGCCACGATTGGCCACTGACCGACACGGCAAATATCGCAGACTGGTGGCGACCGACGGGCGCGAAGGGCTACACCGACTTCCCCACTCATGCGGGTCCGCGATAGCAGCAGACGCGGCCGGCTTCCATGTTGGCAAAACCAGCCTTTCACTAGTCGTTATCGAATGCCGCAAGCGCGGACCACACCTTCTTACAAGCATGCCGTGTATCCGCCGCTTTCGAGTCAACATCGCCGCATGTAAAGCGCCCCGCGAAAACCGTCGCAACGTCGTCCTGTCACAGCGTGCCTATTGACTGTGGCGCTGTCGTTTTACGATGCGCCGCCGGCTCCTTCAACTTGTGACACACCTTCGGCACCGCTCGACCCGACGCGTTTCTTTTTTTCTTCTTGACGCCGACCGAATAGCCGAGTAACTTAAGTATGCGAAGGCCGGGGTGCCTTCACGATCCTTCACACCGACTGGCCGGGGTTCCTGCGACGGATTGGCACCAAATAGCTGTGCGTGCGCGATCGTTTATCGGTCGTTGCGTCGGCTTCGCCTTGTGACACATCAACAAGGCTAAGCGAGGCGACACGGGCCAAGCGGACCGACAACCCGCCCAAACCCGAAGATGAACGTTCGCCGGGCGCGCAGCACGGGGATGGTGCGAATCGCGGGTGAACAACCCGCACCGCACGACGGGGTGGAACCTGAGCGTTGTCGCTTCAGGCCGGAGTCGGGGTTCCGCACGGACATTGTTAAGAGGCCGCGCAAACACCAGCGCCCAGTTTTCATACTGAAGGCGCGATCGTGCCGGGGAATGTGCGCGCCGGGCTAAGAGAGTGAGCCGTCCGCCGGTGATCGGTGGGACGCAGCTCGTCTGCCGGCGGCGGATCGGCGAACGTGGTGTGGCTCCGGAGCAGTGACGTGGGCGAAGGTCGAAACGTGAATCTCATCCGCCGTGTAACACACGCGGCCTACCTGGGCGGTGCGCTCGCGCTCAGTGCACACCTGATGGGCGTGGCCATACAAGCCCCCACTTGCTGGTGGCTGGGATGGGTCACGCTGCTTCCGCTCATGCTGACGATTCGCGTGCTTCGCCCGACCGATGCCCTGCTTGCGGGGTCATTCTGGGGCATCTGCCTCTACGCCACATCGCTCTCGGCCGACCGCCCTTTCATCGCGCCCTCGACTTCGGTGGCGCTGCTGCTCGCGACGATCCCGGGCATTTACGCCTTCCTCGGCGCTGTAGTCACCAGGCGAATCGGTTTCAGCCCGCTACTCCTCGGTTTGGGCTGGGTAGGCGTCGAATTCGCCCTGCATCCGCTCGCCCTTGATAACGGGCTGCTCGCCGGCACGCTCGGTGACGGCGCGCTCGTCCGCGTGTTCGGCAACCTGGCAGGGTACGTGCTCGTCGCGTTCCTCGTCGCCTACGTGACAGCCTCGTTGCTGTCGGCACTACGTGTAGTCTGCGTCGGCGTGGCGCCGTTGCGTCCCTTGCGGGCGTCCAGCGGCAAACCGCCGCGCGTTTTTCATTCTGAAACAACATTCGATGTTGGAACGTTCATCCGCCCGCTACGGCCACGCGGTCCTCCGCCCGTCGACGCCTGGCCGCCCCTCGCCTAGAGGCGCATTGCGTGGCGGCATTCGAACCGTGTCACTGCATGGGAAACTATGAGTGATTCTTGAGGATGCGCGCGGGTCATGGTGATCCGCACGAAAACGTTTCAGTAAGGAAAAGAAGAATGGGTAAGTATGTAAAGATCGCTGCCTGTTTGGGCGTTTTGTTCGCCCTGCCGGTAGCTGCCTCCGCGGCGACGATCAACTTCGCCGTCGTGGATGCCAACGGAGCCTTGGTCAACAACGCTTCGGTTGGTTTTAATGGAACCAAGGGGCTGAGTTCTGCAAGCGGGCTTTGGACTTCGAGCGTTCCGAGTGGCAAGATGTCGCTCATCGTCGACCACCCTGCGATGGGCTCGCAGCGGGTCGAGGTCAATGTCGATGCCGCGGACATGTTCGTGGTCGCTCGCGTAGCGAACGGCACAGTGGCCATCTCCGTCGTGAACGAAAGCTCGTGGCCTGGTGCTACGATCGCGTCCCTCGGACTGACCGGTGAAGCCGTTCGGCTTCCCGGCCCGACGAACGTGAACGGCTTCACTTCGCCGGCCGTTATCCTTCCGCCCTTCTCGCCCACAGCGGGCGGCGGCTGCGGATCGATCCTGGTCACCCAGAGCACCGACCCGAACACCGTTGACGCGGTGGCCTCGGTGTCGTGCAACGCCGGTGGCGTGAACGTCGACAACTACTACGCTCGATCGTTCAACATGGCCGTCGAGAACCCCGGCGCCCCGGCGCTGCTGAAGTGCCTCGACCTCGGCGTCGAGACCAACGTCCTCGACTACAACATCACCGTGAACATCTACCACGATCCCACGGGCGGCGACCCGGACGATGGACCGTCGGCGGTCGACCACTGCGGTGCCAACAACTGGATCCTGCTGGATTCGTCCGTCGTCTTCGTGCCGGACGGCACGTCCCTGGGCTTCGTGACGGCCAACTACGGTGCCGGCATCGCCCTTCCGGCCGACGCGACGATCATCGTCGAAGTCTTCACGCCGGATCGTCAGACCACGGACAACGGCTCGTTCTTCCTCGGTGCCAACGGCGCCGGCCAGTCGGCTTCGAGCTGGCTCGCCTCCGCCACGTGCGGCCTCAACTGCTACCTGACCACGGATGCCATCGGCTTCGCCGGCGCCCAGTGGGTCATGCGGCTTGACCTCGACCCGGCCGGCCCCGTCTTCGGCGCCTGCTGTGACGATGCCACGGGCACCTGCGCCGACGGCGTCGAACTGGCCGATTGCGCCGGTCGCTTTGGTGGCGACGGCTCGACCTGTGGCGGTCTCGATCCGGCTTGTGGCGCCATCGGCGCTTGCTGCATGCCCGATGGTAGCTGCACTGACGCTCAGTTCGCGACGGATTGTGCAGCCGCCGGCGGCACGTATCAGGGCGACGTCACGGATTGCGCCGGCGTCTCCTGCCCGCAGCCTCCCGACGGCGCTTGCTGCGCCAGCGGCGGCGCTTGCACGATCGCCAACGAGTTCACTTGCGCCGGTAACTTCCAGGGCGCCGGCTCGGTCTGCACCCCGAACCCCTGCCCGCAGAACTTCGTCTGCACCAGCGGTGTCGGTGGTCAGCTTCCCGATCAGGCGGGCCATGGTGCCGCCGGTACGGTCGGGGCGACTTCCGATGGCAACGCGGCAGCCGGATTCGCCGTCGCGGACAACTTCACGGCCATTGCCGACGGTACCGTCAACAGCGTTTGCTGGTGGGGTATCTACATCGACTTCGGTGGTCCGACCGACTGCGGTCCGGGCACCGGCGATGCGTTCACTATCACTTACTTCGCCGACGATGCGGGCGGCACGGTCCCCGGCAGCGTACTTGCCGGTCCCTTCGCGACGACCGTCCAGGGCACTCCGACCGGTCTGGTCGTCCCCACCGGTATCGGCGATGTCGTCGAGTACGGCTATGAGGCGACTCACTCGCCGGTCTCGGTCACCGCGGGCACCTGCTACTGGATCCAGATCCAGAACAACACCACGGCCAGTTGCTTCTGGCTGTGGAGCACCGGCCCCGCGGGCGACAACCGTGGCGCCCAGGACAACGCCGGCTGGGCCGCGACTGACTACGACATGTCGTACGCCCTCGACATCGACTTCGATACCTCCGGCTGCTCCATCCCCGATCCTTGCGCGGGTGGCACCGGTGACTGCTGCGCCCCGACCGGCGGACCCGCCTGTGGCGACCCGGCCTGCTGTGGCCCGGTCTGTGCCCAGGACGCGTACTGCTGCGACACCGAGTGGGACAGCACGTGTGTCGGCATTGCCGAGACCATCGCGGCATGCGGTTGCGCTACGCCTGAGAACGACGACTGCGCAACAGCGGTGGCCGTGACGGTTCCGTCCCTGACCGCGGGCTTCACGCTCGGCGGAACGATCGACGCCGTCGGCGACTGTGGCACGACCACAACCGCCCCAGGCGTGTGGTACAGCGTCACCGGTACCGGCAACTTCATGACGGCGACGACCTGTGAGAATCAGGCGCCGGCCGGCTCGGCCGACTATGACACGAAGATCAGCGTCTTCTGTCAGGATTGCGCCGCGCCGACTTGTGTCGACGGCAACGACGACGAGTCGGGCTGCGATTTCCATTCGACCATCGGGTGGTGCTCGCAGGCTGGTGCCGAGTACTACATCATGGTGCACGGCTTCAGCGATAACACCGGTAGCTTCGAGCTGTCGGTCTTCGACGACGGCGTGGCCTGCACGGGCGGCGTCGAGTGCGCCCCGCCGGTTCCGACCGGTGCGTGCTGTCACGGTGATGCGACTTGCACCATCGAGACCGAGGAAGACTGCACTACGGCCGGTAGCTCCTGGTTGGGCGAAGGCGCCGAATGCTTCAACCTCGCCGGCACCCCGACGACCTACTCGTCGGCTCCGGGCGTTGCGATTCCGGACGTTGATCCGATCGGAACCTCCGACACGATCAACGTCGGTGATTCGTACGCCATCGGTGATGTAGATCTCGGCTTGGTCATCAGCCACACGTGGGCCGGTGACATCTGCGCCATCGTCGAGCACGGCGGCACGACCGTCACGGTCGTCCAGCGTATCGGTGACACGGGTGGCTTGGTCTGCGACGCGGCCGGTTGCTGCGGCCTCAACGCCGACAACCTGGACGTGGTCCTCGATGACGAGGCGACGGCGCCGATCAACGACGCCGCCGATCCGATCACCGGTTCCTACACGCCCGAGCAGGCGCTCAACGCGTTTGACGGTGCGGAAGTTAACGGTGACTGGACGATCACGGTCGTCGACAACGCCAGTGGTGACACCGGTACGCTCGATAGCTGGTCGCTGATCATCGACAGCGGCGAGACCGCCTGCGCCGAGTGCGGCAACGACATCGTCGAGGCTGGTGAGGACTGCGACGGCGGCGACTGCTGCAACGTCGATTGCACCTTCGCCACCGGCGAGTGCCGCGCTGCTGCCGGTGACTGCGACGTAGCCGAGAGCTGCACGGGCACCTCAGCCGATTGCCCGGCCGACGCGTTCGCCAGCACGTCCACGATGTGCCGTCCGGCTGCCGGTGACTGCGATGTCGCCGACAACTGCGACGGTAACGGCGCCTGTGGCCCCGACGCCAAGTCGAGCGATGTCTGCCGTGCGTCCTTGGGCTCCTGTGACCCGGGCGAAGCGTGCGACGGCATGGGCGACCACTGCCCGGCCGACGTGGTTATCGTCGACTGCAGTGGCGTCGACCTCGACGGTTGCTGTGCGCCTGGCTGCAACGCCAACGATGACGCCGACTGCCAGCCCGTCTGTGGCAACGGTGTCCAGGAAGATGGCGAGGAATGTGATGATGGCAACGCCGACGAGACCGACTCCTGCACGTCCACGTGCGAGAGCCGTCAGCCGGTGCCGGCCGTCTCCCAGTGGGGCCTGGTTATCCTGGCGCTGCTGCTCCTGGCCGCCGCGAAGGTTTACTTCTCCCGCCGCGAGGCGCAGGCGTAGACCGGAATGATTTCTAACCGTGTGGCGCCCAACCGGGCACCGCTCGGCTGAGATGTCGACCCGCCCCTCGGGCCTTACCGCTCGGGGGGCGGGTTTCTTTTTACCCACACGCCAGGCCAAGCGCCGGACCGGGCGCACACTCTCCTTGATATAGCTCTGACGAGCATCCCCAAACCACGTCCGCACCATTGCCCAAAGTGTGCCGGCGGCTACCATCGCAGTTTGATCGAACGCATCCGGAAGCGCTCAGCGGAAATCGTATGCCTCGCGTAACTCGGACAAGAGATGGAGACGGGACGTGTCGGCACGTGGGAAACCACCGGACAAACAACGCCGCTTGGCGTGGCCGAAGGTCCCTGCCGATGTCATGTTCCGTCGGCTTCCACCAGACCTTCCTCCGATCATCGCCCAACTGATCCGGAAGTCGAGGTACTTCTCGATCTTCGTGTGGGCGATGGCGGGCGTCGGCCTGTTGCTCTCAGCGGCACGCCACTTCGGTGTGATAACGATTGCCGGCCCCCTGGACGGAGCACTGACTTGGAGCGAAAACCACCTTTCCGTTCTGATGCTTGTCTGGTTCGCACTCTTGTGGGCCATCCCCATCACGGTAGGTTGCCGCGTACGCCGCTTCGCCGCACTTGCGGTGGAATCCAAGGGCTCGATGTGCTTGCACTGCGCCTACCGTCTTCGCGGGCTCGATGACAGTGGACGCTGCCCGGAGTGCGGCCAGCCATTTGATCGGAAGAAGATCGAACGCATCTGGCGACGATGGGCACAACCGGCATGACCGATGACCGCCTCCATACCTAGCGGCCGGCTGCGCGCCGGCGTCGGGGGGCCGCCGACGCGCAGGCCGACCTTCGGTGCGCCAAATGCCTCAAACCTGTCGCTTCTCCACGCCAATGTCGTGCGACGGCGTCGACGGCGTCGACCGCTGTCCCAGCAGCGGCATCTTGTGCCAGCTTATCAACGCCCCGATCACCAGAAGTAGAAAACTCCCGCACACGACGATCAGCGCCGGTGGAGAACTAGATGCGCCGATGAGCCTTCCTCCGTAGAAAAGCAGGTGCGCTGCGGCGGCAATCGCCCCATGAATCCATGGTCTGGGCTGCCGCTCGACGCGCGCGATCACATAGATGGCCGCCACCATCACGACCGCGTTCGAGCGGGCATACCACGCCAAGTCCTCGTTGAAGTCGTGGCCCCATGTCGCGAGCGTCAGCAGCGCGAAGGCGAATATCATGAGCGCGACTCCGGGGCGCCGCACAGCGATGTAGTACACGGCGATCAACCCCCACCCGGCGGACAACCCCATCACGAAGGTGTCGGCGGACGATCTTCCCAAGAGCCAAGTGGTCGTCGCGATGAACTGGATCCCGATCGCAACCATCGCACCGTTGCGCGATCGGAACCAGCAGGCCGTGGCAGCGAAGTATCCGCCGGCAAGGTAGAGCGCAATCGCGGCGGCGGTCTGCGAATGCAGTCGCCCCTCTCTAATCGCCTCATGGGCGACATCCGGTACACCGGTCATCGAAACGGCGCAGAGTAGCGCCACAGCGCACGCCGCACTGCCCGCGTGCAGGAACAGCGCGTGTCGATGCTTCAGGAAACCGATCCACCACACCACAGCCGCAACCACCGAGACGGCCAGAGTCGGATCGCGCAGCCACACAGGTAGGAGGTACATCGGCACATGACGTCCGGCCGGAAGCACCGTGAGCAGAATCGCGACGCCCGGAAGCACACCGCACACGCCCACGGAGATGGCCCGCTCGACGCCGGTGCGCGCGGGGTAGGTGAAACCCAACAGCGCAGCGGCAACGATCAGCGGCGATGCATAGAACAGCGCCGCATCGCAGTAGAAGGCGTGGTCCATGCCGACAAGATGCAATACGGTGGCGCCGAGCACAGCGAGTAGCCACATGGTCTCGCCGCGCAGTCCGACCGACCGGCGACTCCGCCCCACCCCACACGCGTCGCGACCGTTAGCTCGCCACACGCCCAGCCCGATCAGACTGATGATGGCCAGCAACCACCACAAGCCGTAGAGCAGAAGCGCATGAATACCTTCCGAGCTGACATGACTGCGCAGGAGTGTCGGAGCGCCGGCCGGCAGGAGCACGCTCGCCACACCGACGACTCGCGCCGGTATCGAAAGCCGTAGGCCCATGAGCCGCTGCACACCGTGCATCTCGCCCAACGCGATCACGCAAGCGCCTATGGCCACGTACAAGCCGAGTTGCACGTCGACGGCCGTCATCTCCATGGCGGCCGCCAAAGGCCCCGACCAGAACAAGGTCGCGACAAGCAACAGCGACGGCTGATCCTCGGGTGAACGACGCGTGCGGTGTAGCAGCACAACCACACCGGTCACCGCCAACTCGTAGACCTGGAGAATCCCGAGCGTCGTCAGAATGACGACGATGTCACCCGCCGCCTCGTTCGATCCGGCCAGGTACAACCGCGCACCTACCGCCATCAGTGCGGCACTGAGTAGATAGGCCGGGTTCTTTCGGATGAGCCAACGCACGATGCGCGCGGACTCACTTTGCGGCTCGTGAGCCATAAGACGATCCTCCCGCAATACGGTTCTACAATGCCGATCCGTGCGCGCACGCGCCGAGATGAGCGGAGCGAGACGGCGAGGCATGCCCGGCCGGCGTCGCGCCGCAAACTATCGATACTTCAGATCAAACTCGGCACGAGGCGTGTGGCGAGGCCCGGTGGTTGGACACGAATAAGTTGAATGATGACGTTTACGCGTCGGATGATTCGAGGTCACGCCACACAAACGCGCTTTCCATCTATGTTCTAGGCCCCGCAAGTTCGCAAAGTCAAACGCCACACCACTGCCCGACATATCCTTGCGCACAACGGGCACCTTGCATCCGACCCGTAGGCCGGGTTCCACCCGCCGCTCTTCGTAGGGTGCGGCTTGCCGCACCATGGGCAACGCTTACGATAGCCGGCTCGTTGCTCGACCTGAATAGACGCACGATCATCTCGAAATGTGGTCGGCACTGCTCGAACCGATAAGACACTCCTGGCCCATGGCGTGGGCCACGCTGCCGTGTGCGGCCATCTACTGCCTTCTGCTCTGCCTCCTGGGTGACTCGATCGAGGCAGCCGCGACGTTGGAAAGTACGCTCGGCGTGTCCACCGGCGAGGGGCCCGCGACCCTGTTCGCCATCAACTCCGGCATCATGGGATGGGCAAGTGTGACAGTGCTCCGGAAGAAACTCGGCATCACCGGATCGACTGTCTTCGCACTCGGGCTGATCCACTGGGGCATCGCAATAACCGCCGGGCTCACAGCCGCGTGGCTGATCAACGGCTCACTCCCGGTCGATCCAGCCGAATTAGGAACGATGTGCGGCCTATGCGCAGCGCTGGCAGGCGGTTTCAACGCCTTCATGCCGGAGGAACTGTAACGCCGCCCTCTCCGGCGATCGGCACGCTGCGCCCTGGACGCGGGCGACACATTCGCCGTTCGGTGCGGCTTTCGCCGCACCATCTTCGAACCGACAATACCGATGCCGCAGGGCAGGTCGAGGCACGAGAACTGCCGCGACCGCTGCCTGGACCACACCACGCGACCATGACTATCATATCAAGGAGACCGGCGAAGCCGACAGAGTGCGACCTGTCGCGGATAACTCCAGACGTCTGCGAACGTGACGTGCTCGGCCCACCGCGTCTCACGGATCAACGCCTGGGCTGATGCGGGGGTTGAGCCGAGTGTCGTGGTCTCAAAACGGGAAGCATCATGCTACGATGGCTACGATCGACCTGCGATCAGGTCCAGAGACGAACCGCTGGACTGAGCGTCGGCGCCCGCGCCACCTCTCAATCCACGTACCCGAGCGTCTTGAGCTTCTCTATCAGCTCCATGTCCGGAGCCTCCATCCCGCTGATCTCTTCGATCGTCGGTTCGCGGCTCATCAACTCTGCCATCAGCCGCTGACGCGCCGCCGCCTCGACTTCGAAGAGATTCACGAGCTCCTTCGGATCGGCCACCAGGTCGTAAAGCTCGCTCTCGCCCGGCCGAAGCTGGTGGTAGATCAGCTTCCACTGATCGTCCATCACGCAATACAGCTTGTCCGTCTTCTGGGTCTTCTCTTCGAAGTGCGCGTACGTCTGCATGTTCGTCGAGTCACTGTATGCAAGCCGCACCGGCTCGTCGGCGGAACCGCTCAGCATCGGCGTAAGATCCCGGCCATCCATCTCGGGCCAGAGCCACTCGTCGATACCCGCCCACGCAAGGAGCGTCGGCATCAAGTCGATCGTGCTGACGCGGGCCGCCACCCTCAGCCCCGTCGGGCCGCCCGGCCTGCTCACGATCATCGGCACGTGAATCTGCTCCTGGTAAATGATCCCGTGATGCCACCAGTTATGATCGCCCAGGCCCTGTCCGTGATCCGAAACAAGAACGACGATAGTGCGATCGCTTACGCCGCGCCGTTCGAGCACATCCAGCACCCGCTGAATCTGCATGTCCATGTAGTAGACTTCCGAGTCATAGATGGCACGCGTGAGCACGTCCCGATCGTCCAGCCGCTCAGGTTTGAACTCGGCTGTCACTTCCGTCGGCGGCACCAGCTTCGGGTCGTGCGGATCGAAGAAATGCACCCATGTGAAGAACGGCTCGGTAGCACCGGTCAGCCAAGCCACAGCCGCGTCAGCCGTCTCATCGCCGCGGCGCTGGTTGACCCGCCCGTCACGCTCGAAGGTCTCGTCAAAATGATCGAATCCCTGGTCGAGCCCGAACTCCGATGAGGCCGGCACCGCGCTGACGAACGCCGCCGTCTGCGCGCCACTCTGTTGGAACAACTCCGCCATGGTCGTGTGCTCGTCACCCAGCACCGCCAAACGCTTGTCGAGCAGGAAGCGCACATCGTGATGATACGGATTCAGTCCGGTGAACATCGAGGCGTGCGACGTGTTCGTAACTGCTGACTGCGATATGGCACTGGCGAACACGACAGCCTTGTCGGCCAACTTGTCGATGTTCGGCGTGGTGTCGAGTGGATAACCGTAGCAGCCGAGCCGATCGGCCCGCGTTGTGTCCATCGTGACAAACAGCACGTTGAGCTTCGGCGCCGAAGGCGTACGCCCAGGCGACAGTGATACGCCACACACCAGCAGCACGCCGGCCGTGACCACCGCCACAATCCCGAGACAGAGAAGTCCCTTTTTCGCCGTCGGTTTCGCCAAACGAAATCCGCCTTCCGCCCGCGCCAACCGGAGCGGGTCACTTCACACCAGGACGAGACATCGCTTCAGCGCGATCGGTTCTTCGTCTCGTCCTTGCGCCGCTGCTTCGTTCTTTCGGGATTTCCGCCGGCGTGGCTTAGCGGTGGGATGCCAAAACCCGGCCCATTGCAGCCGTGCAGGCCGCGAGCCAGAGTAACTTCATGTTCCACCGATGACCTCGATTCCCCTCAGTCAAACAAACCCGCCATCTGGACCGCTCGGCACGTCGAATTCAGGCAGAAACGCTGCTCTCTTCCGTAACTCGCATGCACCGCGCGGTGACCCTGCTCTGTCTAGTAGGCATTGTATCAGCCGTCTTTGCCACGACCAAGACATGCGATTCGGCCGCGGACGCCCGCTCAGCCGCAAGGGCCGTCGTCGGCCGGACCCGCGCGCCCGGTGCGCAACCGGTCCTACGACGACGTTGCCGGCTTGAGCGCTATCGAGGCCGCACCGAGAAGAAGCAGCGCCATGACAACCAGCCCCCATTCGGACACGGTGGGAATCCCGCCGCCACGGCACGGCGCGAAGGCCGGCGGTTCTTCCGGCGGCCCGGTCCAGGCGAGTCGAAACTGCTGCCAGTCATCACAGTCCACATCCTGATCGCCATCGAAATCAGCGGCCTCACACGCGGGAGCGACGGGGCCGCCACCAGACCCGGTGAAGCACGCCGCAAACAGATCGAAATCGTCCGCGTCCACGTCGCCATCGTCGTCAAAGTCGGCGGAGAAACGCCCCAGCACGATCCCGTCCATTGGCGCCAGAATCACGAGCGAAGTAGGCGAGCCGTCGTTGTAACGGGCCGCGGACCGAACGTGCAGCGCGTCGGCAATACACGTCAGGCCGTCCAGGCTGCTCACTCGGACGAAGGCGGCGTCCTGCGGCGTAAGAGCCACCTCGGCCACCGCATGCCACTCATCACCACCGACGCGTTGGTCGAGCGTCGCCGATGCCACCACCGCGCCGTGTGCGATCACTTCGAAGAGTACGTTCGCACTCCACGTGCCGGCGGTTAGCGCAGCCGGCCACCACGCCGTAATCGTGTATACGTCCGCCTCTTGAACCGTCAGGTCCCAGCGCGCGACATCCATAGGCGCTCCGCCTGACGCGCGGCAGGCATCACCCCAATCGTGGTAGAACGGCCCCGCCGCCTGCCACTCGCCGCTGTCGTACGTAACCGTCGCCCAACTCCCGGCAACCGAGAAAGCAACATCCGCGTCGTCGACGATGTACTCGTACCGCGGCGCCTGGTGACCCAGAAGCCTGCGATAGCCGGGACCCACCGGGATCTCGATCGGCTCGCGCGTCGGGTTCAGCACCACCAGCCCGTTGCCAAACTCCCGTGTAAGCGCATAGGGCCGCTGCTCGTATACACGCACGTCGTCCAACCAGACCGACCCCGTCGTCTCCCCGACCAAGAACTCGATTCGTGACTCGCTTGTCGTCGCGTTCGCCGTGAACGAGACGGTGTATTCTTCCCACGCGGTTCCGATCGCGACCTGCCTTGATAGACCGAAGTTTTCCCACGGCGCACTTCCACGCTGCGCACTGAGGCGGATGGTCCTGTCAACGTCAGCCTTGGCCCAGAACACCACGTCGTACGTCGTGTCTTCGATCAAGGACCGATCGAACTGGGCGCAGTCGATGTGCCAGTCCTGTCCCGATGTCGCACTGATGTCGATTCGAGCAGAGGCCGAGCCCTCCGCGAAATCGCGCGTGTCGCGCGACACCGAGGCCACACAGCCGGCCCCCGTGTTGACCCAGAGGCTCCAGGGCCAGGCAATCGGTGCCTCAAAGTCGCCATTGACCATGAGGTCCTCGTTGGGACCCTCACCCAGATCAACCGACACAGCCGGACCCGCCGGGTAACCGAGATCAAAGTCCAACTCGTCGTACCACCAGTCGTTGCCGTGCCAGGTATCGCCGAACTCATGGGCAAAGAACCCATCATGCATCAACGTCACAGCCAGCCCGAATCGAACGTACGGATAGTATGTCCGAGCGAACTCCAAGGTCGACGGCGGTGTGTGGCTCCAGGGCGAGTAGTCGTATCCGTAGCTGATCTGGTCAGGCGGCGACGATTCGATCATCGTGATGTGGGGTTCCAGCGGCATGGTATCCCACGCCTGCAAACGTTCCCACAGATCGTCGAACGAAAGCTTGTTCTCGATCGTGTCGGTCGTCCAAAAACCGACACCGATCCCGTTGAAGATGTCGGCAATGCCGGGCTCTTGAACGTACATCGAATGCCCGGTCATCAGCGCGTGGGGCATCAGCGTGCGGAACGTATCGAGTTCGTGGAAGACGCCGGCCTTCCAGGCCGCGTCGAGGTCACCGGGGTCGTCAACCACGCCATCCTCGTTGTAGTCGTACAAGAAGGGGTTGCCGAAGATATCGTGGGTGGCCCAGGACTGAGTCGTCATAACATTGTCGAAGAAGCAGCCGTCGAACATCAAGTCGTTGTCGAGAATCCGTTGGGCAGCATACCGGGCCTGGTACTCCGCCACGTACGGCTTCGTCACGTTCAGACGGAAGGACCCCGGCCAGACTTCTATCCGGTTCCCCGAGATATCGTGCAGGTAGTAGTCCTCCGGCAGACCGTGGTTCTCGATCGCGTTGATCGACGTCAGTACGCGAATGTCGGGGTTCAGTTGGCGCAGCTCGCGAATCTGGTCGGCGGTAAACCCCGCGCCGAGCCAAAGATCGATCCGGGCACAATAGGCCATGCCCTCAGGGATGAACGCCCACGAACCCCACAGGTTCGCCGTTCTTGGATAGTCGGGATCAGCCTCGGAAAGGCAACGATACCGCGCATGCAACAGGTAGTCCGGCTCGGCCGCGCACCGCACGTACACTTCAGACACTACGTTCGGATCGGTGTCGATGCCGGCTATCAACGTCTCGTGCTGCGTCGTACCCTCCCCCGAGTCGAAAGGAGTCATTCCGCCAAAGTCCAGCGGCGAGCCCACCGCATACCGACACGCCGTGTTCTCGCCGGTCTGCACTGTCAGCGCAAGCGCGGATGTGTTCGGCGGCAGTATCGTGCTCGGCGGCTCGAGACTCGTAATCGGGATCGCGGCATACGTGACAGGAGCGCTAACGCACGGCGTCCCCGTCTCGACACCATCCGACGGTGTGAACTCGAAGGCCACCTCATCGCCATCCTGAAGCTGCCCCGTCTCGAGCCAAGCTTCGAAGTCCGCCGGCTGCTGCTGGCGGTTAGCACTGGCGGCGATCTCATCTCCCGAGGCGGCCCGGTTGAAGACGCGAACCTCGTCGAGTAGGTAATACGCCTCGTTCCCCCACACGTCGTTCCCGATGAGGAACTCGGAGCCGGCCGGCGACGGCGGCAGATAGAAGCCCTCGTTCGTGTCCGCCACCATGACACCGTCAACGTAGAGCCGCATGAAGTTGCCGGCCACAGAGAACGTGTAGGCCACATGGTGCCACGCGCCCGCTTGCCAATTGAGCACCGTCACCGCACCGTTGTACGCGCTTTGCCACTGGCCACCGACCGAGCCGCCCACGTAGAGCACGCCCGAACCGCCCGATTGGACGACGGTGACGTAGTCACCGTTCGGAGCGGCGTAGAGAAACAGGTAGTGTGCCCGGTTCGTATACACCGGGTCGTGGCCCGCCACGCGCGGGGCGACCCACATCTCGATCGTACCCTCGTCCAGATCGAGGTTGCCGGCACGCGCGTATGCAAGAGACCCGCCCGCGGCAAGTACTAGCGCGGAGTTCCATCTTCCACCCCCGTATGCAACGCCCGCAGCCGTCGTAGGCGTTTCACCACCGCTTCCAATCGCAGAGTCGTCGAAGTGAAGCTGAAAGAGCTGCGGCGCGGGCTCAGGCGGAGACGGCATGCCGTTCACGAGCCATCGGAAAGTGCTTCCCGACTCCACGTCGCCGTCAGCATCAACGTAGCCCGCGCTGCCCACAATATGGAGGTAGTCCTCCGTCAGTCGAGCGTCGGCAGTCGTGCAGGTCGGCGGTGTCCCCATCGCCGCACCGCCGAGGAGAACCTCGCAGACGACGATTCCCACAGCCGTGCGAATCAGGTTCAAGCGCATCTGAGGCTCTCCCTTCGTTCCAACTGTCGCGCTCCGTGACCCCGACTTCCATGGTAGGCAATCGAGGAATCGGATTCAATCGGAAACCGGGCCGTCCCGCGCGTCGACGCTGGGCTGCTACCGCAACGATCCACAAGAAAGTGATTGTGAGGTTGGCGAGCGGGAGTAGAATGTTGGTCGTAACAAGTGCCGAGCGCTCGGTGCCGCGAGCCGTCAGGAGATGATTAAGTGCGCAAACTGACTATCGTGATCACCTTGGTCTTGACCGGTCTCGCGGTGGCACTTTGGGGCGCCGAGGCCTTTGACTACTACATTCGACGCCAGAGAGGCCTTTCCGACGTCATCGTCCTCGGACTCGTGATGCTTCCGCTTTGCGCATGCGTAGGGTGGACGCTCTGCACGATCATCGCGATTCGGACGGATGAGTACACGCGCTGCCGCAAGTGTCGCCACATCCTTCGCGGCATCTCGGAACCCCGGTGCCCCGAATGCGGCGAGCACATCTGACGGATGCGGACACCCGGCCACTTGTCGGGAGGGCCCGGGCAGCCGCGAGTGCGAACGGAGCCGCTTACAACTGCGCGTTGGTCTTGTGGACCTCAGCCACCTGGAAGAAGCAGCTCATCACCGTGGGCACGATCAGAATAAACGGCACCACGATCCCGCTGTTGTTCGACATGTAGCGCAGCGTGCCAAAGAGCGTCGGGAAGTGCACCGCGAGTACGGTAAGCCCCGACATCAGCAGCACCGCGCCGATGAAGGCCGTCACCGAGATCACGAGAAACTGACGGTTGATGAACGCCACCGCGGCCGACGAGAACAACGCCAGACCGCCCATGACCCAGAGCATCGGACCGTGGACCCCCGCCGATTCCAGCACCGTCATCACGAAACCGCCACCGATCAAGCCGCCCAAGAGCGCCAGCGAATGGTTCACCGGATAGTAGCTCAGAAGTGCCAACAAACCGCCCGCGCCGATGGCATAGAACAACTGGTTCTCACCGGGGCCCGCCACCGTCGCGCCGACCGCCAAGCCGATCAGGCCGTAGGAGATCACGACCGTGGACTTCCACATCCGCCAACCGAAGAACATCAACGCCAGCCCGCCGACACACAGCGGCACGCACAGCAGCTTGTCCGAAGTCTGCAGGTAGTTCACCCAGTCAGTCAGCGACATAATCATGGTTTGACCCCGCGATAGCGACTCCGCCGGGCGAACCACTCGCCGTCGGCGTCAAGCTGCACGACCTCCCGACGCGCCGCTATCGCGGCGCGCGGGCGATCCGATCACAGGGTTAAGGTACGATATCCAAGCGGCAGGAGCGCTACTTTCCGGACTCCTTGCACTCGTCCGGCGTCTTGCGAGTCAACATCGCCTGCAGCGAAAGAGAGGTAAGCATGAACAGCCCCGCAGCCATCCCGCCGACGGCCGGATGACTCAGGAAGGACTGATAAGAAGGTGGGTAGAACGACGCGAACAAGGCACCGACACTGCCGGCCACCAATACCGTCCCCAGTAAGGATGTAGAGATAACCAGTGCCCAGCGCACAGCCACCACACCGAGAAACAGACCGGTAACCAACGCCGCCAGGCCGATCGCCTGAGCCCGCCGCTCGATCGTCACGTCCTGCAAGTTGGCGTAGTCCCAAAACTGCGTGGCCAGCTCGCGCGGAGACCGCTTCAGATAGGCCTGCTGCTCATCGGGCGTCGGCACTGCGAACCCCGCGCTGCCGCCGGCGCTGGCCGGCATCGCGACCATCTGCGTGTTCTCGAACTCGGTCACGTGTGGGAGAAGCTTCTCGTAGCTGAATGTGCCCAGCGCAAGCGACGCCAATACAACCGCCACAGCCGCCCCGACCCACAGGCGGAACGTCAGGTGGCCGATCACGCCGATCATGCCGGCCGCCACCAGCGCGCAGAGCGGCGGCGGAAACTCGGTATGGAGTCCGAAGCGATAGCCCGCGAAAGCGCCAAGGCCGACAAAGCCGGCGGTGACGCCGATGCGTGCCAGCTTGGCACCGAGCACGCTGATCGCGATTCCGACGATCAGGACGAGGATCGCCACCGGCACGGCGTTGGCGAACGTCTCCGTCGGGAGGTGCTGGACCAGGAACATCCGTAACTGTTCGAGCTTGGTGGAAAACTCAGCCATGGTATCGACCGTTTCAATCATCATGTAGATCCTACCACCTATTCGAGCCCCGCCGTGTAATATTTCGTCTGGCTAGGCCGGCGAAAACCAGCACGAATAGGCTTAGAAGTCCCTTTTCGGTCCCGCACAGGCAGTTCGCGCCGACCCTAGCCGGGGATCGTGAACCGGTCCGGGAAGGTCGACACGTCGATCACCGCATGGTCCGCGTCGGCCCGACCCGTGCGTCTGAAGTTCGCCGTGAGGATCGCGAGCTTCTGCTCGACACTGTTCTCCTCGACCTCCATACCCGGCGCTGAGCCCCAGTGGATCCGCCCGCCGGCACGATCCGTCGCCAATTCGATATGACTCCGGCGCGGGGCGACCCTGCCGCCTACGTTCTCCACCAACACAGCCGTCACTTGCCCGGCAAACGGCATCCGCGCGATAAGATCGATCACCGTAAGGCCGGCCTTCATATCCTTGCCGGGCCAGGGTTGTCCGGCGTCAGGTACCGGCGCCGAGGCCCCCTGGATGAGCGGCCAGGCCGAATCGTACTGATAGCTGCCCGGCAGACGCACGCCTTCGCGATCGACAAGGAAGAACTCCCTACCGTCTTGGGTCATGGCGAAGGGCCTGCGGTAGCGACAACTGACTTCAAATCGCCCGTCGCCACGGCGGCGTGCATATTCGACCTGTGCCACCCAACTGACAGCCTCGACACGCGCTGCCATCTCCCGGCAAAGCGCGTCGTCCGTCCAGTCGGCGCTCATCAGGCCGCTTACCGATCCGTACAGGTCGTCGCGGGCAAACTCGACCAATTCATCAGGCAGGTCGACAAACGCCACGGAAAGCGAACTCTGCTGGGCAAGCTGCTGATCCACGTGCGCATCGAGGTTGGTCAAGCCGTATGCCGCAGCAAGACCGGCTGTCGCCACGAGCACGAGCACGCCGACGATGCGCATCGAACGGCCCATGGTCGACCAGTCGACGGACTCACCGAATCGCCACCACGACTCGCCCTTGCGCTTCTTCGTCTTCTTCTTGCCTCGCTTCGCCATGGTTACATTCCGCCGTCGAGCGAGCGCTGCACGATCCACTGACACAACTCGTCGAAGCTCAGTCCGACGCGGGCGGCGGCCTTGGGCACCAGGGAATGACTCGTGAACCCGGGAATCGTATTCACCTCGAGCACGTAAGGCTCCATGCTCTCACCGTCGACCATGAAGTCGACACGCGAAAACACGCGGCAACCCAGCCCCTTATGAGCCGCCAATCCCATCGCCTGAACGCGTGCCAATAGCGCAATCGGAAGGTCCAGGTCGAACAGGTACTCGGTGTCATCGTCGATGTACTTCGCCTGATAGTCGTAGAACTCACGCTTCGTGCGAATCTCGCAGACCGGCAGTGCCTGATCGCCGAGCACAGCCACCGTCAACTCCGGGCCGTCGACAAACCGCTCGACCAGGGCCTCGCCGTACTTGTCGATGACCGCCCCGGCAACACCGGGCAACTCACCGTCAGTGCGCACGATCGTCGTATCCACGCTGCTGCCCGACGCAAGGGGTTTTACCACCACCGGAGCCGACAGTTGCGACCCAAGCCCGGCGAGATTGCCCCCGTTCACGACCGCGAAGTCAGGCGTCGGAATGCCGACTTCACGAAATCGCGTCTTCGCCGCGGCCTTGTCCATCGCCAGGCGGGAAGCAACCGCCCCGGAACCCGCGTACGGCAAGCCGCGGGCGTCAAGCTCAGCCTGCACCTTCCCGTCCTCGCCGAAGTCGCCGTGAAGCGCGACGAAGACGAAATCAGCCTCGCGATCCAAGGCACTCAAGTCGTCCGGGCCGATGTCGCTCAGCGTGACGCGGTGCCCGAGTCGCTTCAAGGACTCGAACACAGCCTGACCGCTCTGCAGACTCACTTCGCGCTCGGCACTAGGGCCCCCGGAAAGCACCGTAATATCGAGCATCTCGATCGCCGGCATGCGCGGCGACTCTCCAATCGTCGAAGTCTGCGTAGCCGTCATCGTTCCCTCTTCCCGCCCCGCGGCGTTACCAGATATCCACTTCAACTTCGAGGGCGACCCCGAAGGTACTCTGCACGCGCTTACGCACGGCGTCGATCAAGCCCAAGACGTCCGAAGTCGTCGCACCGTCCTTGGTCACCACGAAATTGGCGTGCCGCTCCGAGACGCACGCGCGCCCGTGAGTAAAGCCCTTCATCCCGGCACGATCGATTAGCGCTCCAGCCGACTGCCCTGGAGGATTCTTGAAGATGCATCCCGCGCTGTTGTCCGACATGGGCTGCGACCGTTGCTTGAACTCGAAATACTCCTCGTACCGGCTGCGCGTACGCTCCGGATCGTCGCGTGTCAGTGCCAGCCGCGCCGACAGCACCGTCCGTTCGGCGATCGCCGAACGGCGATAGCCGAACCCTATCCGCTCCTTCGGCCAGGTCTCCAGTTCGCCATCCGCCGATAGCAGCGTGATGTCCCGCACGACACCGCTGATGTCGCCGAACTTGCCGCCGGCGTTCATCCTCACCGCACCGCCGACCGTGGCGGGAATGCCGGCCATGCACTCCAGACCCGAGAGCCCGTCGCGACTCATAGTGCGCGCAAACGGCATCAGGTCGACACCGGCGCCGACATCGGCGATCACGAGATCGCCTTCGTCGCGCAGCTCGACCTGCTTGAAGGCTGGTTGATCCAACCGCACCACAATGCCGTCAACGCCGTCGTCGCTGATCAGCACATTCGCGCCGGCGCCGAGCACCCTCGTGGCCACGCGCTCACCTGCCGCATGTCGCATGAGCTTCGCCAAGTCAGCGGCGTCACGCGGCCGAAACAGGTGCCGTGCGCGTCCCCCGAGGCGAAACCACGTCATCGGCGCCAACGGCACGTCCGGCTGGATCCGGTCCGCAAATTCGTTCCACCAATTCATCCGCAACTTTCCAAACGTCACCCGCCCCCATCGTCACGACCAGATCGCCGTCGGCTGCGTGTCGCACCACGTGCTCCGCGGCAGCCGCCAGCGTCGAAAGATACCGAGCATTACCGCCGTTGCCGCAAATCCGGGAGACCAATTCCTCTGAACCCGCCGCAGCCGCCGCCCCGGGCTCTCGCGCGGCGTAAATGTCCGGCACGATGATCTCGTCCGCTTCGCCGAAGGCCTCGGCAAACTCATCCATCAGTTGGCACGTCCGGGCATACTGATGAGGCTGAAACACGACCCACGTACGCTTCGGCTGATACCGATACCGCGCCGCCTCGATCGTCAGCCGGACTTCCGTCGGGTGATGCGCGTAATCGTCGACGATGTCGACCCCGCGACCCGTACCACGCCAAGTCATCCGTCGCCCCACGCCCGCAAAGCCGGGCAGAGCCACGGCTACGGCCTTTGGATCACCGCCGGCGTGATGAGTCAGCGCGATGGCCGCCAACGCATTAGCCACGTTGTAAAGACCGGGTATCGTCAGCCGCGTCGAAAGAAGCGACGCACCGCGATACTGCACGTCGAAGGCGTATCGGCCTCGGTCGCAACTCAGGTTCGTCGCCCTCCAGTCCGCATCGCCGACGAGCCCGAAGCTCTCGACCGTCCCGCGTGACGACTCGCTCGCCTTCATGGCCCACTCGTCCTCGACGTTGCACAACAGTAGCCCGCTCGGGTCTACCTGTGCGGCGAAATCGCTGAAGGCCTCGATCAGCCGATCGAAACTCCCGTAGCAATCGAGATGATCCGCCTCGATATTCAAGATCGTCGCGAACCGCGGCGCAAGATGCAGGAAGGACCGATCGAACTCGCAAGATTCGACAACCAGATGCTGACCGGTCCCGACGCCGCTGTTGCCGCCAAGCTGCGGCGAATCCGCTCCGAAGATAAACGACGGAGAAAGCCCCGCCTTCCTGAAGAGGTAGGCGGCCATCGCCGTGGTCGTACTCTTACCGTGTGTGCCGGCCACGGCGACACCGATGCGGTAACGCATCAGCGCACCGAGCAATTCGGCGTACTTGAGGACGGGAATCCCGCGCGCCCGGGCCTCCGCCAACTCGACGTTCGACTCCGGAATCGCCGCGCTCATGACGACCAGCCCGGTCTCGTCGCGGAGTTGCTCAGCCCGATGCCCGACCGCTACCCGCGCGCCCCGCGCGACCAACGATCCCATACCGTCGAAACCGCTCGCGTCCGACCCGGACACCGATGCGCCGAGTTCGAGCAGCATAGCCGCCGCCCCGCTCATGCCGCAGCCGCCGATGCCGATCATGTGGACGTGCTTTCCGGCGAATTCAGACGGATTTGTGCCTGACCCCATAGCAGCTCCCTCTGCGCGATAGCGAGCCTCGATCCCTCGCGGCACTCGTAGTGGCTTTGCCGTGTGACCCGTGGCCCCGACCATGTGCATATCTTCCGCCCGGACATGGGACGGTTTCCAGTTCACACATCGGGTCTGTCAGCACGATCCCTCCAAGATTTCACAGGGCGCGGGCGCCGCTTCAGTAGCCGTCACACCTGCCAGTATCGCCAGGTCATCCGCGACCCGCTGGGCCGCGTTTCCTCGCCCGAGACGCTCCGCCGCCTCGGACATTATGCCACGTTTTCGGGCATCGGTCATGAGCGGCTCGATCGCCTCTCGAAGCGCCGGCCCATTAACCGAGGCATCCACTGCATCATGGACGATCCGGGCCGCGGCCCCCGTCGGGGCCGACACCAAACAGCGTGCGTTCGCCAACTGGTGCATGTCCTTGTGGAAGGGGTACGGCATCAGCACGGACGGCTTGCCAAGAGCCGTAATCTCGGCAAGCGTCGACGCGCCGGCACGCGAGACCACCAGATCAGCAGCTGCAAGAGCGTCGAACATGTAATCAGTAAACGACAGCACGGTGGCGCGCAGCGATCGCTCTCGATACAGACCTTCGAACCGCTCGAAATCCCCCTCGCCCGTGAGGTGGAGTATCTGCCAATCCTCCTGGTCCGTCAGGAAGTCCATATTCGCCGCGATCGCCTCGTTCACCGTCCTGGCGCCTTGCGACGCACCGGTCACGAGCAGCGTCTTCAGATCAGGGTCCAGCCCAAAACGCTCAACACCGGCCTGGCGTGACGCCCGGTTGAACGCCCGCCGCACGGGGCAACCCAGGACCCGAACGTCCACCGCCGGTGGAAAGTGGCCAAGCGCCTCGCCCCACTGTGCGAAAACCATGTCGACCCGCGGCGCCACGTACCGATTCGCCCGACCGGGCACGGCATCCGGGTTCAAAAGCGCAGTGGGAATCCCCTGGCGGGCCGCCTCGCATACCGCCGGTACCGAACCCAGGCCCCCTGTGCCGACGACGACCGCCGGCCGGTCATGCTCGAACCGCGCCTTGCAGCGAGCCGTCGACTTCCGGTAGCCGGCCACGATCGCGGGCCATCGCCACGGGGCTGCCGACAGCCTCGGAAGGCCCTGCTTCACTAGCTCGCAGTCGGTGCCGTCCAGAATGCGGCCGTCGATCGGCCGCTCCGTCCCGAAAAACACGATCCGAGCGTCCCCGAAGCGCTCTCGCAAGACGGTCGACACCGCCAGCGCCGGGTAAAGATGCCCCCCCGTGCCACCGCCGGCAAAGACGAACAAAGGAGAACCGTCGCCACTCGTCCGTTCGGTCAACATACGTCTGCTCCTCGTGGCGAGGAGCCATATCGAATGGCACCCGCTTCTTCCACCGCCAAGCCTCGCGCATTCGTCGCCGGTTTGACACCTCGACGCGCGATCGCAGCCAGCACACCCGTCGCGGCACACATGGTCAACAATCCGCTGCCTCCCGCCGAGATGAACGGTAGCGAGATCCCCGTGGTCGGCGCTACCACCGTCACGACGGCGATGTTCATGACCGCCTGCCACCCGATGACCGACGTGATGCCGAACGCGGTAAGCCGATCGAACGGCGTAGCCGCCGACCACATCGCCTTAGCGCCGAGCCACACGAACGCACCGAACAGGGCAATCACCAACGCCGCTCCGAACAGCCCCGCCTCCTCACAAATCACGGCGAAGATAAAGTCCGTATGGCTCTCCGGCAAATAGCCGTGCTTCTGTATGCCCGCGCCAAGGCCCACACCGGTCCAACCACCCGATGCGATCGTCGTCAGCGATTGCAGCGGCTGGTATCCCGCACCGAGCGGATCATCCGTCGGTGTGAGAAACGCTGTGATCCGCGCCCGCCGGTAGGGCTCTACATAAAGAAGCGCCGCAAGGCCGACCGCTCCGATCACCCCCGTGGCGATCAGATGGCTCCAGCGGCAACCAGCCACCAAGAGCATCAGTCCGCCGACCACCGCAAAGAGGACCGCCGTCCCGAAATCAGCCTTGCCGACCAGCGCCACACACACCCCGATCGCAGCCGCAGCAGGAAGAAAGCCCCGCCAAAAACGCTTCAAATCCACATCGGGGCGCGTCAGCAGCCAAGCCAGGAACGTCACCAACGCCAGCTTCGCGAACTCCGACGGCTGAAGGTTGATCGTGTGCCCGCCCGCCGTCACCTGCAGCCATCGATGCGACCCGCGCTGCGGATTCGCGATGCCCGGCAAAAGAGCCGCCACCAGGCCCACGATCGCTACGGCGAACCCAATCAACACGATCCGACGAACAAGGGCATCTCGCGCGAGGATGGGAACCGCCAGGCGCGATGCAACGAACAGGATAATGATGCCCGCGGCGACGAAGATCACCTGCCGCCCGAACGGCGCACGCCACACCAGCAAGTCGATGAGCGACTTGTCCAGCGGCGCCTTGGCCGAAGCGACCATCACCAGCCCGATGGCCATCAGGCCGAGGACTATCGCGAAGATCGCGTCGCGATGGATCCGTCCGCGTTGCGCTAGCTCAGGCATGCCTCATCATCCATGACTCCATCGAACCGATCCCCCGCTCGCATCTACCTCAGCTTGATCGTCGCCAGGGCAAGACTGGCGAACATGGCCGCGAGCAGCCAGAAGCGAACAACAGTCTGCGTCTCGCTCCACCCGCCCAGGTGAAAGTGGTGATGGATGGGAGCGCATCGAAACACGCGCCGCCCGCCCGACCACTTGAAGTAGCCCACCTGCGTCAACACCGAAAGTGCTTCCATCACGAAGACGCCACCGGCGATGAAAAGCATCAGCTCCTGCCGCGTGACCACCGCCACGAAGCCCATCAAACCGCCGAGCGGGAGCGAACCCGTGTCGCCCATGAACACCTTGGCGGGATGGCAGTTGTACCAAAGGAAGCCGAGGCACGAGCCGAATACCGCGCCGCACAGAACCACAAGTTCCCCGCTTCGCGGTACGTGCAGAAACAGGAGCTTCGCGGCGAGCGTCTCCGTGCCGACGATGTACGTCAATATGGCGAACACCAACGCGCACATCGCCACACACCCCGTGGCAAGACCGTCCATCCCATCCGTCAGGTTCACGGCGTTCGATGTGCCCGTCATGACCAACACCGCGACGAGCATAAACGCCAACGAACCGAGTTGGATGCCCGCCTTGTAAAACGGCACCGACAGAATGCTGTACGCGGGGAGCGTCAGTGGCGACTCCCCCGCCTCGATGAGCGGGCTGAGCACCGCAAAGTTGCTGCGCCCGTGGTTGTAAATGTAGAAGCCGATGACGACGCCGAGCCCGACCTGAAACAGCAGCTTCTCGTACGTCTTGAGCCCGTCGCGCGAATTGGCCCGCCGGGCGGCTGTCAGCTTCAGCCAATCGTCCGTCGCCCCCAGCGCGCCGAGCCAGGCAAGCACCACCAAGCTCATGTGGACGTAGAAGTTCGTAAGGTCGCACAGTAGCACGATCGCCGCCGCAATCGCCCCTAAGATCAGAATACCGCCCATCGTCGGGACGTTGCTCTTGTCGCGCATCAACTCGTTCAAAGACGCATGGTCGAACTCGGGACGATCGCCGACCTTCCACTTCATGAGCTGGCGGATCAATCGCGGTGACAGAAGCAGCACGAGCACAAAGCACAGAAGCGCCGCACACGCCGCCCGAAAGAGCGTGTTCTCGTAGGCGTAATGCCGCCCCTCGAGCCATTCGCGGAGTAGGTGGTAAATCACCTCGCGTCACGTGCCCTCTCTATCCCGTGAACCAATCCGCCTGAACTCACCGCAGTTCCCACGCCAGGCCCTGAAAGGGCCTCATAACAACAGCCCAGGGCAACGCCCTGGGTACCCCGCCACGCATCGCGGTTGAGCCCTGAAAGGGCGCAATAGCGTCACTCGTGTGACACCCTTCATGCCCACTCCCGATGCTCCTGGACGTCCGCCGGGTGCCACTGGTGGCTTGTCCACCAGTGCTCTTCCCCGAGCGATGGGTGGCATGGGCAAACTCGTTTGCCCGTGCGCGTCAGCTATCGAGGGACACGGGCAAGCCTCCGCTTGCCCATGCCACCCGGCATTGGTCGTCTAGAACAGCCCTACGCCACCGTCCGCTGACGATGCCGCGCTTGCCAGTCAGTCGTCACATACTCGACGACGCGGTCCAGAGCCACCAATCTCGATCCCTTCAGCCAGACCGTGTCACCGTCCGACAGCAACTCGGCAAGCGGCTCGCAAGCCGATTCAGCGTCCGCGCACGTGATGACCTGCGTACCGTCCGCCTCATGGACGATTCGAGCCGCGGCGTCCGCCATCGACGGCCCGACCGCAAACAACACCTCGATCCCGGCGCCAAAGACACGGCGCACCTGCCGAATATGCCACGACGCCGTCTCCATACCCAATTCGAGCATGTCGCCCATGACCATCACACGCCGCCCGGAGTCCGACCGCCGCAGCGTATCGATGGCAGCCGACATACTTGCAGGATTCGCGTTGTACGTGTCGTCCACGATGGTCAAACCATCAAGCGAAATCACCGCAGTGCGGCCGGTAGCCGGTTGGACCGTTGCCAACCGTTCGATGATCTCCTCCGGCGCCATGGCCAGCCACCGCGACACGCCGAACGCAGCCGTCGCATTCGTCGCATGATGGAAGCCCGGCATCGGGAGCGAGACGCGATACCGTCCGTCCAGCTTGAATGACGTGTCCACGACCGTGCCGCGAGCGTCCGTCACGCGGAGGTCCGCCGTGGGGTCGAAGCCGAATGTCATGAGCCTCGCGCCACAAAGCCTGGCGAGCTGCGGTCGAATCTCGCGTCGATCCACGTTGACCAGCGCAATGCCGCCCGGGCGCACGAACTCGAGCAACGAACTCTTCTCGGTCGCCACCGCCTCAATATCACCCAGCCCTTCCAGATGCGCCTCGCCGATCGACGTGATTACCGCGACGTTCGGCTCCGCCATCGCGGCAAGTTCGGCAACCTCGCCGGGCGCATTCGTGCCGATCTCGACCACGATGTAGCGATCCGAAGCGTCGGCTGACAGCAGCGTCAACGGCACGCCGATATTGTTGTTGAAGCTCTTTGGGGCCGCTTTACCCCTCCAGGTCCCGGCGAGCACGTGATCGATCATGCCCTTCGTGGTCGTCTTGCCGTTGCTACCCGTCACGGCGATCACTTTGGTCCCGACCGGAATGACGTCGCTGCGATAACGCGACGCAAACCGACCGAGTGCCTCGACCGGGCTCTTGACCCGCAGCCGCACGGAACCATCGCCGTTGTTCGTCCGCAGGCCACGGTCACGAGCACACACGCACGCCACGGCACCGGTGGCAGCGGCCTTGTCGATGAAGTCGTGCCCGTCAAACCGCTCACCGCAAATCGCGAAGAACAGGTCCCCCTCTTGCACGTCGCGCGAATCCGTCGTGACCCGGCGCACCAGGATGTGCTCATAGTCGGGTTCCGGGCTTGCGCCGATAGCCTGCGCGACTTGCGCCAAAGAGACGGGAATCATGCGACGTTCTCCGTCACGACCGCACGCTGACTCAAGCAGTTGCGAGCCACCTCGACATCATCGAAAACCAGCACCTTGTCACCCACGATTTGATAGGGCTCGTGTCCCTTGCCCGCGATGAGCACGGTGTCACCTTCACGCGCCTCCTCGATCGCAAGTTCGATCGCTGAGCCGCGATCGACCTGCGTAACCACACGACAGCCATGGTCCGCCGAAAAACCGGTCACGATCTCTCGCACGATCGCGTCCGGGTCCTCCGTGCGCGGGTTGTCGCTCGTCACATACGCCACGTCGGCATGCCGACCCACCGCCGCAGCCATTCGCGGCCGCTTCGTTCTGTCTCGATCCCCGCCGCATCCGAACACGCAGAGAAGCCGCCCCGGCGTCAGCGGGCGAACCGCATCCAGCACGTGCTCCAAAGCGTCGTCGCTGTGGGCGTAGTCGACCAGCACGGAAAACGGACA
>JAJDDX010000390.1 GCA_029260055.1 Phycisphaerae bacterium
ACCTCCCCAACGCGATCGGTCCCGCTGGCATGGTCGACCCGTGTCATCCGGACTTCGCCGCCGAAAGAACTCACAGCCGCCTCGATACGCTCATCATCCGTCGCGACGATCACTCGGTCGATGGCAGAGCACTGGCCCACACGCTCGTATACGTGCTGAATCAGGTACTTTCCCGTATCACGGGCGAGAGGCTTTCCGGGGAATCGCGTCGAAGCGAAACGGGCGGGGATGACGGCTACGACCGGCATCACCGCTGCCTCGCTGGTCGCTTCGTCGATCGAAGATGGATCATTTGGTGCGGCACGTGACGAATATAGTGGCACGATCCGCATCTGTCAAAACGACACCCGTTCGCCCGCGACGATCCCGTGCGCATGGTCCACCGTTTGCGGTGCGGCACGGCTCGCGTTACGATCCGCCGACGGCGCGGCAATAGTCCCATAAGCGTTCGCTCGGGTCGATCTGCCAACTCATCTTTCAAGGCACGGTGGCGATGCGAATCAAGCTGCACAATCTCATCTTCGTCGGGATGCTCGTGGGCCTGTTCGGCGGCATCTTCCTGTGGTGGCTCAAGAAGAGCCCGAACGAGAGTACGCAAGCCTTCTGTGCCCAGACGCTCTGGTGGCTCGACCTGTTCGGCCCCACCATCTTCATGGGCGCGCTGAAGATGATCATCGCGCCGCTGATCCTGGCGAGCATCGTCGCGGGTGTGACGAGCCTGCCCGACATGCGTGAACTCGGGGCGATCGGTTGGAAGACGGTCGTCTACTACTTCTGCACCACCGCGATCGCATGCATGATCGGCCTCGTTTTCGTACTAACCGTTCAGCCGGGCAAGAAGGCCGCCTCGGTCGACGTGCGGAACAAGCGGGTCGAGGAACTCAAGACCTACCGCGACGGGTTTCAGACCGCATCCGGGCAGGCAGCACTCGGCGAGGACGGCAAGCCAAAGCCCGAATACCTCCAGTGGGTGGCCCAGCAAGAGGGCAGCGCCCAGGCATCCGGGCACGAAGCGGCCCGCTTCCAGAAGCTCGCGGGTGCGAGCGACCGCACCGCCGGAGACATCTTCAAGGACGACATCATCCGACCGCTGATGATGAACCCGTTCAGAGCGCTGTCCGCCAGCCCGGTCAATTCGCTCGGGATCATCTTCTTCTCCCTGCTGCTGGGGATCGCGTGTACCGTCGTGGGCAAACCCGCGGCACCTGTGATTTCTTTCTTCCAGGGGCTAAACGCGGTCATCATGCGCGTAACGCACTGGCTGATGTCGATCTCGCCCTTCGCGATTGGGTGCATCCTGGCCAAGCTCGTCGCGGAAGAGGGCCCGGAGATCTTCCAGTCGCTGGGCTGGTATTGCGGCACGGTGCTCGGCGGTATCTTCGTTCATATCGCGGTGCTTCTCACGATTGCCGCGACGATCGGCGGTATCGGGCCAATCCGCCTCTTCCGGGGCCTCCGCGAGGCGTACATGATCGCCTTCACCACCCGATCGAGTGCGGCCACGCTCCCCGTGACCATCGCAAACGTGACCCAGAAGCTGAACGTCTCGCCGAAGGTCGCGAACTTCTCGCTCCCGCTCGGCGCCACCATGAACATGGACGGCACGGCGCTTTACGAGGGCGTGGCGATCATCTTCCTCATTCAGATATACGGCGGACTCGACGACGTCTCGATCACGATGACGGCCATGGTGACGCTGCTGATCTTCGTGACGGCGGTCCTCGCCTCGGTCGGAGCGGCGGCTGTCCCCGACGCCGGACTGGTCACGATGGTCTTGGTGGCCAGTGCCGTACACCTGCCGATCTACTACATCCCGATCATCTTCGCGGTCGACGCGTTCCTGGACATGTTCCGCACATCGACGAACGTGCTCGGCGACAGCGTCGGCGCGATCGTGGTCAACCGCCTCGAGCGCAAGCGTCTCCAGCCTGCCGCGGGACCATAGCGCGCTCACTTTTTCACGCTGGATCCGTTGGCCGCCAGTGCGGCGGCTCGCTAATACCGCGGCATATGTGCTCCGAGCCGCGACCGTGGCAACGGATTGCATGAGCGTCGGCCGGCCAGCGATGCCGCAACGCCGTCTCAGCCCTGAAGGGGCGCAATGGGCTCAGCCCAGGGCAACGCCCTTGTTGCTCTACACATCTCCGCGTCGATCCTGGTAGATTGGGTCGGGTGGCCCACCTACTCTGAAGGTGGGGGAGGCGATGCTCACCAACCGTCGGCGTCGGAAGATGGCAGGGCTCCGGAACACCCGTCATCGTCTCCCCCATGTCCAAAGGACATGGGCCACCCAACGCGACGGACCGTCTTACCGACGTTTTCGGCTCGGCAGGTGCGTCGTTGCCAACGCACGGCTCACGCCGTGGGCTACCACACTATCGCCCCGATGGGGCTTGGCGCGATCCGCCTGTCGCCGGTCACTTGGGGCGCCGATAGAATGCGTAGGCGTGTGACCGGCGCGGTCCCCCGCCACGGCAGTTTGAAGGAGGAGCCCTCGCCTTGCGGATCCGTTCCTGTGAAATGCGTCTCTCCGCGGCACTGTCGCTGCTGCTGCTGATCCTCGCCGGTTGCGGCTCGGGCGGGATCGGAACCTTGCCGGGCGTCTTGGCGGACCTGATCGACTTCGACTCGGACAGCGTCACCGGCAGCCAGGCGTGCGGACCGATCCAACTCTCGCCCGCCGTCCCGGACTGCCCGCTCGATTTGGTCTGCTTCACGTCGGCTTGCGAGGAGCACAACGTCTGCTACGGCACCTGCGGCGCGTCGAAAGGGAAATGCGACCAGACGTTCTTCACCGACCTGATGAGTATCTGCAACCGGCGATTCCTGCTCAGCGATCCGAACTACACCACCTGTCAGTCGCTCGCTCTGGCATACTGGCTCGGCGTGCAAACGCTCGGCGACGGGGCTTTCGAGGCGACCCAAGACGGCGTCTGCTACGACTTCGGATTCGCACCGACGGCTACCGGCGTATGCTGCCTCACGAGCGAAGCGTGCAACGACGCCGGCACCCGGGCGGAATGTGAGGAGACAGCCGGGATCTTCTTCCCCTTCAAGACCTGCGAGGAATTCGATTGCACGATTCCCGCCAACGATGCCTGCGCGGACGCGATCACCGACTGCGAGCCGGTCGAACTGCTCGGCACCTCCGGGCTGTGCGCCGGAGATCAGAGTACATGCGACACCGAAGCGGACGATTGCGCGGACGACTCGGAGTGTCTTCCTGACGAACATCGTTGCTTGATCGAGACCGACAACCGCCTGGCCACCACCGACGGGCTCGGTACGAACGGCGCGTGCGCTGTGTCGAGCGTCGAGAATCTCCAGGCGGACGTGTGGTTTAGCTATGTCGCGCCCTGCGACGGGCGACTCACGGTGCGCATGTGCGACCGCGCCGATTACGACGCGATGCTGGCGGTCTACGGCACGAACGAGCCGGACGTGGACTGCGTCTGTCCCCCGCCGTCGGCTGATCTTCTGGCATGCGACGATGACTTCTGCGGCGGCGGATCGGTCTCAGCCGTCGTGCTCGACGACGTGAGGACCGACGCCTGTTATTCCATTCGCGTCGGCGGCTGGTCCGGCGAGGGCACGGCATCGACAGCCGCCCAGGGCACCAGCGAACTCGACATCCGCATGGAGTGCGAGGCATCGCCCGCGGACTAACGCAGCGTTCCGGAATGAGTGCGACATTCAGAACCGCGACCGTAAGGGAGCGGCCGTTACCTGGTTCACCGAGGAACGCCCTCTGACGGTCGCGGCTCGGAACATATACCTCGCTCTTCTTAGCGAACCACGACATGAGGCGTGCGGCTCGCCTCAGTCGCCACACATCGAGAAGTGATCATGAAGTGTACCCACGTCGCCATCCAGTCACGCGACTTGAGCAGAACCATCGAGTTCTACCACCGATACTGCGGGATGAGCGTCGTCCACGACCGGACGTCGGACTCCGGGCGAGTCGTCTGGCTCGGCTGGGGCGAGGACCCTCCGACCTTCGTCATCGTCGCGATCGAGGAGGCCTACGAGCAGAACATCCACCCGAGGCTGCAGCACATCGGCATGGCCGTGGAGACGAAGACGGAAGTGGACGCCATCCACCAACGCGCCGTCATTGACGGCATAGGCGACCTGTGGCCTCCTACCGACGGCGGCCCAATCGTCGGCTGCTTCTGCGCAGTGCCCGATCCGGACGGGAATCGCGTCGAATTCTCGTTCGGCCAGCGCATCGGCTAATATGACAGCGCTATGCCGTGAACAGAGCCGCGTGGCGCAAGCCCGCGGTCATGTCACCGGGCTAGCGCCCGGCGCTCTGATTGCTCGCACGCCGGGAAAACGAACCCCGATACACTTGCCGACGCGATCCTAGCGCTGTCATACTAGCCACTCCTGCTTGCGACGCAGACGGTACCCAGCCGCCGCGAAACGTTCCTACGCGACGAGCCAGGGTGCTCCGCGGCCGCACCAGGTACCGATAAGCAACTAAACACCTTATGCCACACCCCGACGGGAGCCGAAGAAGGAACGGTATCAAATCTGCGCCCCGCGAGAAGGTCCATCCGACGGCCGCGATCGACGGGGCCGCGACTCCGACAGACGGATGTCCATGGGCACGTCACGAGCATGTCTCCAGCCATAAGGAAGTAACGATGAGCACGGTGTTTCTGCGGTTCGCTCTTATTGGCGTCTTCGTCCTTGGATTCGGATTCGGATTGGCCGGCTGTGAGCCCGCCGTCGAATGCGACTCCAGTGACCCGGACTGCACGGCCGGAACCTCCAACAACAACCACAACGGCAGCGACAACGACGACGGCAGTGACAACGACAATGCAAGCCACGACGACAGCGAGAACGACAACGAGAATGAGAGCGACACTGACCGCGAGAACGGTCAAGAAGACGAGAACACCAACGAAAACGGTGACGATGACGATGGACCCGCGTTCGCACCTTATCGTTACGTGATGATCGTCGACCAAGAAGACCCCGGCACGTCGTCCGCTTCGTCGACGGCGGGCGCTGACATCGACGCGGTAGAACTGGTGTCAGGCGGCAGCGTGTCGGACGCTACACAGATCGAAAACTGCTGGTTCGGCGACGGCGACAACAGCGCAGCCACCAATTGCAGCGACGCCCTCGGCGCCCCGGACAATGGCTGCAGCCCGGACGCTCCGGACTTCGTCAGCCTCGGCGGCTCAGGCGGAATCCTGGTGGTATCCTTCGGACCCGATACGGAGATCTTCGCCGGCGACGTGATCATCATCTACGAATGCGGGAGGGATCAGAATCCCGGTGCGACGGACGAACACTACGATGTCTGGGTGGGCGTATCGAGCGGCCTTGACGAACCCGATTACGTCCAATGCATGGCGGACGGCACGGGCATCGCACAGTGCACGGTACCTACGTTGCCACAGGTGCCGGTGGAATAGCTACGCGCCACCGTGATGGTCGATCGCCTCTTCGATCGCGCGGCGAATCTTGGCGTGCATCTCATCGGGCTTGGCGACGAAGCACCACTGACGGGGTGGCTCCTCGTCACGTTGCGTCACGAACGTGATCGTGCCCGTCGATGTGGATGTCTCAGTCTTCGTGGCGCCGAGGTAGGTGTTCCTCACGTCCAGCAAGGCGCAGGACCAGATGCGCGGCGCCCACAAGCCCTGAATATCGAGCACACGCCGGTTCGTCAGCACGTACCACGTCAAAGCCCAACGGGCGAACGACACTGCCGTCACGATGACGCCGACAGCCGCCAGGAACTGCATCGAGCCGGAAGTAGAGAGCCCGGGGACGGGCGTGGAGAGCACAGCCACGACGATCGCGAGCAGCCCGCAACCCGCCAGGATCGGCAGCGCCTCGGACACCGGGCGCCACACGGAAGGCTTGATCGCCATGAGGATGATCTCGCCGCCGTCGACTACGTCGGAGGGTGTGGCGAGCCAGGCAGACGGCGCCTCCCGAGCAGCAGGCGGCGCGGTCGATGCGGACGCAGCCCTGATCGCATCGGTCCCGCGAGCAGGCAGCGTCATGATCATCTCTAGCTCTCCGCCTCGTAGAGGTCCGGTTTCAGCACGCCGATGTAGGGCAGGTTGCGATACAGTCCGTTGTAATCCAACCCGTACCCAACGACGAACTCGCCCTCGATGTCGAAACCGACGAAGTCCACCGGCAAGTTCGCCGGAGCATTAGCCTTCTTTCGCAACAGCACGGCCGTCGTCACACGCCTCGGCTCGGCTCGACGAACCTGATCCTGGACGAGCCGCAGTGTCCCGCCGCTGTCGAGGATGTCGTCGATGATGAGAACATCGCGGCCTCGCAGATCCGGCAGCGACGCCGATGCCAGGATCGCGCCGTGGCTCCGCGTCGTCGCGCCGGGATAGCTCGTCACCGTGATCAAGCCTATCCTCATTTTCATCGGCAGGCGCCGGATGAGGTCGGCCAGAAAAATGACGGAACCTGCCAGGATTGTCACCAGGATGATGCCGTCGCTCGTGTCAGCGTAGCGACGGGCGAGTTCGTCAGCCAAGGCGGCCACGCGATCCCTGATCGCCGTTTCCGAAATGATCACCTTGGAGACATCGTCTTGCATGGATATGCGGCTTCTCAGCACCAGTAACGGGGTCGCAACGAGGCCGGCGCCCCTACTTGATCGCCACCGGCACCGGTGTGACGTTTTCGAGCATTCGCTTTAGCGCCACGGTCGCCAGGCGCTTCGTTTCCGCCTCCACCTTGATCTGATTCACGACGCGGCCGGCCGCCAGTGCGTCGAGCGTCCAGGCCAGGTGCTTCAGATCGATGCGGTACATCGTTGTGCAAAGGCACTGAATGCCCGCCAACGAGCGGACCGCCTTGTCGGGGAACCGCTCGACAAGGCGGTTGACCAGGTGGATCTCGGTGCCGATCGCCCACTTGCTGCCGGCCGGCGCCTCGGACACCGTCTTGATGATGAACTCGGTGCTGCCCGCCATATCGGCCTTCTGCACGACTTCCCACGCACATTCCGGATGGACGATGATCTTGGTCGCCGCGTCCATACGACGGATGTCGTCGCATTGCTGGGCAGTGAATAGGCCGTGTACGCTGCAGTGCCCCTTCCACAGATAGACCTTCGCGTCGCGGGCCTGATCCGGGGATAGCCCGCCATTGGGCAAGGCCGGGTCGAAGACGACCATCTGCTCCAGGGGCACGCCCATGGCGAACGCCGTGTTGCGGCCCAGGTGCTGATCCGGCAGGAAGATGACCTTGCCGCCCTGCTTGAACGCCCACTCGAGCACCGCCCTCGCGTTGCTACTGGTGCAACAAGCCCCGCCGTGCCCACCGCAGAACGCCTTGATGGCAGCCGTCGAGTTGACGTACGTAATCGGGATCACCTCTTGGCCGCACTCGCCGACCAGAAAGTCCCAGGCGTCCTCGAGTTGGTCCAGCTCAGCCATGTCGGCCATGCTGCACCCGGCCGACAGATCGGGCAGGATCACGGTCACGCCGTCTTCCGAGAGGATGTCAGCCGACTCCGCCATGAAGTGGACGCCGCAAAAGACGATGTACTCGGCGCCCTTCTGCTCGGCTCCGACCTGAGAGAGCTTGAGGCTGTCGCCGGTGAAGTCGGCGAAGCGGATGACCTCGTCTTGTTGATAGTGGTGGCCGAGGATGACCAGCCGCGAGCCGAGCGCCTTCTTGCGCTCCAGGATCATGGCGCAGGCCTGCTCGTCGGTCAGGCCGGCGTACTTCGGCGGGATCGGCGGCTGGAACAGCATGCGTGAATAGTCCTCCAGGCCGCGACGGAGCTTTCCGGGCGTCGGTTGATCGGGCCAGCCGGGGCCTCCCTACCGCCCCGTCAGCCACGCGGGCAGCTACGACGCCGTCCGACGTTCTTATCGTCATAATGATTATAGTGTGTCCGCAGGCGGATGAAAACGGCGGCAGGCTGCGGATCGGACGCAGATCGGACCTAACCGCGCCGCGAGGCGGGTCGGACCTTGTCGCGTCGCGACATGGGTCAGCACAGGCCCAGGTGTCCAGAGGCGGTTGCCACGAGCCCAGGCATCGAGAGGCGCGTCGGCACGAACCCAGGTATCGAGAGTCGGATCTGCACGAGGCTCCGCGGCGAGACGCGGGTCACGACGAGACTCCGCGGCGCGAGGCCGGTCGGCGCGGGCCACCGCGGTGCGGGGCCGGTCGGCAGAGGGCCCGCCGGGCGCTCGGTGCGACGGTGCTCTGTTGAACAGGGCTTGCCAAGCGTGCGTAAGAGGATAGCGTAACGGCGTCGTGGGCGAATCGCCCGCGCGGGGCCTGTAGCTCAGCGGTTAGAGCAGTCGACTCATAATCGATTGGTCGCGGGTTCGAATCCCTCCAGGCCCAGTCGTCTCGCCAGCGGTAAGTGCACATTCGGTCCACAGATCCGGCCAAGCCCCGACCACGGCCGCTGGCGTGCCACCGGTTCGCCGCCCCACCGTCTGCCCACGGTGGTCCATCTTCAACGTGTTGTTCGAGTGCCGGGCGAGGTCCCGCGCCCTTTTCGAATGCACGCCAGCGACCACCGGGCCACAGCTTCAGGGACGTGGCGTCAGCGACTCGAGGAGCAAGCGGACTTCGACAGCGTCGTCGTAATCGAGGTCCGGGCTGTCGGCCAGGGCGAGATCGCGGGCGCCATCCAAGATAGCCTGAAGCGATGAAACGAGCACCCTTGCCCCAGAGGGTAACTCGGAGTCTCCGAAGAGCCGCCCGAGTTCAGCGCGGGCTTGCTCGGCCTTTCCCTCTACGATCGAGCGGGCGGTCGCTGCACAGAGTTGGCCGCCGAGCTCTTGGTTTTCGCCACCGGCGCGGCGGTAGGCGAGGTATGTCTCGACCGCCGCCTGGCGGGCGCTGACGGCGGCGTTCTGATCGCCGACCGCACGCTCCAGGTCGCAGAGCATACTCCAGGTCTTCCACGGCTGTGCTGCATGACCGAAGGGCTCCTTGCACTCGATCGCCCGTCGCAGCTCGACGCAAGCCGCGTCATGTTGGGCGATCTTGATAAGCGTGTCGGCCAAGTTGTTACGCACGCGACCTTCGTTCGCGACATCTCGGACTTCGACGTAGATGTCCGTGGCTCGGCGGCAGAAACGAGCGCTCTCATCGTAGCGGCCCATCGCGTCGTACAGGTCACCGAGTTCACTGAGGGTATTCGCCTCGCCAGCGCGGTCGCCTGTTTGGACCTTAATGGCGAGCGATTTGAGGAGGGCCTGTCCAGCGGTATCGTATTGCCCAGCGCTTATGTGGACCCTCCCGATCTGGTGCCAAGCAGCGGCAACGCTCTTTGGCTCGCGTAGGTTCTCAAAGATGTGTCGCGCCGCTTCGTAGGCGCGAAGGGCCTCCTGGAACCGCCGTTGATACATCCTCACGGCACCCAACTGTCCCCTGCTGACCGCCGCAAGTCTTGGCTCACCGTCTTTCTCTGCACGCTCAGCAGATTCTTCGTATGCTGTCGCCGCTTCATCGAGTCGGCCCAGAGCGCGAAGGCAGTCGCCGCGTTCCGTAACAGTGGCCGGCGCCATCCGAGCCGCTTCCATGTCGCCCGCGTCGGCGAGAGCCTGGAACCCAGCCCAAGCCTGTTCCAAGCCTGGCAGCGCGGTCTCGGGGTCGCCACTCATCCTCAGGGCGCGGCCCAGTAGCAGCCGGGCAATCGCGGTGTCGTACGCAGCCTGGTTGTAGGCGCCCTCGCCAGCGTTCTCGGCATATTTAAGTAGCGCGCGGGCGTCTGCGACCGCCGCAGTGAATTCGCCCTGATCGAGAAGTCGCTCCACGGCGGCATGCGTTGCGATGAAGTGCGTGTGCCCCAAAACTCCCAAGTGATCCTGCGCCTTACGGCGAATAGCGACCACGCGGGCCAAAGCCTTCGGTCGGGCATAGCTCGCCAGGAGGGCCTCTAATCGCGTGGCAACGCCCACGACCGTTTCGGTAGTTGCGCCAACCGCCAGGTGCTCCAATGCGGCTACGAGGTTGGGAAGGTCTAGCAGCGTGAGGTCCGCGACGAGTTGTGGATCCTTGGACCGCTGCTGGTAGAGGTAGTGCGTCATTTCGACCATCGTTACGGCCCATCTTGCCCGGGCATGCTCGCGCTCGTCATCGCTGAGTTCACCCAGCAGGTAAGGACCGAGGGCGGGATCCAGTCGGAGATAACCTCGGCCCGGCACATCGGCCAGGCTGACATCGATGAGTTGACGCGCCAGAGCGACCTCTTCATTCGCCTCAAGGTCGTATCCCAGGACCTTGCCAATGGAAGGTAGGCAACCGCCGCCGATGAACACGCCGAGTGGGCGAATGCGCTCGCGGGTCTCCTTGGGCAGGCGCTGGAGCGAGAGCTCGACGCTGGCAAAGAGCGACCGCTCGCGATCGTCGGGGTACTTCTCGTGCAGGCGGCTCATTAACTCGACAACGTCGTCGGTCGTGTGGGCGACACCGGCGCTGCCTACCTCGCCGGCGATCAGAACGAGGCTTCGCGCGTGGCAGTTGACTGCCGTCACCAGTGCCTTAATCTCGTCTTCGTCCCGGCCCGCGTCCGACGCAACAGGAGACAAACCCATGTGCTTGAGCACGCCACCGACCAGCTCGATCGCCTCCTTTTCGGTCAGGCGACCGGTGACGATGTGGTGGCCGTCGAAGGGCACGGGCACTAGCTCGCGCGACGTGAACATCAGCCTCGTGTCGCCGCACTCCTGTAAGTCGCCAGCGAGCTTCAGTAGTTCTGCCAGCGCGTCGGAGTCGTAAACGGTCTGTTCCGGCGCGCCGACTGCTGGTGGGAGGACCGAGTCCATGTTGTCGAACACGACAACGGTCCGGTGATCCCGCAGGGCACGTTCGACCAGCAGGCGGGCCTCCTTTTCGTCCTTCGCGGCCGCCGCGACGAAGCCGGGGACGAGTTGCTCGCCCAGGGCGTAAAGCACGTTGCGGGGGTCGGGGCGCTTGTCCAGGCAGACGAACGCGGCACGGTCGAAACGCTGCGTCTCGACGAACCAGCGTGCAAGCTCAGCCGCCAGCGTGGTCTTGCCCTCGCCGCCGGTCCCCTGAAAGACCACGTAGGGGCTGGAGGCGAGCATCCGCTCGGCGCTGAGCAGTTCGCGGCTGCGGCCGACGAAGGTGTGTTCCGGTCGGTCCGGCAGATCACCCAGACTCAGCTTTGCGGTCTTGCGCCGGAGATCGGCGACGTCGGCGGGAGGAAGTCCGTGGATCAACCGCGGGTCGTGCTCCTCCTGAAAGAGGACGGGCACGAACCAGTCGTGAAGGTGGAGTTCACCCCCGCCGAAAACCTCGCCGCGAAGCGTATCGGCATGGAGGGCCTGTTGACCGGCGAGCATGGCCTCGCCAATGGTGGCGCCGGTCATGAGCCGGTCATAGAACTCGGCGACGAAGCGCCGCGCGGTCTCGACCAGGACGCTGTGGCTCATGGCCACCACTGAGGCGACACCTTGCTGGAGGAGTTTCGCGGCCACGGAGGCGGTTGGGTCCTTCTGGGTCATCGCGGACTGGCACGCTTCGAGGAAGAACAAGGGGATGCGGTGGTCGCGGATAACGCCCGCGAGTTGCTCGGCGCTTACGTCCTTGGATCGCCGCTTTTGGAGCTTGTCGGTGTCATCCGGGTTCTCAAAGCACAGTGCGCCGAGGCCGAGCTTTGGGTCATAGATGCCGTGGCCGTCGAAATGGACGACGTGGAAGGACTCCCCAGCGTCGAAGGCCTCTTGCAGCTTCTCCTCTAGCGCCGGAAAGGTCGGCGGATCAAGGAGGGTCAGCTCGACGTTCTTGCCAAGCGGCGTGAGGGCATCGACGAGCGGGCGGGCGCTGACTCGGTGGTCGATGTAGGTCGTGCGCTCATCTTCCGGCCGAGGGCTGACCAGCAGCACACGCAACGGTAGATCGGTCGTGACCGCCTTCTGCTCCTGCCGGTTGGGCAGGGTGCGGTTGACGCGGACTCCGCGCGCGCCCTGGAACAGGTAGTCCTTGCCGTCGTGCAAAAGCTCCCACGGCAGGGCAAGGAGTTGGGTGGCGGCCTCCTGAGCCTTCCATTGTTTCTTCGTCAGCGAACGCCCATCTCCAGGGGCGCCGTCCGGCAACTCGGAGTCCACGTCAATGGTGAACCTTCGCGCGGTGCCGCCGTCGACGTGCTTCCAGGCCTCGTACGCCTCTGACGCCTTGCGAGGCTTCAACGCTGACTTGAATAGGTCGCGTCCCCATTCTGGAAGCTGTGTGACGACCTTGTCGGCCCGCTCGGTGAAGACACCGACCGGCCAGCTTGCATAGCGCTCAAGGTACCAGCGTAGCTCTTCATGCTCGATGGGACCGAGCGGGGCGGTGAGCATGTAGGCCGAGCCTTCGACCTGGGCCGCGCCGAGCTTCCGGGGTGTGTAGGTCAACCTGGCAGTCGCCCTAGCACGGCGCTGGCCGCCAGCGGTGCTCATCGTCGGGTTGTCAAGCCTGAGCGTCAGCGTCGCTGCGTCGCTCACATTGAGGGTAAAGTCTGCCGATCGTTCGTCAACAACATCGCCGTCAGTCGCGTCGTCACAGCTCGCGCGCACGGCCGCGACCAGCGCGGGGGCCGCTTCCTCCACAGCGCCGTTGCCGGTGCCGATTCGGACTGCTAATAGTTCCTTCTCTCCAAACCAGAGAGGCAGGGCAGACGGCTCGACTCCCGGCAAGAGGACCGGGATCACTTTGTAGCCGTCTTTTTGGACCTTCAGGGCGTACGTGATCTCTTTCAAGATCCACCCGGAGTTTATCGCGTTAGGGCTGAGCACGACCATGAAGTGTCGAGCCTGCTCGATCTTCTCGAGGATCGTGTCGTTCAGGTCAACGCCAGCCGAGAGTTCGAGCGAGTCGACCCAAACCGGTAGGCCTATACCCTCTAGAGTTTCGCGGATTCTCGCGGCGATTGCGTCGTCCGCGGTGGCGTGCGAAAGGAAGATGAAGCCTCCCTCGGCTGCAAGACGCGGCTCCGGGTTTCGGAACAGAATCAGGTCCGGAGGCAATACACAGGCGCCATACTCGATCAGGTCAGTGGTCTCGACCCAACGTCTTTGCAGGTCGGCGAGTTGGACAGATTCCATTCGCGGAATCGTGATCTGCGATTCGAAGCCCTCGTTGACGCTGGAACGGTTGCTGCGACTGAGCCGGAGTAGTTCCGTCTCCAGTTCCAGCACGTACAAGACTGATGCCCGATTTGCAGCCCGCTCGTCAATCATGCGCGGCGGCATCCTAGACTCAGCCATCGGGTAGAATTCGACTTCGAGATTGTCCACGCAGGATCAAGCTGAGCACAACCATGACGTGGCGAGCTGATTCGATTTGCTCGACCACCTCATCGGTCAGGTCGTCACCGGCTGTGAGTTCGCGCGAGTCGACCCAGACGGTCAGGCCCTGGCCTTCGAGGGCTTCGCGGATTTCCGCGACGATCGCGTCGTCCGCGGTCGTGTGTGAGATGAAAACCTCGTCGCTCATCATGAATCGAACCGTAGCCCAAAGGGTAGTCCGTCCACGGAGCGAGTAGGTTAGCGGAGCCCCCGACCGGACACAAGCAAGGCTCGCGCTTGCGGGGTCCAGTCAGCGAGAACACCACCTTTTTTCACGGCGCAGGTCGCGGATCTGCTTGCAGGTGAAGTGGAATCGTGATCGGCCTTTCGTCGTCCGGCATTTGGGAGACCATCGAAGCGCTCATGCGGCTCCTCGAAGACGCGCCGACCTCGCGCCAGGGCATCGGCATCCTCGGCGACATACGGGTGCGGCATACAGAGAACTCGTGTGAGGTGACGACGCGATCGCACATCAGCCGACGCTGTCGGCACATGACGGACGTCCCAACGTGCAGCGTCGGAGTCGTCACGAATTAGCCGACCTTCGCCGCCGAGACCGCGACTCGCCGGCGCTGCTGCCCGCGGAAAGGAGGCTACTGCGTCGTTTCCTCGTAGCGTCCCAGACGGACGAGTTGGCCGCGGACCCAGGCGTCCCACTGCTTGTCCAGCGGCAGCTTGAAGAGCTTGTGGAGCAACTCGGCGGTTCGGTCGGTCTTCTTGTTGGCCTTCACGTAGGTGCGGGCGAGGTGCTGCATGGCCGTCAGATCGTCCGGGTTCATTTCGAGTACGGCCTCGTACTCGCCCGCGGCGCGATCCAGTCGCCCGATGGTTTCGTAGAGCAGCGCCAGGTTGGCTCGGGGCTCACGGGCGTGCGGCATGAGTTTGGCGGCATATTGGAATTCCCAAGCAGCCTCATAGTATTGGCACTTCCGCATCAGCGCCAGCCCAAGGTTGTTGTGAGCCGGCGCGTAGGATAGATCGTACTCCAGGGCTTCCGCGAACTTGCTCCGGGCAAGTTCGAGATCATCCTCCTTCAACGCGGAAAGCCCCTCGTCGTTGGCCGTCTGAGCCTCCAATGAGTCGCGGTTTTCAGGGTCTGTGACAGTGTTATACGCGGGCCGTCGTTGGTTCGTCGCGCAGCCGAGCGTGGCTGCAAGTAGCGTCACGCCAATTGTGACAACTGCCTGTTTTCCTTGCATATTGACCTTCCTTGCCTGCTATCCACACGCCCTGCTGACGGAACGCTCACCTTCGATCAGGGTGCTAAAGAACACTCCGGCACCGGTTCTTCTCGGATTCGGACCGGGTTGCGGCCTACGATTCCGGCTTTGCCGCATAGGTGTTACTACCTACGTGGTTCCACCTATACGAGAGAGCACAGTACTCTAGCGCCGTTCCGGCACACAAGATCACCCTTGGCTCATCGTCCAGCAGCGCCTCTCGCTTCAAGAATGGTGACGCAAAGACGCGGTTGCGACGGCGTCGGCACTGCACTTTGGTGTTCGGCGGACCGAGTCCGCAGTGCCTGCTTATCGGACGGATGCCCAACAGGAAATCGTATTGCCACTTAACGCCCACACAATCGCCACCGATAACCCACCTGTTGAGTCGTGTGAACACGGCGTATTAGCGGTCGCGGAATCCGCGCCGCACGGTGTCTGGGATGGTGTCACTTAGTGGTCGACTGGGTGCATGCTCAGGGTCGCCACCACGGCATCTCCCTCGTTAGGGAAGTCAAACCACAATGTCGGTCGGGGTCCCCAGGCCATCCTGCGGTGGTCGGGAAACGCGGAAACCCCCGCGTTTCAGCCGCACCGCTCGCCGCGTGCGCATCGCACTTCTGGTCGTCTCCTGCGCTTGTATGGCCTATCCGAATGAGGGTGCGGGCCAGGTGAGGCCGCGCCGCCCAAGACCCACCGAACGCCGCCAGAGCGGCAACCAAGCCACCGACCGTTCAAAGCCGATTGTCACCATCAGCTATCCGGAATCGGTGGACCTCACGGTTTTCGTGGACTACGTCAGCCAAAGCCTGGATATCAAGATCATCTACGGAGACGAACTCAAAGGTCAATCGGTGATCTTCCGGCCCGGTGAGGTCGAGATTCCACGTACCCAGTTGCTCGATCTGCTGCGGAGCATGCTCCGGATGCACGGCCTGGCGATCGTCGAAGGGGACGTGGAGGGCTGGCTCAGAATCGTCCGCACGGACGACATTCCGCGTTTGATCACGGAGATCAGGGAGGATGATCTCGGGGATCAGGGGGCCCGCTCCAATAGAGTGATTTCACAGGTGGTGGCTGTTGAATCCAACGATCTTGCCGGGATTGCCAAGCAGATTCAGCAGTTTCTGTCGTCGGGCAAGGCATCTGTTATACAGATTCCCGACAAGAAACTCCTGATCATCACGGACTACGAGGCGGCGGTGGCCAAAGCCCTCGACATCATTCGGCTCATCGACGCCGACCCGGTCTCAGTGCAAGTCGTCACGCTCCCCGTGCGCCATCACGATCCAAAGACGGTGGCTGACTATGTGCTGACCATGATGGCTGAGAAGGCGAGGCTGGAGAACGCCGTTGCGACTGAGGTCCTCGTTTTGCCCGACCTGGCGAAGGAGAACCTGGTTGTCGTGGGCTCCGCGGAAGACGTAGCGCGGGTCCGGTCCCTGGTCGAGCAGTTCGATGTGCTTCCCAAGACAACGCATCATACGGTCGCCTACTCGCCGGAGTACATTTCCGTGACGCGCCTGCAGGGCTTGGTGGAGAACATCCTCGCCCCGACGTGGGACACGAAGGGTGAGATGAACCTACTGGTGGACGAGGAGCGCAACCGGCTCTACGTCACCGCTACGCAGGCGATGCACACGCAGATCGAGAAGCTCCTGGATGAAGAGGATGTGGCACTGGCGGAGGCGTCCCGCCCGATGAAGATCTACAAGCCTCGCAACAGGCCCGCGCAGGACCTGATCGGCATTCTCTCGGAAGTGCTTCCGAACGTCACATCGGACTCCGGGGCAGATGGTGCGGCCGAACCGGCACCGACTGCGGTCGGGGTCCCGCCGGGCAAGAACAGACCACCTGCGGCGCCGGGCGAACCTCCGCCAATGCCGACAGCGCAGGAGCCGATTGAGTCTGCGCCCGCAGCGGCGCCGAAGGTGCGCCGGATCGAGGGTGATGACTTCATCCTATCCGCAGACGAACACACGAACTCGATCATCGCCATTGGACCGCAGGAGTTTCATCAGAAGCTCGTCACGCTGCTGGATGAACTCGACAAACGGCAGGCTCAGATCCTGATCGAGATGACGCTGGTCGCCATCACGTTCAACGACTCACTCAGCCTTGCGATCGAACTGGCCAATGAAGAGAACCTCGCACCGTACCAGTCCCTGGTCTTCTCGAGCTTCGGGCTCTCCGACGTCGATCTTGGAACCGGGAAGAGGTCGTTCAGGCCCGGCGGCGGAATCAACGCGGTGATCCTGGGGCCGCATGAGACCCCTATCCTGGTCCGTGCGATTGCCGCTCACGGCAACAGCCGGATCATCGCCACGCCGCGTATCGTCGTGGGCAACAACACATCGTCGACACTCAGCAATGTCGAAGAGGCACCATTTACGAGTGTGAATGCCTCCGACACGGTGGCGACCACCTCGTTCGCCGGCTTCGAGTCGGCCGGTACTACGCTGACGGTTACGCCGCACGTGGCCGAGGGAGACCATCTGTCCCTCGACTACACGTTCAACTTCAGCAACTTCACGGGCAGTGGGTCGGTGGGTGTTCCGCCGCCGCGGACCACGAACTCGTTCTCCGGCACGATCGAGATTCCCGACAGCAACACCATCATCGTCGGAGGCATGGTTTCCGAGAATGAGACCGACACCGTGACCGAGGTTCCGCTGCTCGGGCGTATCCCGATCCTCGGCACGTTCTTCCAGAGCAGTGACCGGATTCGGACCAAGTCGCGCATGTACGCCTTTATCCGCCCCACGATCCTGCGCGACGATCAGTTTGCCGACCTGAAACTCATCACGCTCGGCGAGATGGAACACGCTGAACTCGACAACCGGGACTACCCGGAAAGTGATCTTCTGTGGATGCGGTAGTGCGCGGTGAGGCTGCTATGTCATGACAATGTCCGAAGACGTGCAGAACGCGATCGAGTTCCTTCGGGAGACCGGGTTCCCCGACGAACCGCTGCGCGCGTTTGCCGAGCGAGCTGAGCAAGACGGCGAGACCTCATGGAGTCTGATGCGGCGTGCCCACGAAGAGGGCCACCTGACGGAGGCGGATTACCAGCGGTACCTCTCTGACCGTTTGAGCTACCCGATTCGGACGGCGATCGCGCCGGCGGACGTCGACCACGACTTCGTGCAGGCCATCCCCATCGGCTATTGTCGTGAGCATCGACTCATCGGGCTCAAGCCCGTCGACGGCTGCCTCCGTGTCGTGACCGACGATCCCAGGGACATCAACGTCATCCACCGCGTCGGCGCCCTGATGGGCCTTCCGGTCGCGATCGAGTTGGCACCGCGTATCGTGATCGATCGAGCCATCAATCAAGCCTACTCCGAGGCTGACGCTGACTTCTCGGAAGTCCTGGACGATGCGGATGATGAGAGCAAGCTGCTCGATGAGTTGGACGCATTGGAGTCGTGCGACCTGCTCGACAGCGACTCGCGAGCGCCGGTGATCAAGCTCGTCAACATGATTCTCTTCGAGGCGGTCAAACGCTGCGCGAGCGATGTACACATTCAGCCCTACCCAACACACGTGCAGGTTCGCTTCCGGATCGACGGTGTGCTCTACGACTATCTGCGTGTGCCGCGACAACTCCTGGACGAGGTGGTCAGCCGCGTGAAGGTCGTCGGCAAGATGGACATCGCGGAGAAGCGGCTCGCCCAGGATGGTCGCACGTCCGTCACCGTGGGTGAGAAGTCCGTGGATCTGCGGATCAGCATCATCCCCACCAGTTGCGGGGAACGCGTCGTCTTGCGTCTTTTGGACAAGACCGAGCGGCTCTACCAGTTGGGCGAACTCGGAATGTCGCCTCCCGACCAGGTGCGGTTCAGGACACTGTTGGAGAGGCCGCACGGCATCATTCTGGTGACGGGGCCGACCGGCTCGGGTAAATCGACCACGCTCTATGCGGGCCTTCAGTACCTCGATTGCCGTGAGAAGAACATTCTGACACTGGAGGACCCGATCGAGTATCAACTCACCGGCGTCAGTCAGACGCAGGTGTCGGGCAAGAAGGGTATGACCTTCGCCACGGGGCTTCGAGCCGTGCTGCGTCAGGACCCTGACATCATCATGGTCGGCGAGATTCGCGACGAAGAGACGGCGCGCATGGCCGTCCAGAGTTCACTGACGGGCCACCTTGTCTTCAGCACCCTGCACACCAACGATGCGGCCGGCGCGGTCAGCCGACTGCTGGACCTCGGCATCGAACCGTATCTGGTGGCTAGCAGTTTGCTGGCGGTACTCGCTCAGCGGCTGTTGCGCATACTCTGCCCGAAGTGCCAACAACAGGTGGCGCTTACGCCGCAGACAATCGCGTCGCTCCGCCTCGAGCCCCATCTCGCCGGGTCGATGGTGAGTGACCGCGGCGGCTGTGACGAGTGTACGAACACGGGATACCGAGGCCGAAAGGGGATCTTCGAATTACTCACCGTCGACGAGGCGATTCGCGAGCTGATCGTGGATCGCGCCAAGTCAAGTGAGATCAAGGCCCAGGCGGTTGCCTCGGGTATGACCACGTTGCGTCAGGACGGCGTGGCGAAGTTCCTCTCGGGAGCGACCACGCTGGAAGAGGTCACCCGCGTTGCCTTCCAGGACGAGCTGACCGGTGAGTCGGCCGGCGAGGGCAGTTGCGAGGAGTTGCCGGTGCGCTGTTGAGATTGCGTGAACGGCAACAGTGAGACGAGATCGCTGTAGGTCCGCCAGTCGGGGAAACGTCGTGCCCGTATTCGCGTACAAAGCATACAACGCAGTGGGCGGCCTCACGGAGGGTACGCTCACGGCGGACACACCCGCCTCCGCGCGGCAGATGCTACGAGAGCGGAGCGTCAAGCTGATCGAATTCGCCCCCGTTCGGTTTCGGCAGCGACGCCGAGGTGCGGGGCGGATGGGACGAGGTAAGCGCCAGGAGCAGGCGTCGGAATTCGCCCGTCAGTTGGCCATGCTCCTGCGAACCGGTGTGCCCGTTGTCGAAGCGTTGGACGTACTCATTCGTCAACGCGCCGGCCGCATGCTGCCGATTCTCCGTGACATGCGCGAGAAAGTCGCATCGGGTCAGCCGCTTGCCGAGGCTCTGCAAGCTCATCCAACGTGGTTCGACAACGTTTTTTGCAGCGCCGTGCGTGTCGGTCAGATGTCCGGCAATCTGGATGGCGCGCTTCAGGAACTGGCGATGTTCGTGCGAGAGCGGCAGACCATCAAGGCCAAGCTCTTCACGGCGCTGGCCTATCCCATGCTGCTTGCCGTAGTCGGCACGGGCGTGGTGCTGTTTCTGATGTCGTACGTGGTTCCGCAGTTGCTCACCGTGCTCGACGCATCGGGTCGTTCGCTACCGGCTGCGACGGTCTTTCTGAAAGCGGTCAGCGACACACTGACAGGACATTGGCTGCTGCTGCTGGTCTTGGGCGGAGGCACCGTCGGCAGCGGCGCAGCGCTCTACCGTTGGAATCCAGGTCGCGTCTGGTGTCACCGGAGCGTACTAGCGCTTCCGGTGCTCGGCGTCCTGGTCCGCAAGGCTCTGATTGCCCAGTTCGCTCAGACGATGGCGCTGCTTCTGCGTAGCGGGGTCCCGTTCCTCGATGCGCTTCGCGTCATGCACGGGAACGCGAGGAACCGCGTCCTGTCCGCCGAACTCGAGGGGATGATCGAGGCCATCAAGCGCGGAAGTGACATCGCACCGACGCTCGCGGACTCGCGCATCTTCCCGCCGCTTGTCGTTCACATCGTCGACGTGGGGCAAAAGACCGGCGAGTTGCCCGACATGCTGGGGCAACTGAAGGAAGGCTACGAAACGGAAGTCCGGCTGGCGATCGGCAAGGCGACTGCGGTGCTGGAGCCGGCACTGATCGTGTTGATGTCGGCCGTCGTCGGCTTTGTCGTCTTCGCCACCATGATGCCGATCCTGGAAGCCACCAAGGCCATGCAATGAACCGAAAGTGATGTTGCCATGAATACAAACAAGAGAATGACGAGACCGATTGCGTTCACCTTGGTCGAGTTGATGGTCGTGGTCGTGATCGTCGGCGTTTTGGCCACGGTCACCACCGTCTCGGTGCGGGACTATCTCGTGTCGGCGAAGCAGAACGTCGCACGTAGCGAGATCGCCACCATCACCAATGGGCTGGAGCTCTTCTTCATGGAGAAAGACCGATACCCGAACAACGACGAGGGTATCGCGATGCTGCAACGCAAGACGCCCGAGCATCCCAACGGGATTCTAACGAGTGACCTGAAGGACCCGTGGGGACGTCTCTACATCTACCTCTATCCCGGTGCGCACGGGCCCTACGATCTAGTCTCGTTCGGTGCGGACGGCCAAGAAGGCGGCGCCGGAGCCGATGGGGACATTACCAGTTGGCACCTTGAGGATGGCGAATGACGCAGCGCGGTCCATATCAGCGAAGCGTCACGCTCATCGAGCTGATGGCCGTAGTCACGCTTCTGGCACTGGCCGTCGGCGTCACGACGGTCCAGGCCCATGGTGTGTCGGAGCGTGCCCAACTCCGGTCAGCCGCCACACAGATCGAATCGGTCTACCGGCTCGCTCTGACGGAGGCCGTGCGGAGTGGGAAACCACGACGTCTGGTATTCCAGCAACACAGTGTGGCGGTACACAAGCCCATGCTCGTCGAGGGCGTATGGACGTGGTCGCGGGGTTCGCGCTTCCGCCTGGTCCGCAAGGTGCGCATAGTCAGCGTCATGCCATGGCCATCCGATGCGCGGATCGTCTCTTCGGACGACGCCTGGCCCGTCTTGCTGAGGTCGGGAAGCAAGATGCAGATGTACCGCGTCGAGTTGGCTCTCGGGCGGGATTACCGAGCGAGCCTCTACATGGACGGCTATGGGAGCCGGCTTGAACTCAGTGCGGCGGAGGATCGATGACCTGTATTCGTGCCAACTCGATCGGTCGACGATCGGCGGATCAACGCAGGCGACGAGGCTCGACGCTGGTCGAAGTGCTGGCTGCATCCGTGATCGTCGGCAGTGCCGTCACCACCATGCTTGTCGCCCAGTCTCGCAGCCTCCGGCAGCTCGAGGCGTCGCAGAATGAACTTGTCGCCAGGCACATGGCCAAGCGGTTGATCGCAGAGTGGCGGCTGTCCGACGAGAAGATGGCGACCCCGGCGACCGGTTCGCTCCCGAACAAGGACAGATGGGACTGGATCAGGAGTGCCGACCAAGTCCTGATCGCCAAGGACATCAAGGCCACACAGGTGAACCTCAGACTCGTTCGGCGTGGGGATGAGCATAGCGAAGACTGGGTCCGGCAGTATCACTGGCTCGAGCGGCGCGAAGAAGGCTAGATGCGGCAAAACCGTCCAACCAGACGAACGCAACCGAACGCAGCGCGTGCGCTCACGCTGGTGGAGACGTTGCTGGCGCTCGTGTTGGGCAGCATGATCGTGACTCTGTCCGCCACGGTGACGGTGCAGGCCGTCAAGATCCAAAAGACCGCGAAGTCGACACTCGAGCAGCGCTGGGAACGCGAGCGGGTGTTCGATCAGTTCGAGGAGGACGTGCGGTCGATCATCACATGGCTGCCCGAAGATGCCGAAATGGTGGCATTGCCGCCGGAGGCCGACAAACTCATCACCATGATCTGCCTCGTACCGGTCCCCTCCGGAGAACTTATGGCTTCGCGCAAGCTCCCGGCGCGTGTCACCTACATCGTCGAGAACTCCCCGAAGGCCGGTTCCAAGCGATTCGTTCGTGAGGTCGTGGATCTGACCGCCACGGCGGCAACACCGAGCCGTCGCATTCTGCTGGACGCCGCTGAGGCCGTCACCATCGAGAAGATCGCCGAGAAGGCGGTGACCACCGGCCGGCGAAGTCAGGCCGCGGCCGAGGAGATTCGCGGAGTGAGGCTGGCATGCCGGTGGGATCACACGGATGCCCACTCTGATGTGAGGATCGTACCCGTACCCGAGAGGCTACCTCGATGACCGGCCCGATGAAATCGACGCCAAGACCAACGACGCGACGCGGGTACGCCCTCGTACTGTCGTTGTTCTTGATCGGACTCCTCGCGGCCAGCAGCGGCGGACTAGCCATGCTGACAGCCACCGAGTCGATTCGGTCCGCGTGGGTTGCACGGGACCTCGACCACCGCTTGGCGGTCGAAAGCCTCATGGCGTGTCTTCCGGACTTGCTGGCGAAACCGAACGACGCACCAACAGACATCGAGAACAAGACGAATGAAAGGGTCCTGCGTCTGACACTCGGAGACTGTGCCGTGATGTGTCGCGTCACGCCGGAGGCAGGCAAACTCAACATGTCCGCGGGAAGTCAAGCCCGCGACGCGTCGGACCAGTTGCGCGCTTTGGGGCAAACCAACGGCCTTCCCCCTGAGCACGTGCAGTTCACACCCATCGTCGATTCCCAGAAGACACGCGGCTGGCCGAAGGCACTCTGGTTCGACCAGGTGGTGCGGGCTCACGACATCGATGAGATGTTCCCATGGCCCGTGGACAATCCCGCGGTGAAACCCAAATCACCCAAGCCGTCCTGGTCGGACCACTTGAGTTTCTGGCCCGCAGCGCAAGGGCAGACCTGGTCACTGCTGGTGACGACATCGATAGAAGCTGATCGGCGGCGGTGGTATGTCGTGGCCACGATCGTAGACGGCCGAGCGCATCCGCTCTATCTGGGGGCACTGTAGCGATGACCAACGTCAAGATCCGTCGACTGGCCACACTAGCGAAAGCGTCACAGCTGGTGCTCGTACTTGCCACGCTTTCTTGCGGAGCGCGGGTCATCTTCTTCCGCTCCGAGCCGGCCAAGGCCGACCTTGCGCAGGTGGATTCTCAGAACGCCCCAACCTCTTCCGGCCATTCGATTCCGGCGCTCGACAGCTTCGCCGCCATCTGGCAGCGCGATCTGCGCCAGCCTCTGATCGATCCGGAGCCAGTGGAAGCGCCGAGGGCAAAGCCACCACCGCCTCCCCCACCGGTCAAGCTCCCGCGGCTCATCGCCACCTTCGTGGAGCACGGTCAGTCCTGGGGACTGTTTTCCGACGTGAAAGGCGCGCAGCGCGTCCGCCGGACGGGCGGGCAGATCGGGTCGTTTCAGATCGTTTCGATTACACCCGGCTCAGCGAGCCTGCGGCAGGGTGCGAACACATACGAGGTGAGTATTCCGAAACCCAAACAGGCCCCGTCGCGTTCGCGCCGAGGCTCCAGACGACGAGGTTGACCCGTGGAATCGAGCCACGTTCTCTACATCACTGACTCGTCCGCCTATTTGGCGCAGTGCCACGGACGTGATCCGGCGACGGTCGCTCCGCTTGTCGAGGCGCAGGAGCCGCACTGCGCGCACCTGCCCCGCACGCCGGAAGACCTGCGATCGCTTGCGGAGCAACTCGGTACTCGCCTCCGATCGGACCACCCGGAGGGCTTGGTCTGCAGGCTGGTGATTCCATCAAGCTGGTGCCTCGTTCACTTCATCCGGTTGGATACAGACAAGTGGAACGAGCAGACGGCGCTGTTTGAATTCGAACAGTACCTTCCTGTCGACCTGGACGAACTCACCTGTGTCCTTCAGCGACACGGTCGCAACGCCGCGCTCGTCGTGGCCGTCTTCACCGAGGCGCTCAGGTCGTTCTTCGATGAACTCGATCGGCACGCAGTCCACGTCGAAGCGGCCACCGTCGACGTGACGCTCATCGAACCGGGTGAGCAACCGGGCTCCGGCGCCGTACTGCTCGACACACAGCGCGAAGTCTACGTGAGCTTCTCTGACGGTGATCCGGCCATCACCGCCGCCTGTGCGATGACCCGGCACGCTGAAGACGAGACGAACCCCGATCTCCTCCACCGCACGGCCGCCGAGGCCGGCCTCGGACGAACGCACGAGCACTGGCAACTCTATTGCCTCATCGGAGACGGTGACAACGCCAGGTCAGCCGCGGACGATGCGAACGCTACGAGCCCCGTGACACTTCTGCCGCCCGAACAGACAGTCGCGGCAATCTGCCACGCGGCGACCGCCCCCCAGGTATGCGACCTGCGGCAGGATCAGCTAGCGTACTCCGGACGATGGGAGACGCTGCGCACGCAGGGACTCCGAACCGCGGTGGCACTGGCCGTGCTACTCATCGCGCTTTCGCTGGGTTTTCGGATTCAGAACCATACATACGGCCGAGCGATCGGCGAATTGCGCTCCCAGAAACAGGCGTTGTACGCAACTGTCTATCCCGGCGAATCCGTTCCACCCAGCGCCGCGTTACGCTTACGCTCCGAGCGGATCAAGCTCGAAGGTCTGACCAACGGCACCAAACAGACCGCGATGCCGGGAAGTGAGCACGGCCTCCACACGCTCGCACTGATGAGCGACTTGGTTCGGCAGATACCCTCCCAGGTGAGGCTCCGCCTGGATGAACTCTCCGCGGACGACCGCGGCATGAAGCTCGTCGGTGGTACGAGAGCCCATAGCGATGCGGGCCTGCTTGTGCAAGCCTTCAACGAACTCGACGCCCTGGCGGCTGATCCGCCGCGTACGAAGAAGAACAAGGACAGCACGGTCGGTTTCCGAGTACAGATACGGCGAACAGGTGATGCTGAAACTCACTAACACGGACATCGAAGCCCCACGGCGGCTCTTGACACTGCTTGCCAGCGTACTGGCCATGCTCGCCCTCTGGTGCTTTCTGGAGAGCCGCGGAGCCGCCCAGAGGAAGGCCGGCTACCGCGATCTCGTGGCCCAGACGGAGCGGATGGCCCTGGACACACAGGCGATCAAGGCCCTCAGGAACGCTCCCCGTTTGGCGACAGAGCGGCAACGCCCCAATGACGAGCTACTTCAGCAAGTCCGGGACGCGCTGGAAGCCGCCGAGATACCCTCTGAGCACTGGATCGGTAACGAACCTTCCGCCCCGGTACGCGTCGCCAAGACGCCCTACAAGCGGCTCAACACGCGCCTATCCCTCGAAAACGTCCACCTCAAACGACTTGTCGCCTTCGCCCACACGCTCGTGGCCGGAGACCCATCCCTTACCGTTTCGGGTCTGCGCGTCTCCACACCAAGGAGCACCGAGAGCGACGGGTGGAACGTCGAACTCGCCATTAGCTACCTGATCTACTCTCCCTACCAACGCCCAACGTCCCCTCCGACAGGGTCATAGCATATCGGGCACGCACGCAGGAACGTCTCACGTACCCCTGAGGGGTGTTTCTGACTCCGCACCTACCCTTTCGCGCTCAACTGGCCGGCCATCCTATCCCAACTAAGTCCATTCTCAAGCAAAAACCTAATCCCATCTTAACCACGTCTTTCCTGGGGCCGATATTGGTGATGGCGGTCGGGGGGCTGTCCCGCCCACACAGGGACCCTTCCGCCTTCTCACAGCCTCCCGCAGCCGCAATACAGGATCCGCGCGTCCGCAACTGAGAGGTTGGACATGTTTCGTAACAACGAGAGATTCCTCGCAAGCGTCCTGATCATCGCCGGCTTCTGCGGCTTCCTCGGCGTGGTCAACTGGATTTCGGATCCGGCTCCGACGATCGCTGCCGGCGATCAGCAACAACATCCTCCGCCGACATGTCCACCAAGCTGTGGCGACGACGATCCGCCGCCGCCCGACAGCGCGCCAACGCACTCGGTCATATTCGTATTCGACACCTCCCTCAGCATGTTTCCTCCGCATGGCGAGGACTACTTTGAACTCGCGAAGGAGGGTGTCGCCCGCTTTCTCGAACGCCCGGGCCTCCCACACAACGGAGATCTTGCGGTGGGCATCGTGCGATTCACAGACATGGAAGCTTCTACGAGCTACGTGAACCGCGATTGGATTATCCCCCTCCGCCTCTATACGCCAATCACCAACTGGATGGCCGGCTTCACGCGCCGACTCGAATCGAGGGGGCACTACACCGCCGGACTCATGGAATTGGGAATCAAACAGGCCATCCAACTCCTCGATTCCCGGTGGGCCTACGAGAATGACGATACACAGCGCCACATCATCTTGCTCACGACCGGCGAGTACCGCCTGCCGGAAGTTCCCGGCGACGACCGTGATTTCCTTTGCGCTCCTCCCGGCTATACCAGCCCCGACACCCCTGAGCCGAACTGCGATGCGTCCTGCTTCACGCTGAGCCCGACGGAGCCCGAGTGCAATCGTGCCGGCCACGTGCGTTACTTCGCATGTGAGGCACGGCAGAAGGGCTATCGTGTTTCCACAATCCGCCTCGGACCCGACTGGCGGAATATCTATCACGGTTACGGCGAGGAGGACATCGCTCCTTACGGCGATCCGCCGGATTACTGCGCGGACGCTCAGGGCGAACAGCTTCCGTCTCAGCCAAGCCGCGACGGCCTGCTCAAGGAAATCGCGAACTGGGCGGATGACAACGTCAGCACCTGCGACTCGTCGGTACTGCAAGGTAAGAACGGGCGTGTCAATCCCTATGTATGTCTCGATTGCGGCGGCGACTTCCTTCCTGGTACCGCGGCGGATTTGGACGCGCTCATCGCCGGATGGATGTGCGACTGGGGCGTCGGATACGACGAGACAGGGACGCCTGACAGCCAGAAATCAGTCTGCGACAACTGCCCCGATGACTGGAACGAAGCCCAGCGCGACTGCAACCGCGACGGCATCGGCGATGCGTGCCAAGATCGACCAGATCCCTGCGGCGCCGGCACCGACGACACGGACTGTGATGGACTGAACAACCTTCTCGACGAGTGCGAAGGCGGTGACGATTGCGTCGTGGCGGACTGGGCGGCTGGAACGCCCTGCAATGACGATCCCGACGCGACCCTAGAAGACTGTGGCTGTGATTGTGATCACAACGGTGAGGCCGACTTCTGTCAGGCCGCCAAAGGAGCGGATGACGCCGACGGTGACGGGGTGATCGACATCTGTGCGCTCGCAGCAGCCGACGCGACAGGCAACGACTTCGAAGGCGAGGATTATCCGCTCGGCGACTTCTTCAACGGTGCACCGAAGGCCGGCTGGTGGCGCACCGACGGCGTGCCGCCCGACTCGGTCCAGATCATCGATGCGGGCACGGGCCATGACAAGGTCCTTCAAGTGCAAATCGACGCCTCGAGCCCGTCCGTGCCGGTGGATGGCAGCTACTATTGGGCGATCGAAGGTCCCGGTATCGAGGTGCCTCCGTTGGACTGCGTAGGCACCGGCTGCGTCGGCATAGATCCCGGAGATCACGGCGTCATCAGGATTCAACTCGAGCTCTTCATCGACAACGACCTCGACGGTTCCATGTATGAACTCTACGTCATGGACCCCTGCGACGACAATACGATCGACGCCAAGCGCGTGCACCTGCGCTTCGAGGACGACCCCGAATCGAACGAGGAGGGCACGGTCCACATGCAATCGGGTGCGCCCGACGCGATCTTCGGGATGGAGAGGATCGGCACCTACCCGACCGCCGAGTGGTTCACGCTTACCGTGATGATCAACACGGCGCGGAACTACGAATACGATCAGGAATACGGCTGTTACTGGCGCGGTGTGCAAAACGGCGTCTACCTCCACAAGACCGTCAACGGCAACACCACAAGCTTCTATAGCGACGACCCGCGGGAGATCGGATACACGGCCCCGTTCGAGGCCCGCGGTGCCCAGTTGCTCCTTCAAACGAACAACAAGCAACACGTCTGTGATCCCGCGATAACAGGCCAGGCGAACACCGATGACGACTTCTGGACATGGCGTATCGTCTGCCCGGAACTCCGCGTCGGTTCTGACGGCGACTGCAAGGCGATCCGGCCGCTGGAGTATGCGCAGTTTCTCGCGACGCATTGCCCGCCCGGCGAGACAGTCATTTCCGACTGCCCGATCATCGACTGCCTCGACAACTGCCCGCTCGTCGAGAACCGCTGGCAACTCGACAGCGACCACGACGGCTGGGGAGACGCCTGTGACCAGTTCGGGATCGCCACCGATCACGACCCATATGCCACGAGCCAGTCAGGCTACGAAGCTGACGGCCTCTGGGGTCCCTACGACAACTGCCCGGACGACTACAACCCGAGAGTCCTGTACCATGGCGAACCTATCCAATGCGACCCCGCCGCCCTCGGCATCACCGCAACCCAAGGATACTGGCAGCCCGACCACGATTGCGACGGCGTGGGCGACGTTTGCGACAACTGTCCCGACGCCTACAACCCCGACCAGGTGAACAGCGATGCGGGCTCAGCCGGGACGCACCCCGATGAAGGCCAAGGAGATGCCTGTGATGCAACGGCATATTCCACCCACTGCGGCTCCAAGACGCCCTATGATCCAATACACGACCGTTGCGACTGCGATAATGACGACATTCTGGACAACTTCTACTGTGAAGGCGCCAACGCCGACCTGTGTCCATACGACGCCGACAACACCGACGGCGACAGTGACGGGAAGGGTGGAGGCTGCGATAACTGTGGCGGATACCGAAACGATCAGCGTGACCGCGACAGCGATGGCATGGGCGACCTATGCGACCGATGCCCGTATATCGCTAGCTCCACACATGGCGTCCAGCACGCCGACGCAGACTTCGACGGAATCGGCAACGAGTGTGACAACTGCCCGATCCGGTGGAATCCCGATCAAGCCGACGCCGACCACAACAACATCGGTGACGCCTGCGACGTGGGGCCGCCCGCTGACTGGCCCGCTCCTCGACTACCATACACCGCGTTTAACGACGATCTGGATGGAGACACCGTACTGAACGACGTGGATAACTGCCCGTACAACGGCACGGACACGGACCAAACGGACACGGATGGCGACCTGCGCGGTGACATCTGCGACCCCGACCACCCATCCGGCGCCGACGCCGACTCCGATGGCGACGGCTGGTTCGACAACGTGGACAACTGCTTCAGTATCGCGCAAGACGACCAGGCCGACTACGACCAGGACGGTATCGGCGACAAGTGCGACCCCATGCCGCCCCTCCTGGATTGGGACGGCGATGGAATCCCGAATCCCATCGACCTGTGCCCCCGCTTTGACCAAGGGGACCTACTCGATCAGCTTGCCGCGGAATGCGATGTCAACGGCGACGGCACGATCGACGGCGCCGACGAGGATCCGGCATTGTGCGACTCCGACAACGACGGAATCCTCGACGACACGAACGGCGATGGGGTACCGGATTGCTACGACAGCGACAGCGATGGTGAGCCCGATTGTTACGACCCGGATCGCGACGGTATCCCCACGTGCTGCGACAACTGCCCCTTCGCAACGAATACCGTACAGTTGGATTACGATGGCGACGGTGTCGGCGACCGATGCGACGGCTGCCAAGGCGTCGCAGCTCCACCGGGCCAGGCTACCCCATCGGCGGCGTGCTGGGCCGGATTTGACTGCAACGACAACGGTGTATGGGATGGTTGCGACCTGGTGCGCTGCAATACTTCCCCACCCCAGACACACTCGCTCTCTCTTGACTGCAACGACAACCAGCTCCCTGACTGGTGCGACCTCGAGGCCAACGGCGGGACAAGCGAGGACTGGGACGACGACGACAAGCCCGACGAGTGCGAGGAAGACTGCAATCACAACAACTCGCGCGACTTGTACGACGATCCACTTGAGTTGTGCCTCGTGTGTGGCACGCATGTCACCGACCCACCCGGCTGCGTCATCGGCGCCGCGGGCTGCGTCGTACTCGACGACTGCGACGGCAACGGCATCCCCGATACATGCCAGTGGTATTCGAACGAGTTCTACGCGATGAAAATGAACTCCTGTGACCCGGGCTACTGCTGGGATTTGCCAGACCAATTCGACGAAGGCGCTTGCACGAACGGCGTGCCGTCGGTGTGCGAATACTGCGAATCCATGGAGCCGATGCCCAATCCGTACCCATCGTTCGGCAACAGCGATGGCGGGCGTTTCCCGGATGGTGCCGCCGCCAAGCAAGCCGCCCACCGAGACCGCATCCTGCTCGACAACGTCGTGATCCGCCGGTCCGATCCGTGTGAGGCCTGGCAACTCGACGCGTGCGGCCTGGACGGCGGCCTACAAACGGATTGCATGTGCGACGGTGGGTACTCGTGGGCCTGCGAACTCCCGCAATGCGGGAATGGAATCGCGCGGCGCGACGAGCAATGCGATCCGCCGGATGGCGTGAGTTGCGACGCCGAGTGCCAATGGGTTTGCGGCGACGGCCTTGTCCAGACCGCGGCCGACCGTGGCACCGAGCAGTGCGATCGCCCGGGCCGGTACGACCCGGTGACCGGCGCGTGGATAGAACCGTGTGTCGACGGGCAACCGTGCCCCGGTCCGGAATGCCTGGACCCGAGCCACGCGGATGTCGAACTCGGGTGCGTATGGAGCTGCGGCGATGGATTTGTGAGCGGCGCGGATGTCAACGGCACGGAAGAATGCGATCCACCGGACGCCGTCAACTGCGATGCCGCCTGCCAGTGGGTTTGTGGCGACGCCGTGGTGCAAGCGCCGTTCGAGCAGTGCGATCACGGCCTCGGGTACGATCCGGCCGTCGACGGCTTCTGCTATCAGTGTCAGTGGTTCTGCGGAGACGGCGTCGTGCAGGGCCCGGATGTAAACGGGGCCGAAGAATGCGAGCCGCCCGGAAGTCAGAATTGTGACGCAAACTGCCTCTGGGTATGCGGTGACGGGCAGGTGCAGGGCCCGGCCGATGGCGGGACCGAACAGTGCGATCGACCCGGTCGGTACAATCCCGACACCGGATCTTGGATAGCGTCCTGCGTTGAGGGTGAGCCCTGCCCCGCTCCGGAGTGCCTCGACCCCACGCATACGGATGTGCAGCTCGGCTGCATTTGGAACTGTGGCGACGGCTTCGTAAGCGGTGCGGAAGTGAACGGTACCGAGGAGTGCGATCCACCGGACGACGTCAACTGCGATGCCGACTGCCAGTGGATTTGCGGAGACGGCGCCGTGCAAACACCGTACGAGCAATGCGACGTGTACCTGACCTACGATCCTCTGGTCGACGGCGTATGCGATCAATGTCTGTGGCGCTGCGGCGACGGTATCGTGCAGGACGCTGAGGACGACGGCACCGAACAGTGTGATACAGACATCGTCTACGATCCGCTGGTCGACGGAGTTTGCGACCAGTGCCTGTGGAGCTGCGGGGACGGCGTGCTCCAGGGTCTGGGCGCCGGCGGAACTGAAGCCTGCGACATCGGCATTGTATACGACCCTCTGGTCGAGGGAGTCTGCGATCAATGTCAGTGGACCTGCGGCGACGGCATCGTGCAGGGCACGGCGGTCGGCGGAACGGAAGAGTGCGATCCTGAAGATCCAGTTACCCAGCAGGGGTGCCACCAGGATTGCACGTACGGTCAGTAGAGGACTCTGTCGCGAGCGAGGCGCCGAGATTCTAGGCGCCTCGCCTCGCGTGACTCAAAGCGTCGACTGATGTCACGGGCCGCCTGGCCCGTGCGCATCGGAACTTGGACGGCCCGGGACAGCCCACAACAAGGGCATAGCCTAGCGGAATCGAACCATGAACAAGCAATGTGCGAACGAGGATGGCGGCGTGCGAGACTTACGCGCCAATCACAGTGGAACGGTCAGTTACGCAAGTGCCTTCTGCGCCTGCCTGACCGTCGTGCTTGCGCTGGGCGCTGGCATAACGAACACGGCCCGGGGCGAGGACTCTACGCAGATCGCCCGGACCAGTCTCTCGAAGTACATGAACTCGATTCCGCCAAGCAAGGAGTTCTTCTGTGTCGGCGGCGGAGCTAGCCGCGCGGCCTTGCACCCGGACCGTGCGCCTTACACGCAGCTCGCGCAGCAGGATGGCGTTATCCTCTTCTCCGGCACGGCACCGCAGCAGGGCCTCAACTTCCAGCTGCCGGCCGGCGCGCTCGTCTATCGAAACCAGATGAGCACGCTAGGCGCCCCGGAGCCCTCTCCGCAAGTCGGCACCGCCGGCGGAATGCTGCAGAGGCCCTGGACCGACTTCCTGCCCTGGACCGAGGCTCGCTGGCACCCCGGCGAAGACATTACATGGCACGGCTATCGCGCCAAGGATTCCTGGATGGGCGGCATACCCTACTGGGATTACAACACCGCAGGGCCTGCTGATAACGCCATCTGTGACTGGAACGCGGAGAGTCCCGAGCTTCATCCCTATAACCCGCATATGGCGCAAGTCGTCAACGGAACCACGTGGAATCTGAAGTCCTCGCTGAACCTCCAACTCGCACGTGGCCTCTATCAGACAAGCCACGTGAGAGCCGACCACAACGGCGCGACGCTCGGGCTCTGTCCCTGGGAATACCGCGAACCGTGGTTCCAGGGACGCGGTGATAAACCCGCTTTCAACGTCGCGCTGAGCGATCCGGCGCTCGGGTCTCTGCCCCAGCGGATCGCCGCTGACTACTTCCCGACCTATCACAACATCTACACGTTCAACGAGCTACATCTCGACGGCGAGGGTCTGCGCGTCGACTTCGAACGTTCGGCTACCTGGCCGCGTCACGGTAACGACACGGGTGCGATAGGCTCGAAGCACGGAGCGATGTCCGGCGCTTCTATGGCCTCCGTCGTGGCCGATGAATACGACAACACAGTCATTTTCGATCGCGTACCGGACTATGGCTGGCATACGGACTTCAAAACCCCGCCGGCATCCGACATTTATCACGACACTCTATGCGACGGCGGACCCGACTCTTGCGACCCTAACTTCTCCGCGCTTCCCGCGTCGTATGCACCCGAGCCCAACGCGTGGCGCCTTCCCCACAAGCGCGCGCGCATGGTCGAGCTGGTCTCAGCGGACGAGCGGCGGCGCGTGGAGGGCACCACACGCGAGGCGATTCCCGAGTGGACCGTCGTTTTCGTCCACGAACACCCCGACAGCGACCGCATCTCGGCGACTGATGTCGCGATCCCCACCGGCGTTGACCCTGCCACGTTGGACACTTGGATGCAGCACAAGTCTCTTTACTCCTACCTGCCGCAGTCGTCCTGGGAGTTCGGCCGGCTTCCGGAACTCAGCGACGAAACCACGCTGCTTACCGTCCAAGCTTATCATCGTACTGTGACCACAGGGATCGACCCAGACGACAACATCACGGTCATCAAGGGCTCCTTCAATGGCGCTCCCTTCCAGGACGACTACCACGTGTGGGGGAGCACCGTCGACGAGGAGGAGGACGTCACGTACCGCAAGCACGTCAACGCGGGGCTCGAAGGCATCGGTGATTCGAACGGCGACGGCTGCCCCGGTATCTGCGGCGTGGACGATGACGGTGACGGTTACGTGGATGAAGGCGGAAACCCGAACGACGATAACGAAGATGGCATAGCCGACTGGGACAACGGTATGGGAACGACCCATGGCGTCACCCCCGTACTCACAATGTCCAACGGCAACACCGCGACCGACCCCGCCGGCGACTACACCGACCCGGATCCTGCTCCCGGCGACCGGCCATGTCCGGGGTACTGCGGCGTGGACGACGACGGCGACGGCCTCATCGACGAGGACACGAACGGCTATCTACCCTACCTCGAGGCGTACATTGAGCCCGAATGTTCATCGTACCAGTCAGGCCTGGTGTCTGGATCCGCGGGCGGCGGCCTCCTTCAGAAGCAGACACACGTCCCGAGCGCATACCTGTGCGTGAACCCGCTCTACTGGGAAGGCGAGTGGGTACTCGGTACTTGGCCCGCCTGGGCCCACTGGGAATCGAACGGCATCCCTCGTGACCCCTTCGCCTTCTACGACGACGACGAAGACGGCCTGATCGACGAGGACACCGAGAACGACCCGTTCCTCGTCCACCTTCGGATGGCGAACGGCGAGTGCGCATCCGGCGTACATCCGTTCGTGCCTGCCGGAGCCACGCTTCCCGGCACGAACAACTGGGGCGACGAGTGCCGGCCACCCGACCATGCCTCGCAGGCGGCTGGCGAGCCGAGTGACCCCTGGACCTATCAGGTCCAGTACGTCTACGCGCGCAGCAATCCGTACTGGTTGCTTGTCGGACGCGAATCGGACGATCAGCTACCATCGTACGGTCAACCGCTCTGCAAGACGCGGCCCGACTACTACTACTTCCCCCCCTTCGATCCCGACATCAACGGGGACGGCGACACGGACGATCTCGTCTGTCGACATCTCGATGGAAAGGGCGTCGCCCAGGAGTTCTACGAGTCGGACCTCGGCGCCGGCGACGGTAGCACCGTCGTCGATTCGAACCAGAGCTTTGACACCGATGGACTCCCGAACGTCCACCCGGACTGTCTTCCGAATCCGAAGTTCCGCGGCCCGCAGGGAGAGATCGGATCAGGCAGCAGCGCGGTGCCGTTGAAGCCTGTCGAACCGTCAGAGATTCACCTGATCAAGCGGATCGTCCGCGTGCGCGAGGAGACCGATACGCGCAACTACATCGAACGAGTGTGGCTGTATCGCTATAATGATCTCGGGTTCGTCAAGGCGATCTTCGATCCGACGTCCATCGCGGCGATTCTCGGCGCGGCGATTGATGATGAATTCGTCGAAGTCGACGACATTCTCAAGTATGCGGACACGCATCCCGTCGCAGGGCGCCCGCTGATCACCTATGCCAACCAATGGTATACCTACTACAACCCGCGCCCGACGACGCTGACGGACGAGGGCATTCCGCCCTGCTACGACAACCCGCCCTTTACCGGCGTGTGCCTCAACAGTATCGACTTTGATGACCCGATCGCCCGGCTGCCGATCAACGGTTGTGACGGAGAATACGCCTGGCAGACCGGCTACGTCGACGAGTTTCCGATCGACCCGGACTGCAGCGAGTTCATGCGGCAGGACTGCGGATGGTGCGCTGCGCGAGACGCATGCAGAGGGAGCTGCAGCGCTTTGGAGTGTACCTGTAGCGGCAGCGTCGCGGCCGACGAAGACATGTTGGTCCAGATGGGAATCCCAGGCGCCCAGCCTCGTTTCCGCAAGTACCAGATCAAGACCGCACGTGTCCGCGGCGGTGACGGCAACATGCACC
>JAJDDX010000040.1 GCA_029260055.1 Phycisphaerae bacterium
GCCGCCGGTACCGGCGCTGCGCCGGTATCACGCCGCGAGGAAAGGGACTCCATGTATCAGGAATCGCTGGGCACGATACTCGTTGTCGAGGATGAGCCGGATTTGCGCTTCATCCTCACCGCCCACCTGCGGTCGGCGGGCTACGGGGTGATCGAGTCCGACGACGGGTACGCAGCGATTGCAGCCGCGGTGGAGCATCAGCCCGATCTGGTCATCATGGATGTGGGCCTTCCGAAGATGGACGGCTTCGCCGCGACGCGGGCGCTCAAGGGGGACGAGCGCACGGCGCGCATCCCGGTGCTCATGCTGACGGCCCGCTCGAGTACGGAGGACATCGTCCGCGGGCTCGAGGCCGGCGCCCAGGAGTACCTCGCCAAGCCGTTCGACATGACGGAGCTTCTGGCCAGGGTGCGCACGGTCCATCACCTGGCCTCGGCGCATCAGGACCTTGACCGCCTCAACTCCGAGTTGGAGGTCGAGGTCGGCATCAAGACGAATCGCCTACAACTGCTCTACGACTTCATGCGCGATCTTCATCAGACGACGGAACGGGAGCAGATCCTGGACCTCGTCGTAGGCGCGGTCGGGCAGGTCACCGAGGCGCAGCGGGTATCCCTGCTGCTGCGCGACGCCGAGGGTGAGAACCTGGTCTGCGAGCGCGCCATCGGGATCGATCCGCGCGTGGTGCAGCAGATGAAGGTCAAGTCCCTGGAGGGAATCGCGGGGCAGGTATTCAAGAGCGGCAAGACGTTCGCGGCGAAAGCGTACGGGGAGGCCACCGACCCCGGCCGCAAGTACAAGCGGGAGGCCTTTCTCAGCACGCCGCTCGTGTCGACTTCTATGCCGGGAGGCGACGGCATCATCGGGGTGCTCAACGTCACGAACAAACCCAACGACGCCGCGTTTGCCGACGAGGAGATCGACTGCGTACGCTCGATCGCGGATGCGGCCGCCATCGCACTCGACAACATCTTGCGCAGGGACCAACTTCAGGAATCGGTCACGGTGCTGCTGCGCACGGTCGGTCACCTCGCCGAGTATCGCGACGAGGAGACGACCCTCCATCTGGATCGGGTGGCGGCATCGGCTCGGATTCTCGCGACCGAACTGGCCCGCGAAGGTCCGTACGCCGACCCCAACGCCGACGAATTCATTGATATGCTGGTTCAGGCGGCGCCGCTGCACGACATCGGCAAGGTCGGCATCCCCGACGACATCCTGACGAAACCGGGCAAGCTGACCGACGAAGAATTCATGATCATGAAGACGCACGCGGACATCGGTCGCCGTGTGCTTTCCAAGGCGCTCGACCCCGCCAATCCCGTCCCAATCTTGCAGATGTGCGTCGATATCGCCCACTGTCACCACGAGCGTTTCGACGGCACCGGGTATCCGCGCCGCATAGCCGGCGACAAGATCCCGCTGTCCGCGCGGATCATCGCCCTGGTGGATGCGTACGACGCCATCACCAGCGAACGGCGCTACAGCAAGGCGCGGTCGCACGAACAGGCGGTCGAGATCGTCCGCTCCGAGGCGGGTCGCCACTTCGACCCCGTCATCGTGGACGCCTTCCTGCGATGCCACGAGAGTTTCTACACGGTGCGCGCCAACATCGACGCCCCACCGGAGTCCGTCCCGACGCCGGCGTACTGACAGCTCGGCGTGTCCGGCGTTCCATACCCATCACGGAAAGAAAGTGAGGAGCGATCGCTCAGGCGGTCGCGGCCGCCGGTTCGATCACATCGGGAAACCGGTCTGTGATGTACGCGAGGATATCCCGCACGCTGACGACGCCGGCGAGTTTCCCGTTCTTCTGGAGCGGGATGTGGCGGTAGCCGCCGTTCATCATGCGGTTGAGGGCGAACGCGACGGCGTCTTCGACGTCGAGGGTGGCCGGGTCCGCGGTCATGTGGTTGGTAATCGGCTCGTCGGCGTGGGCATCGAACTCATGCGCGAGTTTGGCGAGGATGTCCCGTTCGGTGAGGATGCCCAGGATCTTGTCGCCATCCACGACGATGGCGCACCGGTGGGCCTTTCCGGTCCACTTGGCGATCGCCTGCCGTACGGTACAGGTGGGCGGCACTTCCACGTAGGCGCGGTTGAGCAGGTCGCCGAGGGGGCGGTTGAGCAGGTCGCGTTCGATATCCGTCTGCCCGTCGGGGTCGTCGAAATTGGCCAAGTCGGTTTGGCAGCGGGCGCACTGATCGGCGCCGTCGATGTTGTCATATGAGCAGAAGGGGCATTCCATAATCGGTGATCCGTACCTTTGGACCGGCGGCAGGGTCGCGCCTACAGGCCGGTCATACCAGTCGATGCGCCCGAAAGCCGGGCTAATTGACTTCCCAGGTCTCGCCTTCTTCGAACAGGCTCTTGAGCGTCCCGACGCCCTGCTTTTCGCGCGCCGCGGAGATCTGGTCCATCATCATGTCCTCGTAGGTCGGCCTCTCCACGCAGCGGAACACGCCCATCGGCTCCGGGAACTCCGGATACCGCATGCGGCTCAGCAGGTAGGCCAGGCTCGGCTCGGCCTGCCGCTCGTTGTGGAACAGCAGATCGTCTTCGGTCACGCCATCGCCCAGGTCGACGATCTCGGGGTCCATACCGTTGAGCCGGATACCCTTCTTCTTGTCCTTGCCGAAGACCAACGGGCGGTTGTGCTCGAGGTAGAGCGTCTGGTCGTCCTTGGTGTCCTTCCCGCTGGCGTACTCGAAGGCGGAGTCGTTGAAGATCACGCAGTTCTGGTAGATCTCGACGAAGGAGATTCCCTTGTGCTGCGTGGCGCGCTCGAGCACATACTCCAGGTGCTTGACGTTCACGTCGAGGGCCCGGGCAACGAAGGTCGCCTCGGCCCCGATCGCCACCGAAAGCGGATGAAGCGGGAAGTCGACCGCGCCGTGCGGCGAGGACTTCGTCTTCTTTCCGTAGGGCGACGTGGGCGAGTACTGCCCCTTGGTCAGGCCGTAGATCCGGTTGTTGAACAACAGGATGTTGATATCGAGGTTACGGCGGACTGCGTGCAGCAGGTGGTTGCCGCCGATACTGAGCCCGTCGCCGTCGCCGGTGACCACCCAGACGTTCAGCTCTGGGTCAGCCGCCTTGACGCCGGTCGCAATGGCAGCCGCCCGGCCGTGAATGCTGTGGAACCCGTACGTGCTCATGTAGTAGGGGAACCGGCTCGAGCACCCGATGCCGGACACGAAGACCGTGTTCTCACGCTTGGCACCGGTGGCGGCCAGGGCCTTCTTGACCTGCGAGAGAATCGAGAAGTCCCCGCACCCGGGGCACCAGCGCACGTCCTGGTCGCTGCCGAATTGCTTGGGAGTCAGGTTGACCGTAGTTGCATCAGCGCTCATGACTTCTTTCCGTTCGAAAGGACTTCCTCGATCTTCGCCACGATCTCGCCGATCCTGAAGGGCATACCCTGCACCTTCGAAAAGGGGACCGAATCGACCATACAGGTTGCCCTGATATAAGTCCGCAACTGCCCGAGGTTCAACTCGGGAATCAGAATCTGCTTGAACCGTTTGAGGACATCGGCGGTGTTCTTCGGCAGCGGGTCCAAGTACTTGAGATGGGCACAGGACACGTTCACCCCATCGTCGCGGCATCGCTCGACGGCGGAGAGGATCGGCCCGTACGTACCGCCCCACCCCAGCACGAGCAGGTCGCCTGATTCGTCACCGACCACGGTCAGATCCGGAATCGTGTCCGCGATCTTGTCGATCTTGGCTCGCCGCGTCTTGATCATGTGTTCATGGTTCATGGGGTCGTAGCACACGTCGCCCGCCCCATCGCTCTTTTCCAGACCGCCGATGCGGTGCTCGAGTCCCGGCGTGCCGGGAATCGCCCACGGGCGCGACAGCTTGTCATCCCGCTCGTAAGGCCGGAATCGCTGGCCATCCTCGCACGCAGTCGGATGCTCGATGTCGAGCCGGGGAAGGCTGTCCTCATCCGGAATGCGCCACGGCTCTGCCCCGTTGGCTATGTAGGCGTCCGTCAGAAGGATGACGGGGGTCATGTATTCGACGGCAATGCGGCACGCTTCGACCGCCATGTCGAAGCAGTCGGCCGGCGTCGCCGCGGCCAGCACGCAGAGGGGCGTTTCGGAGTTACGACCCCAAACCGCCTGGAAGAGGTCCGCCTGTTCGGTCTTGGTCGGCAAGCCCGTACTGGGTCCGCCGCGCTGGACATTCACGATCACGAGCGGCAGCTCAGTCATGACGGCCAGCCCGATACCTTCGGTCTTGAGCGCCATGCCGGGGCCGCTCGTCGTGGTGACAGCCAGGGCACCGCCGAAGGACGCCCCGATGGCTGAGCACACGGCGGCGATTTCGTCTTCCGCCTGGAAGACCCTGACATCGAAGTTCTTGAACCGCGCCAGCTCGTGCAGAATGTCACTGGCGGGCGTGATCGGATAGGTCCCCAGGAACAACGGCTTCTTCGCCCGGCAGGCCGCAGCCGCGAGGCCGATGGCCGTCGCTTCGTTGCCGCTTACCCTGCGGTACTTACCGGGTGTGATCTTGGCGGGCGCGACCGTGTAGCGGACCGTGAACATCTCGGCGGTCTCGCCGAAGTAGTAGCCGCCCTTGAGGGCGCGGCTGTTGGCGTCGGCGACGGCGGGCTTGGCACCGAACTTTTGCTCGACCCACTTCAGGGTCGGCTCCATGGAGCGTCCGAAGAGCCAGTAGACCACACCGAGGGCGAAGAAGTTCTTGCAACGACCCGCCGCCCGCCCGGTGAGCCCCGCCTCTTTGCAGGCCTCGGCGTTGAGCCGATCCATCGGAACCTTGAAGAGCTGGTACTTTTTGAGCGAGTCGTCCTCGAGCGGGTTCGTCTCGTACTGGGCCTTCTGGAGGTTGACCTTGTTAAAGGCATCCTCGTTGACGACCAGCACACCGCCGGGCTCGAGGTCGGCCACGTTGGTCTTCAGGGCGGCTGGGTTCATCGCGACCAGCGCGTTGATCGTATCTCCGGGTGTCCGGAGTTTGCGTGAACCGAAGTGAACCTGAAAACCGCTGACTCCACCGAGGCTTCCCGCCGGAGCGCGAATCTCGGCCGGGTAGTCGGGCAGCGTGCAGACGTCGTTGCCGAAGATGGCCGACGTATCGGTCAACTGGGTACCGGCGAGCTGCATGCCGTCACCGGAGTCGCCAGCGAAGCGAACGGTGATTTCTTCGAGTTCGATGACCTTGTCCGAACCCTTACCGGCGTCTTGTGATTGGGTCGCGACGACCATGACGAAGAACTACTCCTTGCAACCGTAAGAAGCGGACGCGTGTCCGGGAACCGGCGTGTCCGCTATGCCCCCTCGCGTGTCAATTGTTCCTGCCCCGGATCGGGTGGCAGATTAAAGACGGCCGATGGAAAATGTTCCACCAGGTATTCAACGATGCGTTTGACCGAGACGACTCCCCGCAGGAGGCCGCCGTCGGTGACCATCGGCATATGGCGGAACCCCCCGTGGTGCATCCGCCGGATGACGTCCGCGACCGTGGACCCCTCGTCGATCGTCTCCGGTGATGCCGTCATCACATCGACCACGGGCGTATCCAACGTGACCTTCTTCTCGAGCACGTGGGTCAGCACATCTCGATCGGTGAAGATGCCGATGGGTTTGCCGTGTTCGGTGACGACCACGCAGCCGACATGTCGGGCGCGCATCAATTCGAAGGCGTGGGAAACCGGTTGATCGGATCCAACCGTTACGGGATCGAGCACTTGCAGTGCCTCGAAGGCGTCGTGCGCCAAGCTGTCTCTTAGACTCATGGGAACATCGGCCCAAGGAGTTCGGTGATTGAAACGCGGGGAGTCTAGACAAACCGCCTACCGAATACAAGGCGGTCACCTCCAAAAACCGCTCTTTTGTGCCATGTTTTTGCCCGGCTCGCGCCCTTCTCGGGGGCGGTCGCGCGGGAGCACGGCGATGGTGTTCGACACCGGACGTCGAGGGTACAATCACCGCGTCAGCGCCAGCATCCACCGTCTAGTGCGGCGACACACTCACGGATGAGAGAATGCCATGTCAAAGCGATTTGAGTCTGTATTGGAAGCGATCGGAGACACGCCGCTGGTCCAATTGCGCCGGGTGGCTCGCGGCATCAGCGCCGCCGTCTACGCGAAAGTCGAGTTCGTCAACCCGGGCGGAAGCGTCAAGGACCGCATCGCGCTAGCCATGGTCGAGCGGGCGGAGGCGGACGGGCTGCTCAAGCCGGGGGGTACCATCGTGGAAGCCACGTCCGGCAACACGGGCGTCGGGCTCGCGATGGTGGCGGCGGTGAAGGGATACCGTTGTATTTTCGTGATGCCCGACAAGATGAGCGCGGAGAAGACACGGCTCCTCAAGGCTTACGGTGCCGAGGTGGTGCTCACGCCGGCCGGTGCCGAGAGCAACTCGCCTGACGGATATAGCGGGGTGGCCAACCGCCTCACCAACGAACTACCGAACGCCTGGCAGCCCAATCAGTTCGCCAACCTCATTAATCCGCAATACCACTACGACGTTACCGGACCTGAAATCTGGAGGCAGACCGAAGGCAAGGTCACCGCGTTCGTCAGCGGGATCGGCACCGGCGGCACCATCTCGGGCGTCGGAAAGTTCCTTAAAGAGCAGAACCCGGCGGTGAAAATCGTCGCCGCCGACCCGGAAGGATCGATCCTGTCCGGCGACAAGCCCAAGCCGTGGGCGGTCGAGGGCATCGGCGAGGACTATGTCCCGAAAGCGTTCAACTCGCAGGTGGTGGACGAGTGGGTACGCGTCAGCGATGCCGATTCGTTCCGCGTCGGCCGCGACATGGCCAGGCTGGAGGGGCTGCTCGTGGGCGGCTCCTGCGGCACGGCCCTGGTCGCGGGGCTGCAATTCGCCAAGCGGCTGGGCCCGGACGACATGGTCGTGGTCATGTGCCCCGATACGGGGCGCAACTATCTCTCCAAGATGTACTGCGACGAGTGGATGATCGAGAACGGTTTCATGGAAGCGGAAGCCAAGCCGCACACCGTGGGCGAACTCCTGGTCAAGCGTGGGAACATCCCGGTCATCTCGGTCAGCCCGACCGACTCGGCGGAGGACGCCATCACGCTGCTGCGCAACCACGGAATCTCCCAGATGCCGGTGATCGAGGGCGGCGCGGTGGTCGGCGGCGTGCGCGAACTGACGCTCGCACGGCTCCTGCACGCCCATGTCGACCCCAAGGCCGTCCCGGTTCGCGATATCATGGCGATGCCGCTGCCCACGGTCGACACAGCCGTCGACCTGGACGAGGTCTACCGCCTACTCTGTTCCGGGCACAGCGGCGTCGTGGTCACCCGCGACGAATGCATCTTGGGCGTCGTGACGCGCATCGACTTGGTCAACTTCTGGGACGAGCCCTACCGCACGAAGACGCTCCCGGTCGACACGGTCGTGACCGACGCCGCGCCCGTCGAGCCGGGACCGGTCCCCGTGTGACACGGTCTGTGTCTCAGGGGCGCTCGGTCAGCAGTACGGCCGGCCAGGCAAAGTCCGAGAATACCCCGCCGGTATGGACGAAGACCACGGGGCGCTCGCGGCCGAGCCGGGCGTCTTTGAGGCCGTCCAGCAGCGCAGAGAACGCCTTGGCCGTGTAGACCGGATCCAGCATGATGGCCTCGGTTCGTGCGAGGAGGCGAATGGCCTCGATCGCCGAGGCGTAGGGAATCGCGTAGCCCTCGCCGACGTAGCCATCGACGAAGCGCATGGCGGCGTCCGCGAAGTCGACGGAAAGCTGGAACTCGTCGATGCACCGCCGGCAGAGGTCGCCGATCTCACGCGTGTGATACGCCACGTCGTCGCTGACCGGCACGCCCAAGAGCCGGACACCCTCCAGCCGATGAAGCAGGACGCCCAGCACGGCGCCGGCATACGTCCCACCGGAAGAGACCGGCAACACCACGTCGCAATCGCTCATGTTGGCTGCACCAAGCTGGTCGGCGAGCTCGGCCATGGCGTTGATGTAACCCCAGCAGCCGATCGGCTCGGAGGCGCCCATCGGGACCCAGCGTGGGGTCCGCCCAGCCGCGCTCAACTCGGCGAGCACGCCGTCGACGATCGCCGGCCGGTCGCCCTCGAAGTGGTCGCGCGGATAGCAGCGGATGTCGGCCCCGAAGAGCAGATCGAGCAGATGATTTCCCTGTGGGTCGCCCTTCGGTTCGGGACGAAGCAGCAGGACCGACCGCAGGCCGAGCTTCGCACAGACGGCGGCGGTCGCCCGGCAGTGGTTCGACTGGGCCGTGCCCTCAGTCACGAGGGTATCGCAGCCGCGGGCGACGGCGTCAGCCGCCACGAACTCGAGCTTGCGGACCTTGTTGCCGGAGAGTTCGAGGCCGGTCAGGTCATCGCGTTTCATCCAAACGGGTCCACAGCCCAGCTCCCTCTCGAGGCGCTCCAGGCGGACCAGAGGCGTCGGCAACGTGGCAAGGTGGATTCGCTTGGGCTCATTCATGGTCATGACGGGGCCTCTTCGACGGATCGTACTCTAGCACCGTCGCATAGGCGGTAAAGGCAACGCCGTGAACTGAAGCCGAGAATGGCCGTTTAGCCGCGCGAAGACGGGGAGCCGTTGCCCGAAGGGCCGCCTGACCGACGTTTTCGGCTTGGCGGGTGCCACGGACAAGCGAGTACGCTTGTCCGTGGCACCCAGACCGATGTACCCGCATGTGTTCTTCAGTTCACGGCGTTGCGGTAAATGGACGGCGCGGCAACTGGAACAGGCCGTGCCAGAGAGCTGCCGCACGGGCCTCGCTGTTTCCGTCAGCGGTTTGGGGCCTTATGCTTCCGCATTCACGATTGCGAGGGAGCCGAATTCAATGAAATACGTCATCATCCTGCCCGACGGCGCCGCCGACGAGCGCGTGCCCGAACTTGACGGGCGGACGCCGCTGCAGGTGGCTCGAATCCCCCAGATGGACTGGGTATCGCAGCACGGCCAGATCGGTCGAATTGTCACCGTGCCGGAGGGCTTCATCCCCGCGACGGATGTCGCGACCCTGTCGCTGTTCGGGTACGAGCCGGCAAAGTACTACACGGGCCGGGCACCGCTGGAAGCGGCTGCCCAGGGCCTCAGCGTCGGACCGGACGATATCATCTTCCGCTGCAATTTCGTGACGGTGCTCGACGGCAAGATGGCCGACTTCACCGCCGGGCACATCGCCCAGGCCGAGAGCGACGCGCTGATCGGCGACCTCAACGACCTGTTCGGTACTGAGGGGCTCGCGTTTCACACGGGCATCTCCTATCGCAACCTGATGATCGCAGCCGGCGTCGCGGGGCCGAGCCTGCGCTGTGCCCCGCCGCACGATATTCCGAATCAACCTGTGGCGGATCACCGCCCGCAAGGCGAGGGAGCGGAGCGGGTCCAGACGATCATGAAGCGGGCGGCTGAGATGATCGCCGACCACGAGGTTAACCGCGCGCGGCGCGCCGACGGTCGCGATCCGGTCTCGGGCATCTGGCTGTGGGGCCAGGGTCGACCGACGACGCTGCCGACGCTGCGCGAGCGGTTCGGCTGCAGTTGTGCGGTGATCACCGGCGTGGATATCATCCGCGGCATCGCGGTCTCAATGGGGGCCGATGTGATCGAGGTGCCGGGCGCAACGGGATACATCGACACCAACTACGCGGGTAAAGGGGCGGCTGCCATCAAGGCGCTCGAAGAGTACGACGTGGTCGTCGCGCATATCGAGGCGCCGGACGAGGCGGGGCACCTCGGTGATCCGAAGGAGAAGGTCCTCGCGCTCGAGCGCGTCGACGAGCACATCGTCGGCCCCCTGCTCGCGGCACTGCGCGGGTATGACGAGTGGCGAATCCTCGTCGCTCCGGACCACCCCACGCCGGTGACGACGAAGGCTCATTCGTCAGTACCGCCGCCGTGGGCTTTTGCAGGCACCGGTATCGAGGCAGGCGAACCGCGAGCGTTCGACGAGCGGGAGGCGGAGGCGGCCGGCTTGATGATCGAGCCGGGGCACACACTGATCGAGCAGTTCATAGGGTAGGCATTGCGCTGGCCAGTGATTGATCCGATACACACGGTGGAACGATGACGACAGCTATTAGGTACTACAGCACCAACCGCAGCGTACCCGAGGTCCCGCTCGATACGGCTTTGCTTCAGGGGCAGGCCGGCGATAAGGGGCTCTACATGCCCGACCGGTTCCCCGCCATCACCGCGGGCGACTTGTCGGCGTGGTCCGATCTGAGTTATGCAGAGATCGCGCACCGCGTGCTTGCACGCTATACAGCCGGGGTCTTTGACGAGGCCCATCTGAAGGAACTGTGCGACGACGCGTATGACTACGATGTGCCGTTGGAGAAGGTGGACGCCCGGCGTTTTCTGATGCGCCTGGATCGCGGCCCGACCGCCTCCTTCAAGGACTTCGCCGCGCGCATGATGGCCCGGTGGATGGGGGCGTTGCTCGAGAAGGTTGACGGCGAGTTGGTCATTCTCACCGCCACGTCGGGCGACACGGGCAGCGCGGTGGCTCATGCCTACAAGGGCGTGGCGGGCATTCGCGTCGTGGTGCTCTTTCCGATCGAGGAGGTCTCAGCCAGGCAGCGCATGCAGATGACCACCATCGGCGGGAATGTCACGACCATCGGCATCGACGGGCAGTTCGACGACTGTCAGGCGATGGTGAAGCGAGCCTTCTCCGACCCGGAGCTGTCTGCGATTCGGCTCACCTCCGCCAACTCGATCAACATCGGCCGACTGTTGCCGCAGAGCGTTTACTACGTCTACGCCTATGCCAAGCTGGCGTCAGGCGGCGAGCCGATCGTTTTTAGCGTGCCCTCGGGGAACTTCGGCGACATGATGGGCGCGGTGATTGCGCGCAAGATGGGCGTTCCGGTGTCGCGCATCATCGTGGCCACCAATGCAAACGATGAGGTGCCCGAGTTCCTTCGGACCGGTGACTATCACAAGATCGCCCCATCGAAGGTGTGCATCTCCAATGCGATGAACGTCGGTCATCCCTCCAACCTGGCGAGGCTGGTGGATGCGTACGGCGGACGAATGGACGAGGCGGGTGCGCTGACGGAAGCACCCGATCTGGCTCGCATGCGGGAGGAACTCTACGCAGTGAGCATCTCGGACGACAAGACGCGCGCCACGATCAAGGATGTGTATGAGCGATTCGGCGTGCTGATGGAGCCGCACGGCGCCGTCGGCTGGGCGGGGCTGGAGCGGTACATCGCCGATTACCCCGATGCGCAAAAGGAACTGTCTGTCAGCATCGAGACAGCGCACCCCGCCAAGTTCCCGGATGAGATTCTTGCCACCGTCGGCGTCGACCCGGAGCTACCCCCGAGCCTGGCGGGCCTGGAGTCGCGCGAGGAGCAGTACGACACGATGCGCCACGACTACGCTGCGTTCCGGGATTGGGTGAAAGCGAATTACTCGTAAGGCACACTGGTCCGTGCCGCCGCGACGACACCGGTGTAGGGCGGGCGATTCGCCCGCCTCTCTTCCTGCACGACACGGCAGAGGAAGGCGGGCAGATTGCCCGCCCTACCATCGAGATGCGCGCGCCCGTTAGGTCTTGACACACGCCACACTCTCCTTGAGGCGATCCCAGGTTTCTCGGGTGTCTTGTGATGCGTGCTCTTCGACGAACTCATTCGGAGAGTCCGCGCAAAGGAACTCGCAGCACCGCTCTACTAGTGGATCGAACAGCTCAGGCGACCAAGATTTCTTCCTTGGGTCCTGGAAGCTCGCACGCGTAAAGGTCAGGTGGGTAGCTCGCTTGTTGATGGCGTTCCGCAGACTCTTGCTTCCCGGCACGGGCTTCGTAGGGAAGCCCATGTGCCATGATAGAATGTCATCGTCCCCCTTATCGTTCCGATCGGCCGAGGAGCGTTCAAAGAAATCGAATAGGATGCGACCATGCACGAGAGTTACTTCAAGCCGCGCATTGTTGAAGAGCCAACTTAGCCGCGGGTGCAGTATGCTGAGATCTACACGCAAAGCGTGCAACGAATCCAGGAACATCTGAAGCTCATAAACGACCAAACGCGGCACATACTTGTAGAGGCTTGGGTCAGGTTCGAACGTCTTCTTCGTGTTGGAGCCCATTGTTCATACCCTTGCCAAAAGTGCCGAGGAGCCGGGTAAAGCGAGCGATTCGCCCGCCTCCCTCGCGGCGGCTCACCCGGGTGGGCTCCCAAAAGACGGACAGCTCGCTCCCACCGCATTCTCGCCGCCGGAGGATATGCGGTAAGCGCCATACGTGCCGCTGAGGCTACCTCTGTAACCATCCAGTTCCGCGAGGGGTTCTGAGCCACGCTCCGAGAGGTCTCGATCACGGATACCATCACCTGAAGGACGTGTCAAATGGTCTCAGGTGCGCAGCTTGCGAAGTCGCGCAACCCAGATACTGTATGGCGCTATCGCCGCATTTCGACAAGGAGTGAACATCATGGGCGATCCATGGGACGAGTTCTTCATCAGGAAGATAGTACAAGGTCTCGAAGCCAGAGGGTTGGCGCTCACCCCAGAAGAGGAACAGCTGCTACGCACATCTGCATTCGACATGCCGGACGACTTCGCTGCACGGGGGAAGGCCCTGCTCCCAAAAGCGATCGGTGCCCTTGCCGAGGCATATGCCCGTGACACAGCCGGCAAAAACCGCGCGGAAGTTGCGCGGTGGCGCGAGAACATCACAGCGATGCATAACCACTCTCAGCTGTTTGTGTCCGCCGTGATGCAGGAATGGTACCTGAGTTCCGGGCGCGCCCAAGAGAAGCGCTCTTCGGGATGTCTCCCCGTACTGCTGATGCTTTCGTCAATCGTCTGTCTGTTAAGTGTTCTGCTTGTCTGGGCTGTGCTTTGATGTGCGGGTCCGTTGGCCATGGCGTCGCAACGCCAGGCGAAGCCATGTGGGGCGAGGTTTGACACCCGGCCGCGCCTGCCCCTACGCTCTCCGCGTCACTTTCGGGAACGACAACCACCACCTCCTCTCAAGGAGCACGAACGATGAGCGATATCAGTCGAGTAGGTTGCGTCCGTTGACGCGCCACAGGGACGCGAGATCGGTCGATGCGTTTCGGACAAAGCCGCAATGACGAACACCGCGGATATTGCGATCGTGGGGGGCGGAGCCGCCGGACTGGCCACGGCAATCTTCGCCGCGCGGCTGATGCCGGGGCGCAGCGTGGTGGTGCTCGACGGGGCGAGGAAGCTCGGCGCCAAGATCCTCATATCCGGCGGTGGTCGGTGCAACATCACGAACGTCGTCGTGACGGCCGCCGACTACTGCGGCGGAAGCCCCAACGTCATCAAGCAGGTCCTGGCCGCCTTGCCGGTTGACCGTACGGTGGCGTTCTTCAAGGAACTCGGGGTCGAACTGTACGAAGAGGAGCACGGCAAGCTCTTTCCCAAGACGAATCGGGCCCGCACCGTGCTCGAGGCGATGTTGGGCGAAGCAAATCGACTCGGCGTGCGCATCCTGCCCGAGCACCGTGTGACCGGCATTCGGCCTCACGCAGGTCGGTTTGAAATCGACGCGGGCACCGGCACCCTGTCCGCGGAGAAGGTCGTGCTGACGACGGGCGGGCAATCCTTCCCGAAGACGGGCAGCGACGGGCTAGGCTACCGATTGGCTGAAGAACTCGGCCATACGCTCGTTCCACCGACGCCCGCTTTGGTCCCGCTGATTCTTGATGGTGAGTCTCACGTGCATCTGTCAGGGATTGCGCACGACGTAGAGCTGACCGTCCAGGCCGCCGAGCGGAAACCCGCTCGTGCCCGCGGCGCGTTGCTGTGGACGCACTTCGGTATCAGCGGACCGGTCGCTCTGGACGTGTCACGATACTGGCATCGAGCATGTCTCGAAAAACGCGAGGTTACGGTCTTCGCAAACTTCGTACCCGGTGAAGACGCCGCCGCCGTGGAGGCCCGACTGCTGGCGCTGGCTTCGACACAGCCGCGAGCCCAACTGCACAACGCCCTCGCGCGTCTGCTCCCCGCGCGCGTGGCGGACGCTCTGTTGGACGCGATGGGGATACCCGGGACGACCCTGATGGCTCACCTTCCAAAGGAGTTCCGGCGCAAGGTGGCCACGGCGCTGGTCCGCTGGCCCCTGCCCGTGCGGGACAGCCGGGGTTACGCTCACGCCGAAGCCACTTCGGGCGGTGTGCCCTTGGCTGAGGTTGAAACCCGAGGCCTCGGCTCGCGGAAATGCCCCGGTCTCCATCTTGCCGGTGAAGTCCTCGATGTGGACGGGCGAATCGGCGGGTTCAACTTCCAATGGGCTTGGGCGAGTGCGTGGGTCGTGGCGACGGCGCTGGTCCGGGCCGTCAAGCCCGACGAGCCCGCCGCGGGGTGATGCTCTCGCGGGCCGGAGTCTATAGTGCGAGCAGCTTGTACGTGGGCGCGGACAACGGGTGCAACGTGGCCGTGGCGGCGCCGCGGGGCGCATCGCGGGCGGACGCCGTTGACCTACGGAGGGTGAGTTCGTAGCCTGCGTGGCTGTCCGTTCGGACAGAGGACAAGCGGAACCATCAGGCCATGTGAGTCAAAGATGAAGATCAAGCTGACCAGCGTATTAGTCGCCGACCAGGACAAAGCCCTTGCGTTCTACACCGATGTGCTCGGTTTCGTGAAGAAGATGGACTTGCCAATGGGCGAGTTCAAATGGCTTACCGTCGTGTCGCCCGAGGGGCCCGACGACATCGAGCTGTTGCTCGAGCCGAATGCCTTTCTCGCGGCCAAGGACTATCAGGCCGCACTATACGAAGCCGGTTTGCCCGTGGCGACGTTCTTCGTCGACGACATCCACGCCGAACACGAGCGGCTCGTCAGCCTCGGCGTCGACTTTCGCTCCCCACCGACGCAGGCGGGGCCTGTCATCGTGGCGACGCTCGACGACACGTGCGGGAACTTCATCCAGATCTGCCAGACCTGATGGTGCCATGTCCGCGGCGCTCATCGACCACGCCGCGTTCTCCATGTCTTGGTACCGGGCGCTTTCGTCGCGGGATCGCGACATCATGTCCGTATTCGATACGCACGGCCATACCAACTTAACAATTGATCCGCCGTAAGCCTGTTTGCCCCGTTGCGGATCGACAGGGCGTCACCTAGCATCCCCGCGTCTTGCGTTCAACGCTGCATGTACGGGCACATGCACGATCGACCCAACCATATAGAGAGGCGAGAGGGAATGACTGCACGATTCTCAGGCAGAGGGATTGTATACACATCGACGCGCGCCGCGATCGGCATCGCCGCGGTCGCACTCTTTGTGATGGTTGTCGGATGTAATCCGGCGGCGGTCACCGGCGGTGGTGGCGGCGGCGCCGCCGGTTGTACCGGCATGCAGGCTACGAACGGGGCGGGGTCCTACTTCGTGGACGGCGGTGCCGGCAACGATGCGGCAGACGGCACAGCCGAGCAGCCGCTGGCCACGATCCAGGCTGGTATCGACCTGGCGGATCAACTGGGAGGCGGCAGCGTCTACGTGGCCGGCGCGGTCTACACCGAGTCGATCACCCTGCGTTCGAACGTGCGGGTCTACGGTGGGTTCGACCCGAATACCTGGCAGCAATGCCCTGACGACAACACCTCGACGATCGTCGGCGGCAGCACGGCTGTGCTCGCCGACGGCATCGACGCCGCCAAGATCGACGGCTTTTCCATCATCAGTTCGGAAGCGTCGGACGGCGATAGCTCCGTCGCGGTGCGGGTGGCGAATGCGTCCGACGTCGAGATCAGCGGTAACCGGCTCACAGCCGGCCTGGGCGGCAGCGGTGGCGACGGCGGTACGGGCGCCAACGGTGCCGGCGGAGCGGATGGCTCCGATGGCGACGGAGCGTCGGCCTGTCCGCCGGATAACGTCGGCGGTTCGGGCGCTTCGTCCAGCCTCGGGGTCGGCGGCGGTAGCGGCGGTCGCGGCGGGGCGGCCGGCGGCTTCGACGGCTCTTCCGGCGGCGGTGCGTTCGGCGGCTCCGGCGGCGACGGAAGCGGCGTCGGCAGCGACGGTGACGCGGGCAACGCGGGCAACATTGGCAACGCCGCAGCCGACGGCGACCCCGGCAACGGCGGCTCGGCAATCGGCACGATTGAGGACGGCACCTACGCGCCCGCCCCGGGTGACGGGGGGGCGACCGGTACCGCAGGCTCCGGCGGCGGTGGCGGCGGTGGTGGCGGCGGCGCACTGGTCTTCGCGTGCGGTGCCGGCGGAGGCGGTGGCGGTGCGGGTGGCGCGGGTGGCGCGGCCGGTGCCGGCGGCACGGGCGGTGGAGGCTCGTTCGGTATCTTCCTGACGAGTTCGACCGGAATCGTCGTAGAGGACAACGTGATCGAAACCGGCACCGGCGGAACAGGTGGCAGTGGCGGTGAAGGCGGTGAAGGCGGCCGAGGCGGTGACGGCGGCTCGGGCGGTGA
>JAJDDX010000391.1 GCA_029260055.1 Phycisphaerae bacterium
CAGGAACGCCTGCCGAGTCTCAGGTGAAAGGGCAGATAGTGTGGAATCACATCCAAGAAGGAAGTTATCAGCATCAAGCTTTTCAATGCTTTTTTGACCAATCGGACCATTGAAAATTGAAATAAAAGATTTGTAGAGCCCAATTGCCGGTGAGGACAGTCCCTCCAAAGCCGCCTTGTCTTTAGTCACATGCTGAAGCGTCGCATATACTAATGTATCGCCAGCACTTTGATCGCCCACCAGCGCTCTCGCAAACCGCCGTAGATAAGGCAGGCGGTTTTTTAATGCTTCTGTAAACTCTAGATCACCGGCAGGAAGTTCAATGTTCATGACACGCCCCAAGGTTGACCAGAACAATATATTCGAACTGTAACATGAACTGGCTCTAATTCAAAAATATACAGGAGAACTTTTTTCAATTTGTTAAAATTGCAATGCAAGTTATGCAAAATATTGTTTTAAATTGTCGAGTTTTCTTCTGGTTAGAACGCATCATGAAAGTGGATAAAACGCATCATGAAAGACTGATGGTCCATCGAAGAGATCAATTCCAAGAGCTGACTTCAGTATATACAATCCAATGCAAGCGAACGATACAATCGGTAGAGAGAGAGTGCAGATAGCAATTCGATGAGTTAGCGAGTTGACCTGAAGGCAAGTTTTCTGCAGGCACAATGAACGTCCGTATGCGGGTGGAGTCCGATTGGCAGGTTGTAAACAAAAAGCAAAAACTGACATCGGCAAACCTCCGTCGCAAATTATTTCATCGCAAAGTGGGATGCGCGAAGTCTGGCTTTGGTTCCTCAGCAATTAGACACAAAGAAAATTACGTTTAGCGGACTGTTAACACTCCTACTTCCCGCATCATGGTTTGGCTTCAAACATTGGCGTGCCATGCGCGCTATCGTGGGCGTTATGTCGTAGGATTACCAATTCGTTAAAACTTAAAGCTTCTCATAATAAATTAGCCACTACTCAATACCTCGCTGCTATCATTGGGAAATGATGCAATATCTAAAGAAAAGCGCCATTGTTTTGAATGAAAGTCCATTGCTCGATTTGATTATTTTGAATCAGGATCAGGTGCCACAGCGGTTTATCGACTTGCTTGACAAGCTGGAAAATGAGGACAACCCATGACAAAGGCTCAGTCACCTTTTCACGACGCAATATTGGAGATTATTCCACAGTTGCGTGCCTATGCGAGAATGTTGTGTCAGGCCAAGGATGTTGCTGACGACCTGGTACAAGAGACACTCCTCAAAGCATGGGAAAAAAAGACTGATATCCGCGACCTTAGTTGTTTGAAGTCTTGGGCGCTGACAATAATGCGCAATGAATTCAGAGCTCAGTGGCGTCGGCGTAAGTTTATGGTTGAGGACGAGAACGGATATTGGGCAGAGACGCTTACGATGAAACCAAACCAACCATCTTTTGTGGATTTGCAGGATCTAGCGCGGGAACTTTATAAAATTTCTGAGGTTCAACGAGAAGCAATTATGTTAATTTTTGTAAACGAATTGAGCTATAAAGAGGCTTCTCAAGTTGCAGGTTGTCCAGTTGGTACAATGAAAAGTCGTGTTAATCGTGGCCGTAGAGAGCTGTCTGAGAGGCTGGGCATCGCCCAAGAAATTCATAAACACGATCATAACGATGACGACTTGCAACTCCCAGCCAGTTTAGTGTGTTTATTGCGAGATCACCTGGTTGAAGCAGCAGCGTAATTCAAATTAAAAATCGCAACATAGAAATATTTGCTGGTCCAAGGCTGCTCATTGAACGGTGGTTCAGGCCGTAGTTTCTGTTCCGTTGAGTGCAGCTTCATCTTATCCCTTGCCAAGGTCGTTAGTATTTAAAGCGGTTAAACCAATTTGCAGAATTGGTTTTGATCACTTCTTGACGCGCAGTTCTTTACCTGAAATTCACCATATTTTTTATTCGATGGAACAATTCCATTAGCTAAAACATCTTCTCATCACAAGACAGAACCCTATACCTGTATGTGATGAGTTGAACAATGACACTCAAATTTTCTACTAGTTTATTGGCAGTGCTTGCTTTTGGTATTTCCTCCTCAGCATCGCTTGCCAGCCGTGGGACAGCGCCATTTGGTCATATTCCAAAATCCGCAGCAATGTCTGGCACATCAACTTTCCAAAAATCAAGGCAAAATGCAGATGCGCCAAAGAAACATTTCACCGTAAAGCGTGGAAAGCGAGTTGGTTACGTTCTGGAGTTAGTCGTCAGTTGCTTTGATAGAAAAAAAGCCACTTGGAACTCGGGCGTCATTACATACTCAATATTGGACAAGTCGTTCTGCAACACAAACAGAAAATGCCATTCTAGCGCAACATCTGCAGTCAAAGACTTCTGTCGGTCTTCTTTGCATCAAGATGCCGTGTGGTCAAAACAATAATCTTTGAAAGAGTTTCCGGGTTGCTACATGAGATATAGTTACACAATTAGTGAGTTCCGTAATGCTGCAAATCTGTAACGAATCCTATGAAACTGCACGTCTAGCTCAGATGGCGGAAGACTGGCACCGCGTTCCATTCATAGATGCTGTCCTGTCGTATGCAGAATCCAATGATAGAACCCGCCGTGTTCATCTTGTTGAAACAATCGTTCGCACATCAAGAGCCTTAACCAACGATTCGGGAGTGTTGCCCAAAAACGTACAGGAAGGACTTATGGAACTTATTCAATATTTTCGAGCATTCGGGCCAACGGAAATAGCAGTTCCAACAACATACGATGGGGCGAGAGAGGTCATAAAGACCTATTTCTTTTAAACCATAGTCAAAACTTATGGGTGTGTTGCATGGAGACTTGTGCAGTGAACAATACACAAACGGACGAAAATTCATCATCATTGCAAGCAATGGTTCAATCGGAGTTGCCGTTTCTGCGTCGGTATGGACGATCAATTTGTGGAGTGCAGAGAGTCGCTGATTTGAGCGTTTTGCAGGTGATGGAAGATTTGTTAGTTGAGTCAGCTATTATGGCGAATAGTTGCGACCATAAGGTCGCTCTTTATTCTCAATTGCAAAAAAATATTGAATCTTTCATGCAACCTAGCGCGATACCAACTCCTAAGTCACGCCGAGCCCTTTTGCTCAAGGATGTTGAAGGTTTAACGGACGAGCAGTCTGAAAAAATATAGATGTATCTCCACTCGCAATAAAGCAATTGTGTAGCGACACAAGCAAGGAGATATCGCGTGATGCAACAGCAAGGACCGAAACAGAAGCGGTGGCCGCATTTACTGAATATCGACCAAATCTCATTCTCTCAGATGTGCAACTCGCTGATGGTAGCTCTGGCCAATGCGCGGTAGAAAAAATTAAAGCTGACAATGATGTGCCCCAGTTGTTTTCATCACGGCGTATCCTGAGCGCTTGCTTAACAGGCGCCTGTCTTGTCTTGAGCCGGCAGTTCTGATTTCAAAGCCATTTAAGGAAAGTGCTGTTAAAGCGACTATTGGCCAAGCCTATTTCATTGAGAATAGATCCCGGCAGACCGCCTAATTCCCCAGAAGTATAACGACGCAGAATATGTACTGTTTAAACATTTGCGCTTGTTACAATAAGATGATGGATCTCATTAACGCGGTCAACCGAATTGTTATTGTCCCAAATCAGCTTCGAATATATGCCCGAGCGAATATGGAACAATGATCATTTACGCAAGCGTCAGATCAAGCTCTTGTCTTAGTTTATTTTCTTTTTCGAATGGTTTTTTCTCGTCGCTGTCAGGCTGATGAGAAGAGTGAATAAAATTATTCTGACCGATGCTGGCTTTCCATATCACCCCAGAGGCAGAAAAAGTTAGCTCGCTTGTTCCATCCAGTTCTTGCGCGACAACCTGCTTTAACAGGAGCGACCCAAATCCTTCCTTTTCTGGCGGAACAACCTCAGGGCCTCCGGTTTCCTTCCAGGTTATTTTCAAAACTGGATTAGATCCAATATTGTGTATTGTCCAACTAATTTCGACACATCCGGTCGATACCGATAACGCTCCATACTTGGTCGAGTTTGTCGAAAGCTCGCCAAAAGCGAGCCCCAAGCTCTGCACAGCGCGGGGTTTTAGCAGAACCTCTTCTCCCCGGAACTTGATTTTCCCCGGTTGATTTTGACGATATACTGCAAGTTGTTGTTCCAGGGTTTGCTCAAGAGAGGTCTCAGACCAATGGTCTTTTGTGATAAGCTCGTTGGTCTTGGCGAGGCATTGTATCCTAGTTGTAAACTTTTCTTGGAATTCCTTCATATCTGTAGCATTGGCGCAAGTGTAACTCGAAATAGACGTCAAGACAGCCAGTTGATTTCGCGACCTATGATTGACCTCACGCATGAGCAATTTAAGATGCGTTTCCCAACGTTTGCGCTCTGTAATGTCAAATGAAACAGAAGTTGTTCCGAACACGTTACCTGATTCATCACTTGTTCGAACCGCTTTTACTAAGCACCATAATGTCTGGTTATCGTGTTCTATAGAGACCTCTGCCTCGTGCACACCTGGTTCTTTCAAGGCTTTACGCTTTAACGCACTTAAGATAGCTGCAGCGTCGGCTGGCATGACTTGCTCGTCAGTTTTGCCTAGCACCTGATCTTTTTCCAGTAAGCAATTATATGACCATGTGCATTTACCCTGAGTATCGTGGTGAAACACCGATATGTTGGATTGAGACAGTGCGATCCTGAAACGTTGCACCTCGTCAACAAGCTCTGCGAGACTGGCCTTTCCCATGGGACATGTTTCAAGTATTTTCTCAACGTTCATCTCAGTTCTCCATCTCCGCAAAATTCAAACATCAATAGCTCTGCGCGCTCCGGTGAAGAGTCACGCAGCCTTCATTTCAAACTCACAGAATAATGATTCAAACGTATTTGGAAGCTCTTGAGGCGACACACTGTCATAAACCTCACGCAGTTTTTGGCCCAATACATCCAACGGTGGCATACGCCAAGACCCTTGCTCACAATGATCTAACATGGATACATTGCCGTTCTTCCGGATCGCGCGCTCAAGTTGTTTGCGCTCCCTGTCCTCATTGAACTGATAGAAGAGTTTCATTCTAAAAATAACAAGTTGCTAACGATCCTTTCGCATTCACTGCGTTGGGCCTTTCTTTAGATGCACAAAATTCTTTGGCACTAACTTGAAGCCTTCCTTTCAATGTGCAACGCCTTATGCTGAAGGCCACATAGTGCTAAGAAAACCA
>JAJDDX010000392.1 GCA_029260055.1 Phycisphaerae bacterium
GGGTGGCATGGGCAAGCAGCAGCTTGCCCGTGGTCCGTACGAACTTGCCCGCGCTGCCGTCCTACGGCCCGGTGAAGCCTGCCTGCACCGTGGCGAAGTCGTCGAGATCCACGTCGGCATCGCCGTCGGCGTCGAAGAACATGCACGGCGGCTGATACGGCCCGCCAGCCGGCCCGGTCACACACGCATCCCAACTCAGCCAATCGTCCAGGTCCACGAGCCCGTCACCGTTGTAGTCCCCAGGAAGGTCGCACGAATCGATGATGCCGCTGGCGTTGATGTCGAGCGACGGATCGAGGTCGATGTCGCACGTGTCGATGATCTCGTTGGCGTTGCAGTCGAGGCTCTCGACCGTGAAGCGGAGAATGCGGCCGGTGAACGTATCGGACACCAGCATGTCGTCGCCGACGAAGGTGATGCCCCGCGGGTTGATCGGCTGGCCGTTCGGTCCTTCGCTGATCGTCGTGAGGAGTCGGCCTCGCTGATCCAGGATATGCAGGGCGCCGGGCATCGTACCGCCCGTGGTACTGCCGGAGACTGAAAGCACAAGCAGGGATTCACCCGCAAGCGAGCGGTTGAGCCAGGTGCCCCAGCCGACAGGCGAGAACGCCATCTGGCGCAGGCCGGGCTGCTCACCGACGAGCGGCACCAACGCGAACGTCCGCCGTTCTAGGGTTTGAAGATCGACCGCGTGCAAGGCCGGGCCGCTACTCTCTGCCAGGAACATCTGGCGCCCGAAGTCGCCAAAACCAGCCGGTGCGATGGCTACGGCGAAAAGGCGCGATGGCACGAACGGAATCAGTTGAGAGCTAGTTCCATCCGGTTGCAGGGCAACCACCGTACCGGCGTCGTAGGTGGAGTTGTGGACGACCATAAGAACGCTACCGGCGGCGGCCCCTCCGACGGACGCGGGCACGTATGTGATCCCGGCTGCGTGGCTAGCCGAAGGCTCGGCGAAGACGCTTGTCACACCGTCAGGAGTGATCATATGGACCGTGGCACTACCCTGGCTAGCCGCGATAAGACGCTCGCCCGTCCCGGTGAACTCGTCCGGCACCATCACTGCCCCGATCGGACGGCTGATCTCATCCGTAAGTGACTGAACCAGATTGCCGTCGGGCGACACATGCCATACCACTCCCGAGGACACGTCAGGCACAAGGTAACCGGGCGGATAGTCGCCGCCCGACGGGACAACATCCTCCGGGACGGTAAGCCCGACAGCGAATGGTTGCGATGCGGGCTCGCCGAAAACTTCACACTCGTCCGGCTCGGCGTTACCGTTGCAGTCTTCGCTCGTCAGCGACGCGATATCGCACACGTCGGGCACATGATTGTTGTTACAATCCGGCACACCGACCGCATCGTAATGTATCGCTAACCAGGCATGCGGCATGGAGTATTCGTACGGGTAAGGATACCTTCGGCATGGGTAAGAAGGATAGAACGATGTGGTCAGGCCGATGACCGCGTCACCGCCGGCGACCACGGTGTTGAATTCCTCTGCGGTAAGTACGATCGATTCAATACCGGGCTCGAGGGAGCAGTTGAAGACATCGCTGTCGTCAAGACGTCCGATCGGTGTACCGTTCAGATCTACGTCGACGAAATCGGAACTGTTAAGGCCGGCGACGGCCGTTACTTCGATGGTCACGTGCCCGTCGGCCGGCGGCGGCGACGGCACCGTAAGACTCTGGAAATGGCTTTCGGTGAGCGGGCCGAGACGATCGGACGAAGCCGTGAATGCGCGCGGCACCTCGCACTCATCGAGCACGCCGTTGCCGTCGCAGTCTGCTGAATTCCCCGCAGCCGAGTCGCACACGTCAGGAAGCCCGTTGTCGTTGCAGTCGGTGGCCAGCGCTTCCGAAAGCTCATACCCATCAGGCACGCCGTTGCCGTCGCAATCCGCTTCGCATTCATCGGGCGTGCCGTTATCGTCCACATCGGCGCTGGTGCCCGACTCGATGTCGCAATCGTCCGGGATGTCGTTGTCGTTGCAGTCGGTGGTGTACGGCGTGTACTGGTAGATGACAGAGACTGACGCCGTCCCTGCGGATTGCCCCGAGAAGTTCATGGCTCGGTTAGCGACGATGATGTCGAGGGCCCCGTCGACGTCGACGTCGGCGAAGTCGACCTCAAATGGGAAAGACCCGGTGAATCGCTCGATCGGCTGACCGAATCCGAGCCATCCGCCCGTGCCGCCATCGCCGAGATTCATGCGAATCTCGATTCCACCGTCGGTATCGCCGCCGGCCAGTACGAGGTCCGGCCAGCCGTCGCCTGTAAGGTCGCCCGCTTCGACCGCGGCGGGCCCAATGCCGCTGGGCCGAGTATACGTGTCGGCGAAACCGAGCCACTCGCCGGAGGCGTCGGCTCCCAGGTTCAGGATGATCGCCAGACGACGAGCCGGGTCCTGGGAATCCGCGTTCCCGGCGACAAGGTCCTGCCAGCCGTCCCGGTTGAAATCCGAAGCGGCCACGGAAAACGGCCCCCCGCCCGACGACTCAGTCGGCAGATTGATGGCGGGAGCGAACCCGAGCCACACGTCGTCAGCGCCAAACCCGTTGTTCAGGCCCAGCGATACGCCGTTGCCCCACTGATCCGCCGTGGCCAAATCGAGCAGTCCGTCGTTGTTGACGTCGACCGCCACGATCGCCCGCGGCGTGCCTCCCACGGCGAAGGAGGGGCCGACCGTGAAGCCGGCGTGGCCGTCGTTGACCAGCACCGCTGCCGTGCCGTTGCCGCTCGGAAACACGCCGAGGGCGACGGCGATGTCGATGTCCCCGTCGTTGTCCAGATCCGCCAGAGCCATGCTCTGCCCCTCGTCCCCCATATCGAAACGCACGGTGTCATCGAAACCCCACCACATGCCGCCGAGGTTCATCAGCACCGCCACGCCATCGCCATGCTGACTCGATGTGACCAGATCAGGCCAGCCATCGCCGTTGAGGTCGCCCGATTTGACGTGGCGTGGCCAGCCCAATGTGGACCATTCCGTGTAGTATTCGTGCCCGTACACGAAGCCGCCCTGACCGTCTCCGAAAAGCACGCCCAGGCCCGAACTCGAGAAGCCGCCTCCCCCGAGGCCCACGGCGATATCGAGGTTGCCGTCCTGGTCGTAGTCAGCGACGGCGACGGCATTGGCAGGGCGTGGTACCTCGTGGGTCTGGTTGTCCTTTAGGTGGAGTCGCTCGAAGTCGCACGAGTCGGGCCGGCCGTTCGCGTTGCAGTCCGCTGCGGCGCCGGAAGCAGTGTCGCACGTATCAAGGGACCCGGAGTCGTCGCAATCGCCCTCGACCCGCGTGATCCGGATTTCTCGCAGGTCGGGTCCCCACGCATCCGGTGGCACGCTGAACCTGAGTCGCGTCTCGGTATCCAAGGCACTGGTCGGCAATGCGAAAGTGCGTCGTTCGAACTCAGTGTACTCGTCCGACCATTCGTCCATGAGCATGACCCACCGACGACCGGTCCAGGCCTCGGCACGCAGGTTGCTGCCCGCACTGTAGGCCACGTCGAAACTTAGCCAGGCCTCGTAGGCGCCAGTGAGATCGATCTCGCGCGACTCGATCAGCCCACCCCGGTCGAATGCCACGAAGTTGGGGTCTGTATAGTCCTGGAGATAGTAGTCGTGTGCGACCGGCCAATCGGCCGGATCGAGCAGGTAGTCTCCTACGTACTCGCTGAAGTCCTCGTAGAAGGCCTCGCCCGGCGTGAAGAGATCGCACGCATCCGGCAGGCTGTTGGCGTTGCAGTCCTCTTCTATGCGGCTGATCCGCATGTTTCGCAGGGCTCTTCCGGTTGCGGCTTCGACGGCTCGCACCCGAAGTCGGAAATCGGCTCGTTTCGCGTCTTCTTTCAGATCGAAACGACGAAAGTCCCACGTATCATCCGCGCCATCAGACTCGCTCGTGAGTTGCAGCCACTCCAGCCCATTCCAGTACTCGACGATGAGGTCCTGGACATCCGAAAGTCGGACATCCATCGTGAGCACGACTCGAAGAGTGCCGCGCAGGTCGATCTCGCGCGATTCGACAATACCGTCGGTAAACAGCCAGAGCACGCAGCCGTCCGGCTGACAGTGCGTGTGGTAGTGGTCTGCCACGGGCCAATCGACCGGATCAAGGAACGGCTCGCTGAAGTCCCCCGAGAAAAGAACCGGCGGATCGAGTAGGTCACATTCATCGGGCAGGCCGTTTGCGTTGCAGTCGGGGCTCGTGCCGTCAAGCACTTCGCAATCATCCGGTATTCCCGTACTGTTGCAGTCAGGCTCGCACTCGTCCGGCACGCCGTTCGTGTTGCAGTCCAGGCTCGTTCCGTCGATGAGGTCGCATTCATCTGGGATCGAGTTGCCGTTGCAGTCGAGGCTCGTCCCGGTACCGATGTCGACATCGTCGGGCACGCTGTTGTCGTTGCAGTCCGGTCCGTCGCCGTATGTGGTAAACCACCACACCGGGCCCGTCGTCGTGCCGCTGTCGTCCGTGGTGGCCACCTGCCAGAAGTAGGTCCTGTTCGGCTGCAGCGGGCCTGGATCGCAGGACCTCGTTGGGCTCGCCGGACAAACGAGCACGGAAGGTGGATCAGTTGTGCCGACGTAGACATCGTACAGAGCTGCACAAGTCTCCAGGCCCCGCTGTTCCCAGGAAAGCTGTGTGTTCCACGCGATGCCGACTCGGCCATGGACTGGATTCGGCTCCGTTGCGGCTAGCGGGCCAGTGGTACCATCGCAATAGAGGTCAACCACGAAGCCGGCGTAGATCGACGTGTCGGGAAACGAACCCATGCAGAAATCGATTGGCGAGTCGTACAGATCGGCGGTGAACCCGATGTCGGCCGGCGCTCCGATGATGCAACCCGGGCCCACGCGATCGAAGGAGACGGCCAACCAGACCGTCGGAGGAATCGGGACCGGGCCTTGCGTGACCTCGTGCGTGACCAAGTGATACCCGTCATCGGGGAACGTCATCTGCCCTTCCGTGCCCGGCAACACCTCCCCTCCGTCGTGCGGGCATCCGTCGTATAGCGCGAACTGGACCGTGAAGCCCGGGACGGGGCTGCCGCCGGATTCGACCTGGAACTCATAGCGAGCCAGGTTGCAGCCGCATGCGGCCGTCGTCTCGAGGTCGTCGGCGAACTGGAGATTCGCGAAGGGCATCTGCAGCAAAGCGGTGCCGCCGGTGTTGCTGTAGACCAGTGGGTCAGCTCCGCCGGACGACGCGTCGCCTCCGCCCCGGGCATCGTTCGGCGCGGCACGGTAACCGGGCGTGACTTCGGGGGAATCCGAAGCCGTCGTTATGCGACAGAATGCCATGACCAGCAGGGAGGCAGTTGCGAGACAGTGCAGGCCGTTCGTCATCGTGTCATCCTCAGGAGCTTGAGTAGCGGGGACCCAGTGCCGCCATCATAGCAAGTACCCCTATGGAATCCAAAGGGAGTTCTCAGTTTTCAGTGGGAGCGCCTGGAATAGTTGGTTGTCGGGGCCGATATGGCGCGGGCTCGTCGAGCGGCGACGTTCCTCTTCCCTTAGCAGCCGGATCAGTCGCCGGCGGCTGCGTCGTTCGCGGGTCGGCACCGATGCTTTGCACTCGCCCGCGGGGCCGGCCGCCCCGTCACCCGCGGCGCGCCTTCAGCGTTACCGTTCGTGGCAGAACGGGCCGCGTAGGCTTTGCGATGGCCGTGCCATGGTCGAAGACCGGCGCGGCGGGTAAAGCCCTGACGCCACAATGACGATCAGTGATGAGGAGCGCCGGTGTGCGCGGGCGGTGCCGGCGGACCGAACGCGGTGCCGTGTTGACGCGTCGTGCCCGCAGGACTAGCTTGCCGTGGCGCCGTCAAGTCGCGCCAGCGCGACGCGGATCGGTCGTCCGGAGTCACTCGAGAAGGACCTTGCTGTAGCGCAGGGACGTAGAAGGGATGCTGTCATGATTGCGGTTCAAGAGGATCAGGTACTGCTCGAACAGGCTGACGTGGGGATCGGTACCTACCTGGACGGGCAACGCGCCGAAGGGCTCATCACCGGAACCTATTACGATGACGCGGTCGGCAAGACGATGCCTAATCTCCGCAAATGGCTCTTGGCCGACGAACTGGACCGCATCTCGCCAAACCTGCGAGAAGGCCTGCGCAAGGCGATCCGCGAGCAGCGTTGGGAGGAACTCACCAACGCCTACTCGCGCGACGTGGCCTTCGGCACCGGCGGCATCCGCGAAAAGATGGGTCCGCACCGCGGCGTCATCCTCGATCTCAAGAAGAACGGAATCGATGCGGAGATCGTCAAAGGCCCCAACACGATCAACAACGTCATCTACCTGCTCACGTCAGCCGGTGCCGCCAAGTTCGGCATCGAACGAACGCCGCCACTGAGCAAGGTCGTCATCGGCTTCGACAGCCGCGTGCGCGGCGTCGACTTCGCACGGTCGATCGCGAGCCTCTTCCTCGCTTACGACTACACGGTCTACCTGTTCGACGAGGCGTGCCTCTATCCGAGCGTGACCTACGCCCTGCCGATGCTCAAAGCCGATGTCGGGGTGTTCATCTCAGCCAGCCACAACGACTTCCGCTACAACGGCTATAAGCTGAGCTGCCAGAACGGTTCACAGTTCGACCCGGCTGAGCGAAACAAGCTCTACGAAGAGTACATCCGGCACGTCAGCTTCTCCGACATCAAGACGCTCGACTTCGCCGAAGCGCCGGAGGAGAAGCTCTGGTTCCTCGGGGGAGTCAAAAGCAAAGACGGCCGAGTGATCGACGGCGGCGAACACGCGGGCTTGCCGCTGGCCGACCCGAACCCGGACTCCGGTGATTACTACGCCGGGCGCGAGCATCGCATCATCGACATGCACACGCTGCACTGCGACCATGTCAAGACGTTCATCCTGCGGCCGGACGCGATCGTGAATGCGAAGAAGCCGCTTTCGATCGGCTACTCCGCGTTCAACGGTTCGGGGCGCAAGGCTGTGCCTCGCCTGCTTGAAGAGGTCGGCTTCAAGAACGTCCGTCGCATCATGAAGCTCGATGCGCTGGACGGCATGTTCCCGGCGTTCTGCAGCGATCCCGGCAGGGAACAGCAGCCCGACCCCGGCGATTGGCGGGCGGCTGATGTCGCGGTTACCGCGTTCAAGGAAGAATACCCCGATGCGTGGGATTCCACCGACCTGATCGTCGGCACCGACCCCGACGCGGACCGCTGCGGCGTCATCGTCAAGGTGCCCGAGCACCAGCGACCGGCCTATCCTCACCCGGGGACCGGCGAACTTCGAGACTACTCGCTCATCTCAGCCGACGACGCGTGGTCGCTAATCCTCTGGTATCGCCTCAGCTACGAGGTGGAGAAGTTCGGCAAGGTACAAGACGCTGACAAGAAGTTCATCTGTCTGTCGCACACGACGACCGACCTGCTGCCGCGCGTCGCGCGCAAGTTTGGGCTCGGCGTACTCAAGACGTGGGTCGGCTTCGCGCAACTGGCGGCCGGCACACGGGCGATCTGGGACCTGCACGGAGGGAAGGACACGGACGGTCTTACCGAAGGCGGGCGGCTGCCCGTTTACGAAGAGGGTCGGCGCAATCCGAGTGACGAGGTGTCCAACCGCACATTCCATTCCTGGGAGGCGATGGACGACACGGCGCGCAGCATGAACATCGGCGCGCTCGAACAGAGCAACGGCTTCTCGATCCTCGGCGGCGTGCCGATTGATGACCGGTCACTCGGCGCGGATGGCCACGTGCGCGACAAGGACGGCACGTTCGCAGCCGTCCTCGTGGCGGAGCTGGCGACCTACGCTAAGGAACTCGGCACGAACCTGATCGACCTGCTGGACGAGAAGCTCTACCTAGACCCGGACATCGGGCTCTACGTCACGTTTTACGAGCCCGATCCGCTCGACGGCGAATATGAAGGCCTCGCGGGCTACACCAAGAAACGCGGCATCCTCGACAAGGCGGAGTCGCTCTTTGCCAGTGCCGGCGGCTCGGCGTTCCAACTCGGCGGGTTGCCGGTGCTCAGCGCCAGTGTCTACCGGACGCGTAAGTACGACGGCGTGAACTGGCCCGGCTTCCCGGACGAGGGGTACCGCTTCTTCTTCGACGCGGATCAGAAGTCGCATCTGACGATTCGACCGTCCGGCACGTCGAACGCGTTGCGGTTCCACGTGCAGCTTTTCGGCGGACATCCGTCGCGCGAGGAGCTGATTCAGAAGAAGGCTGAGTTGCGTGCCACGACCGTGCGGATCGTCAAGGACGTCCGTCGCATGATCGGCGCTGATGTGTAACGAACATCGCCTCGGAAACGGAATCACGAATGCCTGATGGTCCCCTCAGCGGCGTGGTCATAGCGTTTGACATCGACAACACGCTGCTGGATCCGACGGGCGAGGGCTATCGCCGCACCGTCACCGATACCCTGGCGCAGATAGACCTGGGGCTCAGTCCGGCGCAAGCATTCGCGGCCTTCGAGGAGTCGCGAGCCAATGGCGACGCACTCGAGCGGCTGGGCTTCGCCAACCCCATTCACGACCGCGCCCATCCCGACGGTCTCGCCGCGCTTTGCCTGACGACGTGTGCGAACAGGTCGTTCGTGACCGAGCTCCGCATCGGTACTGATGAGAGCGAGCCTGCGGCGGCATTACTCAGCGAGCTCGCCGAACTACACCGCCGTACCCGTGGTGGGCCTGTCGATTCCCGACTTGCTGCCGAGATCGAACTGCGTGGCAGGCTCCGAGAAGACGGCGTGGCCCGGCTGCGGAATGTCATCCAGCGGCTGGCGGCGCATGCGAAAGTCGCGGCATGGTCGGAGGCGTACCGGGAGGCGGCAAAGCGTCAACCGGTTCCCGATCATCGCCCTCTCTTCGAGAGGCTCGAGCAGCGCGGCGCGACGCCGATCGTCATCACCGAGGGACGCACCACCATCCAACGTGCGAAGGTCGAGCGGCTGGGCTTAACGGACATTCTCGAAGGACGCGTCCTGATTACGGAGACCGTCGCCCACGTGCCCGGTCGTGCCGAATTGGACCATCGTATCCGAAGCATGATCGATAAGTACGGCGGCGACGCACATACCAACGATCAGTTGCTATCGCTGTGGACCTATCGGTGTCTCATGAATGAATGGTCCCGCAAGACGCCGGCGTTCTACGCGACCTGCCTGCACGCCATCCAGTGCCACATGAACCGACCGGAAGCCGCCCTCGCCGATTCGCTGTATCTGCTCGCGGAGAATTGGCTGCCGCTTCGATTCGTCATGATCGGTGATCGGTACGATTCGGATGTCGAGCCGCTGATCGACTTGCTCGGCCGAGACACCGGGATGACGGTACGCCTTCAGGCCGGCAAGTATGGCCACCGGCATCCACTCGACGACCTGCCCGTCGATCGGCGCCCGCGCAAGACGTTCACCGAGTGGGATGCGCTCGCGCAGTTCCTGACCGACGAATTGAGCATGGAGCAAGTTGTGCCGATCACGTCGCCGCCGGAGATCGTCCCGCGCCTTGAGGTTTTCGAAGACCCAGTTGCGTTGGACCGACAAGGCGGGCCGCAGGATGTTCGCCGCTTCATGCGCGCGATCGCCACGATACCGCGTCCGAGTCAGGGCGACTGAACCGGTGTCTTTGCACCTCGGATGGGCTTCTTCGGCGCCGCCTCGCGCGCCACTGCGCCTTCCTCGGTACGCGCCAGGATGGCCTCGCCCTTCTCGCGATCCAGTCTCGACGTGAATTCGCCGACCAGGAGTAACTGCGCGACGGATCGCCATCCCGTCAGCACGAGATAGGACTGCTGCAGGGTCGTAATCCGCAAGCGGCCCTCGAGGGATCCGTCCGCGTAGTCCCAGATGCCGACTACGCCCATCAACGACGCACTGCGCGTGTGCGTGTATCCGGCGTCTCGGCGGGCTCGGAGCGTCCTGCGGTTGACCTGGTAAAACCGGGCGGAGCCGGCCGGCGGTTCCTCCAACACGAGCGAGAGCAGATACTCGACTTCGTATTCCTTCCCACGCAGCGATGGCTTGAACGCCCGCATCGCTACGCAGAGCCGACCGTCATCGTCCAGCCAATGGTAACACTCGTCGACACGAACGTTCTGCATGAGCGGACCGCTCGTGCGAATCCGCTTGTTGCCGAGCTTGATGATGTCCAGCGTGCCCGGCGCGGCGCAGCCGGATAATACGACCGCTGAGAGCAATGCAAGAACGCAAGAACCGATCCGCGCCCGAAGCCAGACCCCCCTCTTTCCCCCCTTGGCAAGGGGGGATGAAACAGGGCCAGGTAGGGCGGGCAATGTGCCCGCCTTTCTCTCTACGGCAGGGTGCCCCATCCTTCGCCTGGGTGCCCCATCCTTCGCGTACTCGCGCAGGGTGGGGGACGGACATCTGGCTACAAGGGACCGGGTGCCGCGGGCTGTCCGCTGGGTGCCACTGGTGGCTTGACCACCAGTGCTAAGCCACGCGAAAGTGCAGCAATCGGTCGGGTGGCTCGTGCGTCTACTCATAAAGCGGGAACTGCTCGCACATCGACAGCACTTCGCCGCGGACGGCGTCGATCGTCGCCTGATCGCCCTCGGCTCGCAAAACGCGATCGATCCAACCGGCGATGGCGACCATGTCAGCCGCCTTCAGCCCGCGCGTCGTGGTCGCCGGCGTGCCCAAGCGAAGGCCGCTCGTCTGCGTCGGCTTACGCTCGTCGAACGGAATCATGTTCTTGTTCACCACGATGTTCGCCGCACCGAGCCAGTCCTCAGCCTGCTGACCCGTCACGTCAGGATAGGCGGGGCGAAGATCGAGCAGCATCAGATGGTTGTCCGTACCGCCCGAGACCAACCGATTGCCCTTAGAGACAAGTCCCTCCGCCAGCGCCTGGGCGTTATCGAGGATCTGCTGCTGATACGTCTTGAAATCCGGCTTGAGCGCCTCGGCGAAGGCGACGGCCTTGGCTGCGATGCAGTGCATCAGCGGTCCGCCCTGGCTGCCGGGGAAGACGCGCGAGTTGATCTTCTTACCCCAGTCCTCTTTGCACATGATCATGCCGCCGCGCGGGCCGCGGAGCGTCTTGTGCGTCGTCGTGGTCACGATCGCCGTCGTCGGGATCGGGCTCGGGTGCAGCCCCGCCGCCACCAGGCCGGCGATATGCGCGATGTCGGCCATGTGTACCGCGCCGACCTCCTCGGCGATCTCGGAGAACTTGTCGAAGTCGAGCGTGCGCGGATAGGCCGACGCCCCGGAAATGATCAGCGTCGGCTTGTGCTCGATCGCCAGGCGGCGAATCTCGGCGAAGTCGACCTGTTCGGTTTTGGCGTCGACCTGATACGGCACGATGTTATAGAGCAGGCCGCTTATGTTGACCTTGAGCCCGTGCGACAGATGCCCGCCGTGGGCGAGGTCGAGCGAGAGGATCGTGTCGCCCGGCTTGAGCACCGCCAAAAAGGCCGCGATGTTCGCCGACGCGCCGGAGTGCGGCTGCACGTTGACGGCGTCGCACCCGAAGAGCTTCTTGGCCCGATCGCGTGCGAGGTCCTCGACGGTGTCCATGTTCGCACAGCCGCCGTAGTACCGCTTGCCGGGGTAGCCCTCGGCGTACTTGTTGGTGAAGACCGACCCCAGCGCTTCTAGCACCGCGCGTGATACGTGGTTCTCCGAAGCGATCAATTCGATGGTCTGCTGCTGCCGTGTCACCTCGGCCTGCATGACGGGCAGGAGTTCCGGATCGACGGCCGCGATGGCTCCAAATGCGGATTGCGTGGCAACGCTCATACGACACCTCAAAGGTCGAGAAAGTTAACGAATTCTTAGGCCGCCAAGGTATCGACGAGAGCCGGGAAAATCAAACCGGGCGCGGTGACGGTCCTCGGCGACGAATCAGTGTCGTCTTATCCCTCGATCCCGGTGGGGCGCGGTGTGTTGAAGGCGATGCCGGCCGACGTAGGGCGGGCGATTCGCCTGTCTCGCCACCGATTGTGGAGCGAGCAGTCTTCCCGCCTTCGGTTTCTCACCACAGAGATCACAGAGCACACGGAGGCACCTCGGGCCGTCGTGCGCCGGGTGCCACTGGTGGCTAGTCCACCAGTGTGAACGGCGTTCGCTACTGATCGGTGAAGAGGGTCTGAAACACCGCCACATCGGCCAGGTCAACGTAACCGGTGTCGTCGACGTCGAAGCACTCGCATCCGGGCGACGGCGGGGCACCCGGCCCGGTCATGCATCGTTCGAACGCGGCGAAGTTGACGAGGTCCACGTCGCCGTCATGGTCCAGCCCGCCGCCGTGACGGCAGTCCTCGGGCCCGAACTCGTACGCCCCCATATCGACGATCGGCGGACTGCCCGCCCCCGTGTCGGGCGTCAGCGGGTCATCCATGAAGCGAGCGTAGCCGTCGAAGTCGAAAGGCATCGGCTCGGCCACGTCACCGTCGCCGTCGAGATCGCTTACGTCCGCCGGCACTTCAGCGTTGTCACCGGCATCGATGACGGGCGAGTCGAGTGACAGATGCAGGTCGCCGTAGTCATCGTCGTCGGTGCCCCAGAGGCCGTCGAGGCCAGGCTCCGGATCGCGAACGAACAGCGGGTCGACCGAGACGTTGCCGTCGGTCCCGGCAGGGTCATTGGCCCAGTAGTCGTACGCGGTGTTGCCGTAGACGCAGTTGTAACGAAGCGCTGGCGCACTGTACAATCGGTAGACACCGGATGAGTTGAAGGCGATGATCGTGTTCACGATCGTCGGCACGGAGGCCTCCATGCTTATCCCGCCAGCACGGAGCCGGCTGGCGTTGCCCACGATTGTGTTGTTTGCGATTGTTGGGGAGGATTCGTACATGTGCAGCCCGCCGCCGTTCTCGTCCGCGCTGTTGCCGAAGACAGTGTTGTTCATGATCGTCGGAGATCCCCTGACCAAGCAGGCACCGCCGCCCTTGCGTTCGGCACTATTGTCCGTGATCGTGTTGTTCGAGATCATAGAAGACGACCCGCTCAAGAAGAGACCGCCGCCTAGAGAACTGGCTCGGTTGCCTGTGATCGTATTGTTCGCGATCGTCGGAGATGAATAGCGCAGGTGGAAACCGCCGCCACTCCCCACCGAGCCGCCCGTGATCATGAAGCCGTCGATCGTACTAGCCCTGAAGAACCGCTGTGCGGCTACCACGGGGCCTAGTTGCTGACCGTCGATTGTCGTTACGTTAGTAACCAAGTCCCGCTCATCGCGCATCGTCTCCGCGCCGGCGAAGCCGCCGTAGAGATACGCGTACGACTTGAGCATGATCCGCTCTTCGTACGTGCCGCCCCGGACCCATACATCGCCCCGCCGGACGGACGCGGCGTCGATCCCCGCCTGGATCGTGCGCTTGGCCAGCGCCCAAGCACTTCCGTCGTTGGTGTCATCTCCTTCGGTGCTTACCCGCACAATGGCATTTGGCCCCTTCGCCCACTTTGTGCCGTCAGATTCGTCGGCACCGATGTCGACAATGCCGCCCAACGGCAGGACGCGCGGCTCGCCATCGATGTCCAGATCACCCCATGCGTAGGCGCTGTCGCCTGCGTCCACGCATGGCGAGTCTGGCTGTATGTGGACGTTCTCATACTGCAGGTTGGCGAGTTCAGGATCAGTTGAGATGTTGCCGTCAATCCCTGTCGGATCAGAGACGCCAGAGTAGTCGTAATGGTCGTTCCCATAGACACAGTTGCTTCGCAACGTGGGAGCGGCGCCGTCATCGCCCACGAGGACCCCGGATGAATTGAAGGCGACGATAGTATTTGCGATCGTTGGGGAAGAGCCCCACTCGTATAGCCCGCCGCCGCCCGAAAACGCGCCGTTGCCCGTGATCGTGCTATTCGTGATCGTCGGCGAGGAGTTGGCCAGGTAGAGGCCTCCACCCTTGGACCCAGAACTGTTGCCGACAATCGTGCTGTTCGCGATCGTTGGCGAGGAGTCGCGCAGGTACATCCCGCCCCCGTAGGATTGGTCCGCGTGGTTGTCCGAGATTCTGTTATTCACGATCGTTGGAGCCGATTCCTGCAACCACAGCCCGCCTCCATTGTTGCCAGAGCTGTTGCCCGCGATGGTGTTGTTCGCGATCGTCGGGGTGGAATCGAACAAGTACAGGCCTCCACCGCTGTAAGAGGCGCCGTTGCCCTTGACTGTGTTGTCTGCAATGGTCAGTGAGGAGGAGAAAGCCAACCACAGCCCACCGCCGTAGCCTGCGTGGTTGCCCACGATCGTGTTGCTCTCAATCGTCGAAGACGAAGAATAGAGATAGAGTCCGCCACCTTTCCCCGCGCTGTTTTCTGTGATCGTGTTGTTCGCGATCGTGGGCGACGACGAAGACAGGCGCAGCCCACCGCCAATGGAAACGGCGCCACCGCCCGTGATCGTGAAGCCATCGACGCGCGTCGTCTCGGTCGCGTCGGGTGGACCGATGACGACGCTGCCGGATTGATTGCCATCGAGGATCGTTTCGTTGTCCGCCCAGTCGCGCTGCTCCAGCAGCGTCTCCGTGCCGTCGAACCCGCCGTACATCTCGACGCCGAGGGCGAGCGTGAAGTTGCCCACGTACGTCCCGGCTGCTACCCAGATCTGGTCGCCGGGTTGGCCGGCTGATAGCGCCGGGGGCAGCGTGTCGTAGGCCGTCGCCCATGACAGGCCGTCGCCGCCGAGGGCTGCGTCGTCGTCGACGTAGTGGATGGTCTGGGCTGCGGCGATCGGTGCCGCGATCAGGATGAGCAGCAAGACGGTGGCGGTACGTTGCACGATGGGGGCCCTTTCTGTTACGCCAACGTTCGCCCCGCACCCTCGCCGCGGCGAGGACGGGGCACCCCGGCAGAAAGGCCCCTCCCAACAGGCTCGTCAAGCCGGTGACTTGCCCCATGATACCGAATCGTCGTTTACAGTGGCAAGGGAAATGTGGCGAGGAATCCAGAATGAAGAATGGCGAATTCAAAACCCGCTATTCAGGGCATTCGTGCGGGTGCCCCCGGTTTCGGAGGCCTCTCTGTGCGGGTGCCCCATCCTTCGGGTACGCCCCGAAGGGTGGGGGACGGACCCCGCGGCGTACGTTGCTCCCACGGTACGGACACCACCGAATGGTGTTTCCGTCCCCCACCCTTGCTGCGCAAGGATGGGGGACCCGGCCACCTAGTATGACAGCGCTATGCCGTGATCAGAGCCGCGTGGCGCAAGCCTGCGGTCATGTCACCGGGCTCGCGCCCGGTGCTCTGATTGC
>JAJDDX010000393.1 GCA_029260055.1 Phycisphaerae bacterium
CCCCCTCAGTCCCCCCTTGGCAAGGGGGGAAGCTGCGCGCACCGCTTCGTGTGGGGAAGCTGCGCGCTAGTTCGTGAAATGCCGTATGAATTCGGCGAAGTCCCTCATATCCACCTGGAAGTTGCCGTCGAAATCGAGCCGGCCGCAATCCGGGCTGATGCCGCCGTCAGGGCCGAGAAAGCAGTCCCGCAGCGCGATGTAATCATGTATGTCGACCTGCTCGTTACCATCCTGGTCGAAAGGCGGCGCGATGAAAACGATTCGGAAGCCTATTGAGCCTTCGGAAGTGGGCGCCGCGCTGCCGCGCCGATTGGCGTGCAGAGCGTTGGAGGCGTCGTTCCACATTGCGCCGCGAGCGCCTTTGTACGTATTTAGGCCTGGTATAGAGACGATGCTCTCGTTCCATTCCTTGACGTTGCCGGCTTGGTCGAACGTCCCACAGGGACTTGCGGAATTCTCGAAGTCGCCGACCTCCGATCGGTAGTACGGTGCCCCGAGCGTGCGGAACACGCTTCCACCGAGGAAGTTGGCGTTGTTACCGGGATCGGGATCGATGAGTGCATTGTCCGGGGTCGCGTTGGTTCCCGTTGGGTAATCGTAATAGACACCGCCGGCGCCGTCGTAGTACGCAGCCTTGTACCATTCATCCTCGGTCGGAATCACGAAACGCGCGCCGGTGTTCCGGGACATGTTGAGCAACGTGCTATCGTCGGTCGCGCCGGCAAGCCCGTAGGAGCCACCTTCTGTGGTACCCGCGCCTTGCGCACCGACCGGTTGACCGTTGTGGAGCCAGTTTGCGAAACGGGCTGCGTCACCGAAACTCACGAAGTTGACCGGTCGGTCGGCCCAGTCGGCATCCACCGCGTAGGTGTACGCGCCGGGTGCGCCGGAGCGCTGAATCTTGCAGCCAAATCCGCTGTCCCACATGTCGGTGCTGTAGAGACCGTAGGTGTCATCCGCCGCGACGGCGTTGAGGAACGCGGCGTACTGACCGGCTGTGATCTCGAACTTGCCGATCCGATACTCGTATCCGACGCTGCCGTACCCGGTCGTGCCATCCTCGAGCATGACCTCCGAATCAGCCGCGTTGCCTGGGTTCCTGACTGGAACAAGTTCCGGCGTGATGGGTTGGGCGAGCGCGCCGGAGGCTATACACAATCCGGCGGCCATGGCGCACAGGGACGCTTTGAACATGACTTCCCTCCTGTTCAACGGTCGATGTGCCGGATTGATCGGCTGAGCGTTAGGCCGGCACTTCCCAATGGCCCGAATCGAGACGAGCGACAATCCATGGTACGAAAACCGCCGGCTCGTTTCAAACATTTCCTGGAGCTTTTGGGCGTCCACACGATCCACGAAACCTGCCGCGAGTCCACTAAACCGTTGGTTCCGCGACCCCAAGCCGGTATCATGGATCAGTGGCAGCTTGGCGAACCTCGAGGAGCTGCCCGCCTGGGGAATTCGCTTCGGGAATCTCCGGCTCGCCCTCCTGGAAGTGCCAGGCTCCTGAACGCGGACACGCCCGTGGTTGTGCTCGGTCAGAGAAGATACTCGCCTGAGAAAGGAGGCGCCGTCCTGCAAGCGCGGCTCGGCATTCAGCGGACGCTTGTCCCTCTGGCGCTCGGCCTGCTCGCGTGCGGTGTGTCGGCCCACGCGCAGAACGCAGGGGCGCCCGTCGCGCGTCCAGCCGGCGGCGATGTTTTGCAGGACCAAGTCTGGTTCACGCCGAACATCGGCAGCGCGGACATGTTGGATCTGTTCAGCTCGCCGGAGCAGTGGGCATCCGCCAGGTCCGAGGTGCAGGTCTTCAAGTTCTATCTCACGCAAGTGGGCAGCGAAGGCTGGAGTTGCACGGTGAACCCGACCGCGAATTGCGACATGAACCATCTGCAGAATCTGATGGACCGCCAGGCATTTACCAAGCTGGGCGCGTGGGGCATCGGCATTGCCATCGAGTCGTTCTTCGCCGGGCCCATCGCATCCGTCGATCCGATCGTCTGCTCGACCAGCGAGCACGTGCAGTCCCTCACGCTGAACGGGTCGGTCAACGCGATTTCGAACGTGCAACAAAACGGCGGCGTGGTCCGCTACCTTGCGATGGATGAGCCCATTCGGCAGTGGTATCCCACGCAGTACTACATCGTGACCGGGCAGACGGACCCGCGGCCCTGCCTGACGCAGTCGCTCGACAGCCTTGCGGATGATGTGGCTGCGTACATCCTGACCATGCAGGCGCTGGCTCCATCGATATCGATCGGGCAAGTCGAACTCTATCCCGAGGTCGGCGTGGCTCAATTCCAGGAGTGGATCCTTGCCCTCGAGGCAAGAGGCGTGTCGCTGCCGTTCCTGCACATCGATGTGCACGGTCCTCGGGTCGCGCAGTACATCAGTTTTGGAATGGATGTTGACGTAGCGGCTGACCTCGCAACGCTCAAGTCGTTTTGCGAGGCACACGGCATCGCGCTGGGCGTCATCGTGACCGACATCACCTGGAACAGCCAGCTTTGGGAAGAAGGCGAATACGACGACGGTACCTACTGCAGCAGTACCATGGATTGGGTTCACGAGTTGCGTGCCACCGGCGTGGAACTCGACCATTGGGTGTTCCAGAGTTGGGTCGTACCGTATTACACGACGGGCCCGGGTCCCAACCAAATCCCAACGAATCTTCCGGATGATGCACCCCACGGTGCCACTCACACGCGCCTGATCGCGTCGGCCGTGCCCATCCTGCGTGGCGAAGCCGCGATTCCCACCATCTCGAATTGGGGCGTCGTGGCGATGGCGGTGCTCGTCCTGACGGCCGGAACGCTGGTTTACGCGAGACGGCAGCGGCGTGGCATGCGTGCATGTCGCCTTCGCGTCGCGGCGAGTGAAACCCGCACTATTCTCCGCCCTGGCGACGCCTCGCCTACCCGTCCTTCCAGCCGGAGCCAAACCAAGCGACGTTGAATTCGGTGTCGAGTCGGCGGCGCAAGATCAACTGGGCCGCGTGGTGCTGGATGTGCCGGATGTTCTAGCTGTGCAACTCGGCACGGGTGAAGCCATGTAGGTCGGGCTCGCGCGGCGGGGGGCAATCTGCCCGCCTGTCTCGACGTGTAACCTCGTCCGAGCGATCTGTCCGCTTGTCTCTCTACTGATACCGCGGCGGAATCATGCGGCTGCGCGTGAGGTGCGGCGCAGGGTGATCGTGGCTATCGCGGTGATCATGAGCGCCATGACGAGCAGGCCCCACGCCGACACCGCCGGCACGCCGTCGACCGGTGGTAGCTGGTAACGCAGGAAGACCGCGTCTCCATCGGCGATCCATGTCGTGCCGGCTACGGTGAGCGCACCGGCGGAGTCGATCACCACATCGGTTGCCATGTGGTTGCCGCCGTTGCCTTGCCACTCAGCCGCGAAAAGCTCAGCGCCTGCGGGATTCCACGAGGCGGTGACCAGACGATCGCCCCCGTTGGTCGTATACCCTGCCACATGCACACGGCCGGCTTGATCAAGCGCGGCGCGAACGGCCACATCGACGCTACCGGATGCGTCGAAGTTCTCATGCCAGAGTTCAAGACCTCCCGAGCCGAAACGATAGATGTGGAAGCGGTTGAATCCGTCGTGGTGGTGAATCCCATTGGCGAATAGCACCACATCACCGTCGGAGTCCACCGCCACGTCTTTCGCATCCATCGCCGTTCTGGGGAAGCCGTCGAAGCAGTCCTCCGGCACCATTCGCTCCCACACGGTACCGCCGAGGGCATCGAACTCCTTGAGGAAGATCTCGCCTTGGCCGCACGGTGACTCCGGGTTGCCCGCGAGCACCACCACGCCGCCCGGCCCCGTCGCCAGATAGGAATCTCCGAGCAGCAGACTGGGGCCGGAAAGGTTCTGCTCGACATGACTCCAGACAAGGCTACCGTTTGAATCATATTGAACGATCGGCATGCCGGTGAGGCCGACGCCGGCGACCGTCACGCGGCCTGCCTCGTCGAAGACGATGTCCGTCGGCGCCACATCTTCGCCGCCGGGGTCTGCGAACAGGCGAGACCACGCGATCGACCCGTCAGGCGAGATCTTCACGGTCAGGATGTCGCCGCCGCCTTCGGTGGTCAGGTAGACGTGATCGGCTTCACCGCGAACCATGCAGGGACCCAGGTGATCGAGGAAACTGATCTGCTCCACGGCCCCGGGGATTGGCACTTCGAACCGTGGCTGCCCTTGCGGCCCGATCTTCCTGACGATCACTCCGCGGGATGACTCGGTTGCCACGACGATGTCACCGTCTGGCAGCGTGACGAGCGCGGGACGCGTTTCAGGGCTGATGTCGGGTTCGGCAGCCGAGTAGATCGAGATCAACTGGGGCTCGTCGGATATGCGCAGCACCTGCACGAACGACGTTCCGCCGACGACACTTGCCATCGCAGCGATGACAGTGCCGTCACCATCCAACGCGAGGGTCGGACTTCGCCGGAGCGTGTCGCCGTCATCGCGGACGACACCCCAGAGCTCCTGCCCGACAGACGCGGAGACAGCACAGGTCAAAATGATCCCGACGGCAAACAGCCAACGGTAGCTCATTCGTTCTGACGTTCTGATTCGCACGTTCGTCTCCGGCCGGGAAAGTCAGTGCATGGTCCCTCAGTCCAACAGTGTAGCAAATCGGACTATCCGATTCAATATCAGTAGCCCTCGCACTGGGGTCTCTACACGTCCTTCCAACCCGATCCGAACCAGGGGATGTCGACGTCGGTGTCGAGGCGTAACCGCAGGATCAACTGGGCCGCGTGGTGCTGGATGTGCCGGATGTTGTAGAGGTGCAATTCAGCGCGGGTGAAGTCGCGCCATTCGAATCCGCAAGGACCTCGTAGCGTGTCGGCCGTCTCCGCCGCGATGACCGACGCCACCTTCTCACGACAATGTTGCATGTAGGCCTTGTTGAACGGTCGCTCATAAAGAGACACCGGCTCGCGGTCCTCCAACTGCTCATAGTCGCCGAAGGAGCTCGCGTTGTCGCGATGGAAGGGCTGGTCCCGCAAAGAGCCGAGGCCGCGCCCCAGGTAGACATCCGCGTAGAAGAGCGTGTGGAAGGCCACCTGGCAGAACGGGTAGCGGGCGACGGGCGCGTTCCACGAAGCCTCGGGGCATCCGGCGATGCAGGCGTTGACCGTGCTAAGGGCGGCCTCGTACTGACTTACGACTAGTTCTTTGTAGGTGTTGAGCATGAAGAGCATTCCTTACGGAAGGTACGACAATTGGGTGCGTCCGGGCGGCATCCTACCAAACTGAGCCC
>JAJDDX010000394.1 GCA_029260055.1 Phycisphaerae bacterium
CGGGTGCCACGGACAAGCAGCAGCTTGTCCGTGCTCACTCAACAAGATCGTAGGGTGCGTCCCGGACGCACCTCCCGGCACTCACGTTACGTACAGCAGCTCCCGTCCGGCGTCGCCCGCAGCCGCTCGAGATCCACCTGCAGCACATCAACCGGCCGCAGGCAAGTCCGCACACACTCCAGCAGCGTCTGCTCGATCCCCTCAGAGTGCTCGGCAAGGGCGTAGTATTTCCACTTCCCTTGCGTCCGGACGGTCACGAGTCCCGCTCGCCGAAGATAGGCCAAATGCCGCGAAACCTTCGGCTGTACCTCGTCGAGGACCGTACACATATCGCAGACGCACACCTCGCGATCCAGCAGCAGATTCAGAATCCGCAGCCGCGTGGCGTCCGCGAACGCGCGGAACAAGTCCGGCGTCGTTTTGAGGGCTACATTCATATACGTCCAAGCATATACGTCAGGAGCGGGTCTGTCAAGCGTCCGAAAGCTCGATCTGCAAGATAGTCTAACGGAGCTCGGTAAGCATGTGAACAGCTTGGCGTGAGCTCGCACCGCACTTCGGTTGTCGGGCACTAGTATCGGACGCGGTTGTTACCGATCCGACACCGCACCACCCGGCAACGCGGAAGCGGCTCGCCCTACTCGGCTCCGCCGGGAAGACGATCCCACGGCGTCCGGCAATCCGGCCCAACGAGTACCAGTGGATTCGGAAGCGTCGCCTGAAGCGCTTCGAGCTTGCTGCCGAACACCAGTTCACTGATGAGCCGGTGGCCGGCCGCCCCCGCCACGACAAGGCTGTCATGCGGCACCGCGTAGAGGTTCTCTTCAAACGTCCCCGTGTCGTAGACCCGCCACGCCACATCGCCGGCGGTAGCCAAACCGGTGACACCGGCAGCCGACAGGCTCTTTTCACACGCCTCGCGCGTGGTACCATGGAGTTGCGTGTGAATCGCGATAGGAACGCGGGCGAGTCGTGCGATCGCCATACCCTCTTTGACCGCGATCGCACCCGGGCCGGAACCACCGAAAAAGGCGGTCACCTTCGTCCAGGGCTTGAACGACATGCTCGGGATGAAGACCGGAAACGGCGCGTGCTTGACCAGATTGCGAACCTTCGGACCGAGATGGCCCAGCCCGATGCGCCCCGATTGCTCGCTGATCACGCGCGGGCACGTCATCATGGCCCACTCGTTCGGGATGAGCGGCATCTGGGCATCGAGACGCTCCCTGGGCACGAAGAACTCGCAATCGCACTTGAGCTGAGTGAGTACCTCCTCGGCATGCTGTCGGGCCGTCGCCGGGAACGCCACGTACGAGCCGTCAAGCTGCACCGACACGGTGTGGCCCCCGAAGTCCATCCCGAACTGGGTGCTCTCCGGGATATAGACGGCCAGCGACAACCCGAACTGCTGCTTGACGAAGTAGGCGGATTGCATCAGGTTCTCACGCCCCATGGGCGAGTTACGGAAAATGTGTAACAGCGTCGTTTTCATGATGGCCTGCCATGCAAGAGTAATGCCCTCCGGCGTTCACGGCTGCCCGGCGGGTCGAAGCTTATGGTACGATCCGCCGGAAAGAACGATCGTACTGCCCCCGGGCTGTGGAACAAGTGTCCGCGTGGAAGGCTCGCGATAGCTGACATGAAGACCGTCCTGCCACAACTACCCAACCCGATGGCGCGCTGGAGCCGCCTGCTCGGGCTCGCGTCGGCGGCAGGCGTCCTCGCCGGACTCGCAGCCGCCGCCCTGGAATTCGGGCTGCACGAAGGCAGCCGCCTTCTCGTGGGCAGGTTCACCGATCTCGGGCAAGCCCAAGTGCTCTCCTTTCGGCTGGAGATCCTGCTGCTGCCCGCTGCGGGCGGACTCGTCGCGGGGTTGCTCGTCCACTGGCTCTGTCCGCGGCTCGGCGGCCACGGCACCGATCTGCTGATACGCGCGTTTCACCGTAAAGGCGGCGTCATGCCGTTACGTGGACCCGCCGTCAACGCGGTGGCGGCCGTCGGCGTCATCTCGTGTGGCGGATCAGCCGGACCGGAAGGCCCCATCGCCGCTCTCGGCGCCGCGATCGGCTCCTCCCTGGGCCACATGTTCTCGCTCACACCGCGCGAACGGCGCATCATGCTGATCGCCGGATGCGGCGCCGGCGTCGGAGCCATCTTCCAATGCCCGCTCGGCGGCGCGCTCTTTGCCGTGAGCATCCTCTACCGTGAGCCGGACTACGAGACCGATGCCATCATCCCGGCATTCATCGCCTCGGTCGTCGGCTACTCGGTCTACATGCCCTTCTGGGGATACGGCCAACATCTCCTCCAAGGAGCGAACACGCTGGTCTTCTCGTCGCCCCGAGAGTTGATCCCCTACGCCATCCTCGGGCCGCTCTGCGGACTCCTCTGCATCGTGTTCCGCTGGTCGCTGAGGCTTATCGAAGACGTGGCCGCTCGGGCTCGCTACCTGCCTCGCTGGCTCGCGCCCGCTCTCGGTGGGCTCGCGACAGGAGCGGTAGCCTGCGTGCTGCCCCAGGTGATGGACGGGCAATACGTCTTCATCCAGAACGCCATGGACGGCAGCTTCGTCGGCGGACTCGAGGCTCGATCCTGGTGGACCTGGGCGGCGCTGTTCGGCCTCGTCGCCCTGATCAAGTGCGTCGCCACCGGACTGACGGTTGGCTCCGGGGCGCCAGGCGGTGTGCTGGGCCCCAGCGTCTTCATCGGCGGAGCAGCCGGCGCGTTCGTCGGAGCGACGGTCTCAGCCGTCGCGCCACACGCGTTCAGCGGCGACCCCGACAACCTCCGCCGCGCGCTCATTCCGGTCGGCATGGCCGGCGTGCTCTCCGGCAGCATGCGCGCCCCGCTGGCGGCACTGGTCATGGTCACGGAAATGACCGGCAGCTACGGCCTGATCGTCCCGCTGATGGTGGTGTGCGCCAGCTCATACGTAGTCGGGCGAAGATGGGGCCTCAACGACGAACAGGTGCGCAGCTCGGCCGAATCACCGGCCCACGCGGGCGATGCCGTGGTCCACATGCTGGAGGTCGGCCGCGTCAAGGACGCGATGCGACAAGAATGGTCGGAGGTGGTGCCTCCCGATACAACGCTCGAACAGCTCGTAGCAAGGTCCGAGCCCGGAACCCAACCGGTCTTCGCCGTCGTGGAGGATGGCTGCATCAAAGGAATGATCTCCGTGCCCGAGATCAGACGCGTGATGGGAGAGCCCGGCGTCTCCGAACTGATCATCGCAGCCGACATCATGACCGAGCCGACAACGGTAAACCCGGACGACACCCTCTACGCCGCGCTGACCATCATGGCCCGCAAACACGAAGCCGTCCTGCCGGTCGTCGCCCGCGACGGCGACAATCGCTTCCTAGGGGTATTAGCGCGCACCGACGTGTACAAGGCCGTCAAGGCCAGCCTCGACAGCCTCCGGAGCGACCTCCTGACAGAGCACGAGGCGCTGGCCGCAATGGACCACGATGACGAGTTGCATCAACTGGTCATGGGCGTATCCGGCGGGAAGACCGAGAAGATTCAGCGTCTGCTCGTACCGTTGCAGGCCGTCGGCATGTCACTACGCAACGCGGACTTCAGGCGCCAGTTCGGCGTCCAGGTCATCGCGGTCGAACAGTCCGACGGCTCAATCCAATGTCCCCCCGACATCGAAACGCCCCTGCGAACCGATCAACGCCTGATCGGAATCGTCTCTCAAGACGCGGGCAACTCGCAGCATGCGTAAATGCGTAGGGTCCGCTGTGCGGACCAACGGCTCAAGTCGTCGGTGCGAGTGCCCCATCCTTGCGAAGCAAGGGTGGGGGATGGAGACATCACCCAGCGATTTGCCTGCACTCGACCGACATCCGCACGAACATCCGCCCCCCACCCCTGCCGGCACATTGTCGTCGAGGCCGGAAGCCGTCAAAGGTCGTCGGCTAGCCACATGTCCACGGGTCCGTCATCATTCCCTAGTCTGGTTCGGGCTCTATCTGGAAAGACTCCAAGAACGACATGAAGCTATCTGCCACGAGAAAGACACCCGGATCGGTCGCGGCCTCGTGATCCCAGAAGTAGATCTTTCCCTTGCGTTCTCCGCTGAGTGCGATGAAGATCTGATCGCCGAAAGGAGCATCTGCGATTGGAAGGAACCCGTCCGGTAATCGGTCCTGGTACCGTCGGATCTGGTTGCGTATGTCATTGTCATCGTCGCTGAAGCCGTAGAAAAGGCCCACGTTAAGGCGCCCATCCCCGCCTGCCACTGGCACCTTCTCCAGGGGGTTGAAAGAGACTATCGACTTGAAGGTCGATGATCCGTAATGCACCAGGAAATAGCGGTAGTCTACAGTCAGGTCTCCGTACGCGCGCTCCAACTCTTCAGCATGCTGAGCCGGTTGCACCTGCTGGCGCCATTCGGTGATACCGAGGCCGCGCAGCAACTGATCCATCTCATGCATCTGTTCTCTTCCTCGAAGATCGGACCTGAAGTCCGTGCCCCACCCTTCGGGCGTACCCGATAGTTGGGGCACCCGCCGCTGTCAGTCTATTCCTGAACGCTCTGGATGAGACCGAACCACGTCACCTCGACGCCAATCCCACATATGACAACAACCGCAAAGCTCACGAGAACCGAAAGCCAGCACCATGTCAGCATGGTCCGCCGTGGGCGGATAGCCGCGAAGACGCTCAGGCCGACGCTAACTGCGGAGACCGTAAACGGCAACCAGAACGCCCAAAGAACAAACCTGGTAATCCATGGCAAGGCGATGCCGAAGTCCTGGAATACCGCGACAGTACTCGGAAGAAACCAGAACGTCAGGTAGCTTGACCAGCTCGCGATGATCACGCCGAGCCCGCACGCGATGCCTGCGAGTAGCCGGTACAAGAACACGTCCGTTCGATCGTCCGTCACGCCGTCCGAAGTGTGTTCGCCGATTGCATTGTCCGACGTCATCGCACCATTCTAGCTACGTATCCAAACCGAATCCACTGTGTGGATCACCCAGACTCGGGCAGAATGTATCCATGAAGAGACTGTCTGCTGTCAACGGTGCTATCGCATGACGCGGCACTCCCGGTTGGCGTCAGCCCCCTTTCCGGAGGGGATTGAAGCCGAGGGGTCCGGGGGCGAGCAGCCCCCTGGCACGCATCTTCAATCGGGCGTGCGTCGTCAAACGAACGTACGCCGTCGTGTCCAGATTCA
>JAJDDX010000395.1 GCA_029260055.1 Phycisphaerae bacterium
GACGACGAATCGATCGCGATCACGCAGGGATCGGGCGTGCAGGTGGTGTGCGGCCCCATCCAGGTACCGGTGCCGCCCGCCTCGCAGTTCAATTGGAGCAGGTTGTCGATACACCCGATCGGCAGACAGCAGGCGCCGGTCGGTTGCGGGCAACTGACCGACCCGCAGAGGGTCCCGTCGCCCTGGAACGTTCCACCGTCGGACGCACAGCAGCCTTCGAACGCAGATTCGCACGATCCATCGGGCATGCAGCAGGCGCCCTGGTTCCCGCAGACGGATGCGTCACCGAGGTACGAACTCGGAGCGGAGAGCGCGCAGGCCTCGGCTGTACGGTCGGGCAGACACGTGCCGAACGCGCAGCATGCGCCGGTGGGATCGGGGCAGGTCACGTCGGCACAGAGTTGTTCTTCGAAGAACACGCCGCCCAACCCTTCACAGACGATGTTCAAGGTGTCGTTATTGCAGCCGATCTGTGGCGCGCAACACGCACCGCGTGTGGTGACCTGCGGGTCGTCGTAGCACGCCTGCATCACCCAGTCGCCCGTCGGCGTACAGCCCAAGGGAAAGTCCTCAAACGTCGACCAGCCCTCAGGGCAGAGGCCGTTGAGGCAAAAGAGCGCGTCGATCCAGTTGCCCGTCGGGCTCCACACACCGCTGAGGTCCACGACGGGGAACGCGTTCGTTAACAGCATCTGGACAAGCTCTTCGTTTGTGGGGCTACACGGATCAACCGGCGGGTTGTTTAGCACGTCAATCTGAATCCCGACGGTAAACGTGTTCAACCCCGTCAAGTTGCCGATGACGACCTGGTTCGGGTCCTCGGGATCGATCTGAATCTGCACGTGCGTGCCCTGGGGGCCGGGCGGCATCACGACCGCGGGAAAGTCATCCGGCGAACTGAACGACCCTGCCTGAATACCGAGAACCGGCGGGCCGTCCCAGATGATCACGGTGAACTGCGTGGTGGTGGTCACGGTGGTGGACGACTGGGCGAGCATGAAGTCGATTTGACGAAGCGTCACCGGAAAGTCGTCGGCCGTGAGCGTGTACTCGGCCGCGAGGATTTCGTTTTCGGCAAAGCCGACCTGGAGCCAGTACTGCCCCGCCTGGTAGGTGGAATCGGTATGCGTGACGGTAGCCGTGTCGATGCCGCAGAACGCACCGCCGGCCGCTGCCGCCGTCGAGCCGGCGGCATTCTCGATAACACCGACACCCGGCCTGACGCGCATGGTCGTGATCGACTCGAGATCGATCATGGTCGGCTGCACGGAGGCACCGGCGTCCGAGCCGTCAGCGCGCACGATCGACGTCTTTCTGTCGGTCGGCGAGCCCGCCAGCGCGACATGGCCAACCGTAAAAGCAACGACAAGAGCCGCCACACAGGCGATCGATCCACGTCGCGCGACCGTAGTTCGGTCGAGCGCGGGTGCATATGCGCACGAGCATGACATAAGCACAGTCCTCCCTATCAAGTCTACCACGCCCAAGCTCGGCGCGACGTGAGGCCGCTGGGAATCGTCTGACCTCTGTCTTGGCTGAGGCTCGGTGTGAGCTGAAGCTGCAGCGCCGGCTAACTACCCGTTGCCGATAGCGCGAGATCGAAAGATTCCCGTGGCTTTGAACCCCGACGTAATTCTAGCCCCATAACGGTGCTGATTCAACGCCGGCTGCGAGTTCTCCGAAGAGTTCGCCAAGAAGCCCGCGAAGCGTGACGACGCCCAGCATTCGGCCTCCACGGTCCGTTACCACTGCGATTTGACGGCGGGTTTGCTGCATTTGGTTGATTGCGGCTGCAACCGTGTCGTGCGGCCCCACGACTTCGATCGGCTGCATGCGGTCTGAGACCGCGTGCCAGTCGTCCGCCTCGATCAACTCGTCCACGTCGGCGATTCCGATAATACGACGGCGTCGCTCATCGTCGTGAACGGGCAGGCGGGAGAACTCGGTCCGGCGTGCAAGCCGGGTCAACTCGCGTCGGTCGGCCTTCAAGGAGATGGACACCACGCGGTTCCGCGGAACCATCACGGCGTGGACCGGCATCTCCGACAAGCGCACGACCTTATCCACCAGATAAGATTGATCGTCGCCGCTTTCGTGGTCCGCCAGCGCTTCCTGCAGCAGAAGCGCGACGCGTTGCTTCGGCTCGAACACGCTGTAACCCGAGCCGCCGGCGGTGGTGAGCCGGGAAGCCGCGTCCGTCAACTGCCGGACGAACCAGAGCACACCGGTGTAGCGGAGCAGCCGATGGGCCGCCGTGAGTATGCGCCCGAAGCGCATGAGCCAGAGGTTCGCATCCCGCTGAAACAGGCTCTTGGGTACCAGTTCGCCGAACACGAAGACCACGGGCGTCAGCAGAGCCACCGTGTAGAGTTCGGTGCGCGTGTCCGACAGGCCGAGCAATTCGGCGAACATGTAGGCGACGGCCACGGTGGTCAGGTAGTTCGATATATTCGTGCCGACGAGCGTCACTCCGAGAGCCGCCTGCTGATCCTCCAGGAGGTTGCTGATGCGAAGTGATCGTGGCTCGCCGCGCTGCACGCCCAGATGCAGCCGCACGCGGCTGGCGCAGTAGAGCCCCGTCTCCGCTCCGGAGAAGAGAGCTGACGCGGCCAGCGCGACCAGCACGAGTGATACCACGGCGACCCACATCATCCCGCGGCCTCCGTCACAGGTTCGCTCGTGTCGTCGCGGTGGAGTAGCACGCGGCGTATGCGCCGATTCCGGATATCCTTGAGGGTCAGCGTGAGATTGCGCACGCGCACGCTGTCGCCCACGCTCGGCAACCTGCCCAGCTTGGCGAGGATCATACCGGCCACGGTGTCGACGTGCGGATCGACCTCGAGGATGCCGAAACGCTCCGCCCAGATGCGGACGCTCAGGTCGCCGGCCAGTTCGTAGGCGTCGTCGTCGATGCGGAGTGTGGCCGCTTCGGCACTCGCATCGCCGTTAGCGGGCGAGTCACCGATGATCCGTTCCACGACATCTTCCATGGCCACGAAGCCAGCGGTGCCGCCGTATTCATCCACCACCACGGCCCGGCCGTCTGGGTCGCCTTGGAAGTTCCGCAACAACCGTACCAGGTTCACCTGCTCCGGCACGAAGCGAACCGGCCTTACCAGCTTTGCGATGGCGACACCGGGGTTGAGGTGAATGTCGCGCGTTATCACGACACCGCGAATGTGATCCAAGTCACCTTCGTGAACGAGCAAGAGGCGGCTTTTGGATGCGCCGGCGATCTGAAGTCCCACGGACGGATCGCTGTCCGCGTCGATGGACGCCAGGTCCACACGCGGCGTCATCACCTCACGCACACTCACGTGCCCGAGCGCCACGATCGCCTGAAGCATGTCGTTCTCGCGCGAATCGATCACGCCGTCGCGGGCGGACTGTTCGACAAGCTGCCGAAGCTCCTGCGGCGTCACCGCGCCAGGCCGGGCGAGCGACGGCGACAGCAGGCGCACAATCGGGTTGATCAGCAGCACCGACAAGACCCACTGGATCGGACCCAGCACCGCTTGCAGGGCCGCGATCAACACTCCGGCTATCGGCGCGAATCTTGGTGCGTTGTTGAGAACCACGGCTTTGGGAAGGATCTCGCCGAAGACGACGACGGCCATGAGCGTCGCGAGCCCGCCCAGCGCTTCGATCGTCGGATAGGACTGCCGGTAGCGATGCAGTGCGACAAATGAGACGGCGAAGATGGCGACGTTGACCGCCGTGTTGGTAATCAGCACGGTCATCAGGACGCCGCGCGGCCTGTGCATCAGGCGAAAGACCTGGCGCCGCAGCGTCGCGTGCGACTTGCCCATGTCGGCAAGACCCTGTCGCGTGAGCCCGAACAGGGCGGTTTCGGAGGCTGATATGGCGCCCGAGCATCCGATCAGCAGGACCAGTACAAGATAGATCATCGCTGACGCACTCTCGGGCGCGCGCCCGCCGGCGCGTCGAGGGTCGATTCAGGGTACCCTGCGCTACAGGTCACGGCGCGTCATCTCGCCCTTTTGCCTTGTCGAGGGACGCGTCGATGAGCGTCCGCACAGCCGATGCCTCAGGCGATGAAGCGAGTGTCACGCCGCGCTCGAGGATATCGACCGCTTCGCGGAACTGTCCGTCGCGCCGGTACGCCTCACCCAGATGATAGTAGGATTCCGCGGCGGAAGGATCGAGACGAATCGCGCGGTTCAATTCGGCAACGCCGCGCGTGTAATCGCCCAGGCCGACGTAAATCCACCCCAGCGTGTCGAGTGTATACGTCGTCTCGGCCAGCGCCACCGCGCGCTCGGCGTACGGCTTCGCCATGTCGAAGGCACCGAGATTCTCGGCTAACAAGTACGCGAGGTTGTTCAACAACACCCAGTTGTGGTCGTCATACTTGAGCGCCTCTTCGTACGCCTGCCGCGCCAAGTCCGCCTTGCCGCCTTGGTTGTACGCATCACCCTGCTCCTCGAGAAGCTGCGCTCTTACCGCGTCGGTGCCGGCGGTATCCAGCAGCCGCGCGGCGAGTTGAACGGCTTCGTCGATGTGATTCTCGCGCCGGTGAAGACGAATCAGAATGCGGTCGTTGGCTCTTGCCGCCGCCGGCGCGACGGGCGTGTCCTTAAACAGGGCGAGCGCCTGCTGTGAGGAGAAGGCAAGCAACATGCGGTTCATCACTGCTCCGACGGCTGCGTTGGATTCCGCACTCGCCAGCCCGGCGGCCTCGCGGAACGTCGCGACGGCGCCCGCGCTGTCGCCGGAACGCGCAAGCAGCAGTCCATACCTCGCAAGCACCGAATACGTATTCTCGATCGCATCAGCGTGATTGCGATAGTACGCGACACCCTCGGCGAACCGTTTCGCCCGGTCATGAGCATCGAGGACAGCCGCCACGGTCCCGCCACTGAAACCGTCCAGTTCGGCGCTGACCCGATAGTCCGCCAGCGCTTTGTCGAAGTCGCGAAGCGCGAAGGAGACGCTTCCGCGCAGGGCGTACCAGCGCGCGTCGGGGTCGTCGGTGTGTCGATTGATCTGCGCGGTGACCTTGCCGTCGGCCTCGGCGAAGCGTCCCAACCGAACGTACGCTCGCACCAGCGCTTCGATCGCGACCGGCGCGTCCGGTGCGTCGGCATAGAGTGACTCCAACTCCGCGATCCAGGCGTCTTCCCGTTTGCTCTGGCTGTAAAGCTGCGCAAGCAGAAGACGCGGCGCGAGCTCGAGCGCTAGCGGGTCGTGCGACTTGATAGCCTCCAAGTCGTCAATCGCGAGCGATGTCTTTCCCTGGGCGATGTAGTGCTGTGCTCTCTGGGACAGCACCCGCGGACTTTCCGGGACTTTTTCGAGGTACCGCGTGAGCGAACGGACTGCGTCATCGATACTCCCGGCTCGCGCGGCGATCTCGCTGTCAAGCAGCAGTGCCGGGAGGTTCCCGGGGTCGCGGGACAACAGATCGTCCACGGACCGGCGTGCCTCCTGGACATCGTTGATCTGGCGGTTGAGAAGGCACCTGACTCGCGCCACGAGTAGGCGCGAGAGCTGGGGATGCTGCGCCGCTTCTGCGAGCGTGACGGCTCGATCGTACCACTTCAGCGCATCGCGAGCGCGGCCGTCCAGGGGCAGGTAGAACTCCCCGAGGCTCTGAGCCAGATCGAGCGTCTCATGGCTGTCGACCGCTTCGAGCAGGGTAGCCTCCGCCAAGTCCGTCTTGCCCCGCTTGAGATAGTACGACGCGGTAAGGATGGAGCCATTGGCACGGTCGTCGTCGGTCGTCCGCGTGTCGACGTATCGCTTGATGACATCGAGTCCGTCGTCCGCGCGATCGGTTCGCTCGTAGTAGAGTGCGACGGAGTAGACCACGCTTTTCTGGTCCGGGCGCAGGTCCAAAAGCCGTTGAAAATACCCATCCGCTTTCGTGCGGTCGTCGACGGTCTCGCACAGCAGCGCAAGGCGGAAGAGATTGAAGACGTCATCGGGATTGGCCGCAAGCGCCGCCTCGCGCTTGGCGATCGCCGCGGCAGGGTCCTCCTTCTCGCCCCTGGCGAGCACCTGGGTGATCACCCACGGATCGTTCGGGATCAGACGCTCGCACACGGCCAAGTGCCGCTCCACAGCCTCGATATCGCCGCTCTGCTGCGCAAGGCTTCCCAAGGCTCGATGGGCGATCGGGTCGTTGGGGTTGATGTCGATCGCCCGTCGTAGTTGAGCCTGCGCCTCCTCGATCCTATCGAGCATGATCAGACACTGTCCCAGGTGTGCCAGTGCCCGGGCATCGGTCGCCTGGACCTGTAGCGCGGCTTTAAGCGCCGCGACGGCCGGCTCCCACTCTTTCCGGTGAATGTGGTAGAGACCGACGAGCGACTGACCACCGGCACCGTCCACGTCATGACGGATGGCTGCGTCACGCGCTTCCGCCATGGCGGTCTCGTCGCCGGCCATCGCCGCCATACGCAGCTTCTCTTTCAGAAGCGCTCGGTGCTGCGCTATGGTGGCCTGCTGCGCGGTGGGTGTGGCTTTCTCGATCAAGAGGCGCTCCGCTTCGCTGATCGCCTTCACCGCTTCCGTGGCATTCCCGTTTCGGACATGAAAGGCCAGAAGATGAAGCGCCCGACGATAGGCGTCATCCTCGGTCGCGATCAGATCCAGCACGGCTGCGTCGCGCTGCTCATCCGAAAGATCATCCCGAAGAAGGACTTGGATCTCCTTGAGGTGGCGAGACTCGGGGTTGATTTCGAGGGCGCGCGCGACAGCCGCTCTAGCATCGTCCGCCCTGTCCCGACTCAAGAGTTCACCAACCGCCGCGCGGACCAGGCCGAGGTTAGCGGGGTCCTCTTTCAGGCAGTCCAGGATCACCGTGATGGCGCCTTCATCATCGCCGTCGAGCGCGTGCTGCTTGGCTTCGAGCAGGCACGCCACCGAGGGTGGCACCGCGCCCGGGTCATCAATCTGCCGACCCTGGCGTTCAGCCACGGCGGCCCTGAGTTGCCTCGCCCCGGCATGGTTCTTGTCGAAGGCCAGGATGCGATTCGCCCACGTCCGCGCGCCGTCCAGGTCGCCCGTCTGAAACAACACCCGCGCATAGAGGAACCAGAAGCCGCTGTCCGTCGCGCGCTGCGTGCGCGCCTCTTCGACCACGTCGCTCAAGACGGACATCGCCGCTCCCGGCTCGCCGAGCTTCAGATGAAGCCCGGCCAGGATCGTCTTGTTGTCCCACTCGATCCGGGCGAATGTCTTGTACCGCTCGTCCGCGGCGCGGAAGGCCTCCAAAGCGGCCCGATCATGCCCCTGCGCGAGACGAATCCGCCCTTCCTGATGGAAAACGGGCGGGTGATTCGGAAACTCGCCTCGGGCGTCGGCGAGGTATTGCTCCGCCTGCTCGAGCAGTTCGCCGCGTTTCTGCACGTCTGACTCTGCCAGCGCCTTGTCGACACAGGCTTCGGAAGCGCGGATGTTGAGCCCGAACACACTGACGCGATTGCGCGGCCCCTCGGTCCCTTTGCGCGAGAAGCCGCGTCGCAGCCGCGTCTCGCACACGTCGAGCACGTCATCATGGCGCCCGGCGAGCTTGTAGAGAAGCGATAGCTGAAGCGGCGGTTCGAACGCGGTCGGGTCGGTCTCGATCGCCTCTTGGAGCATCGACTCGGCGCGTGCGAGGTACCCGTCCGCCTCCGCCTTGTCTGCGCCGCTGCGAACCGCCTTGGCCCATCGCTGAGAGAGATGTACGGCATAACCGGATTTGGCCTGAACGACACTCTCCTGATCGTCCGCGGCGAGACGAACCGCCTCGATGAAGTGGGGCTCCGCCTCGTCCAGGTAATCTCCAGAAGTCAGAAATCGCGCCAAGCCGAGCTCCGCCTGCGACGCGTCCGGGCCGGGCAACGTGTGGATAGCCGTCAATTCGCGCAGGATCGCCTCGGCATCGTCCTTTCGATCCCGAAGGACGTACCGGGTCGCCAGGTCGATCGCATAATCGACGTGGGCGGCTTCGAGGTCCCTCGCCTTCTCGAGTTCGACGAGACCCGCGTCCGGATAGCTCTCATCCTGGGCTCCCAGATTCACGAGTGCCAAACCTTGGGCATGATGCGCGAACGCCAGATCCGCCGGAGTCTTTTCGGCGTCCACCTCGAGGAACTGCTCAGCCGCTTCCAAGAGGCTCTGCCATTCGTTCACGCTGCGGTAGAGTCGCGCGAGTTCCAGCCGAAGCGTGATCAGCTCGACGTGGACTTCCGTCAGATCGGGCTGAACGATGAGCGCTTCCTGCAACACCCGAAGGCCCCCACCGAGGTTGCCGTCTTCCAATAGTGCCTGCCCGCGATGCACCAGATGCATGGCGTCCTTGCTACGTTCGAACGCCTTGAGATAGAGCAGCGCGGACTGCTTGAAGTTCCCCTCGGCCTCGGCGGCCTTCGCCAGATCGACAAACCGCTGAGGGTCGGCGCTTTGAAGCTGGCGGAGCATCATGATCGACAGCACGATCATGCAAATCGACACGAAGACCGAAAGCAGGAGGACAAGCTTCTTGTTCAGTCGTTTCTTTGCCATCTCGACTCCGTTCCGTGCAAACCACACTGCGGCGCGCCGCTCTCGTTTGAAGCCACGAGCGCCGCCGGTTGACCATTCGTCACGACCACTCAGACCCATCTCCGTGCCGTCGTGTCACTCCGCCTTCTGTTGCGCCGCTCGAAAATCGGGCCAGTGATCTCGGATCAACGCCGGCAGCACGCGATCAAACAGCTTACGCGCGCCCGCCACGTTTTGTTCGCGCGTGGCCCTTGGAAACGTGACTTCAACCTTGCTGAAGTAGGCATAGGTGTTGCGTGGATCGCGCGTGCGCACGCGGACGCCATCACGGTCGGCCGTGAAGGTGCCGTTGCACTGGAACGTGTAGACCACCGAGAGCTTCTCGCGGTCGAACACCGCGGTCTTGATGAACGTACACACGCGGATCGGAAGTGAGCGGCCCGCGTCCCCCAGAGACGGCACGTCGATCTCCATATTCTCATGTGCCTGAGCCGGGGAATAGCCGCTCCCCAGGAAGCAGACGTCCGGGGTGTGGGGGACCAGGCTGTGCCCACCGGTGTAATAGGTCACGAGAAGACTTGCCAGCCGAAGCGGATCACCCGGAGGCACACTCGTGTCCTCCACCGTCCAACTGATGTAGTCCCGGGTCCCGAGCGCCTCGACCACGACCGACTCGAGCACGTGCCGCGAGCTGACCTCATAGGGCGCAAGAGCCGCGGCATCGAGGGTGTCGAGCTTCGCCGTAAGCGGTAGCGGCTGCTTGTCCTGTATGAACCGGAACCAGCGGGCCACCGGACCACCCAAAACCGCCGCCGCGCCCAGTAGGACGACGGCCAGCAGAAACGGCGGGGTGAGCACCCGCGAGGAGGCACCATCCCTGGTTGTGTTCGCCATCTTTAAGTCCATGTGGACAAATAGATTACGCCTACCGCCACACCACATGCGACGGCGCGCGCGAGCATACGCAGAGCCCTACCACTCGTCAATCGGCACCTCTGCTTACCTACCTTGGCTCCACAGGATCGGGACGTCCGGTATTCCCTGTGCCTATATGGTAGCCGCGCCGGGCTTCGGCGCCGTCTGATCGCGGCGGCAGGCACGTCAGCGCGCCCGTTTGGGTTCAGACGGCATCCCCAAAGGCCGATAAACGAAGCAGCGGACGGGCACGCCCAGCGTGCCGCGAAACCGACCTGACCGAAAGCGATCAGTATGACATCAGCAAACCAGCATAGTCAAAAACCCAGGTGCGTCATCGTCGGCGCCGGCGGCCATGGGCGCGTCGTGCTCGACATCCTCATCAACGCAGCCCAGTACGAGGTCGTGGGATTCGTCGATTCCAACGCCGAACTGACCGGAAGGCGAATCGACGGCATCGAGGTGCTCGGACAGCCCGCCGATCTGCCGATCCTGCGTAAGCAGATCGGCGTTACGCACGGCGTGATCGCCATCGGCGACAACGGCGTACGCCGCGCCGTGGCGGACCGTCTCGACGACCTGGGCTTTGTGCTCGCCAACGCGATTCACCCATCCGCCAATCTGGCCAGGAACGCGACGCTCGGCCGCAATGTGGTCGTCGCGGCTGGAGCCGTGGTCTGCGCACACAGCCAGATCGGAGACAGCGTTATCCTGAACACCGGCTGCATTGTCGACCATGAGTCTTTGATCGGCACGGCCACGCACATTTGCCCAGGAGCCCGCCTCGCGGGCCGTGTGACGGTCGAATCAGGTGCGTTCGTGGGTATCGGCGCCACGATCATTCAGAGCGTGCGAATCGGTTACGAAGCAATCGTCGGAGCGGGAGCCGTCGTGATCGAGGACGCTCCGCCGATGTCGACGGTGGTGGGCGTTCCAGCACGCCAAATCAAGGCAGGACTCATCAAGACGCAGTCGAGGGAATGGCTCATCCCGGAGATGACGGCAGTCAAGCAGCCCGCCCGCGATCTCGCGGCTGCCGGGTCATAGCCGGCGACAGAGTCCGCCCCAAACAGAACACTCAACGCGGCACACTAGCGGTAGGCCGCTGACGGCACCCATTATTGCTACGCGCGACAGGTCTCGTCACTCGGCATCCCCTTCGCGGTCGGAAGAGCGCGGAGGTCGCCTGGCACCGGTTCGGCGCAGCGGCATGCGGCCGCGACCAACTCGCCCCAAGTTCGCGCCTCGTACCCAAGGGTCCTTTCCGCCTCGCCGGCGAACATGAAAGGCGCGTACCATCCAATGTTGTAGTCGGGGTGATCCACGATTCCGTGCAACTCCTCGTCGTTGCGATCTGATGCCCTCAGGCTAGAAGGCGGGATGTCGTAGAACGCGGCCAGCGCTTTCCATTGGATTTCGATCTCAGCCGGATCCGCACCCATCTCCCGAGCGATTTGTGCGTACCCCGACGCCAAGGGTGGCACGTTTCGCAGCGCGAGCGCGGTGGCACGCTTCTCTTTCCGACCGGAGGTCAGAACTAGTGTGCCACCGACCACACAAACCAGCGATACCCAGTCCATCCATGACGGCGCCTTGGCAATCCGGAGCACTAGAACGGCTGGCGCTTCAATAATCAGCAGCGGAGCGGCCAAGGTGTGCCAGTCGAGTTGCCTGTAGACTTGGGACACCCGGGCGACCGTCAGTCCCGCGCGCCGTCGCGTATCGGTTGGTGGCAGTGGGTTCGCCTCGGTGCCCGCCGGGTTGGCCGCGCGGCACGACGACCTGATTCCGAGTGCCTCGAACGAACTCCCGCATTCCGGGCAGCGCGGTTTCGGCAGCCCGCGCAGGCAGTACCCGCAGCGGATGCACAGCCCCGCGCGCAACCGGCGCCGCCGGCTGGCGCACACGTAATACACTGCAAGACCCAACAACACCCCCGCGATCGGGACAAACGGAACGCCGATCCACTGCACAAAGTACGTGTAGCCGAGCGCCTGCTTGATCGCCTCGGTGAATCGCGTGTCCCGTAGACCCGCCAATGACCAATCAGCGAGGAAGACGGCGACCGGGAGAGCCATAGCCACAAATGCCAGGCGACGTGCGACAAGCAAGTAGAATGCGATTCCCACAGAACCATAGAAGATCCAAAGGAAGCTGAGCGAGGCCGCGAAGGACGTGACATCTTCATACATCAAGTTGATCGTCTTTCGTACCTACACTGCGTCTTACGTTCGCCTCTCTGGCTACGCAGGCGCCAGATGCGGCGGCGCGCCAGTCGAAGGCCCCGCAAGGGGCTACGCCGCCCGCGCACTTTCCGCTCGCCCCATGATGAGGCCACACACGTCTCATTAGAAAGGCAACAGGCTCCGAATCGGCCCAATTGGACCTGGGTAAAGAAGCGGGGTACGGACGTGCGCGGTTTCGAGATGCGTGACTCGCGCATTGGGATACTTCACCGCGAGATCGACATAACAACACGCACCGTTGTTCTTCTTCAAGAGGTCCGCAAATACGCGCTGCATTTCTCTGTCACGATGGGTGATGTCGATGCATCCGGCGGAGCCCAGCTGCTTACCGCCGTGGAGAGTAATTCCGTCTCGATCGTACATTTGGGTGGTAGGGTACGGGACAAGATCCCAATGATAGTCGCCCCAGGCCTCCCATTTGTCTATGTTAACCCCCGAGTGCTCTCGCGGGCTCGTCCACCAGTTCATCGTTTCGCAGATGTTCAGCCAGTACTTTCCCGGCGGTGCCCCTCCCAGAGACTTGTCATCCCAACTCTCTGGGGAGTAGTCGAAGACTGTGCGGCGGACGTTCTTCCCCGTGGGTTTCCGGACTATGGACCACCAGCCTGAATCCTCTAGCGGTACGCCGGAAGCGGCGTGAAAGCTGATCCCCAGGCCGGCCAGAATCTTGCCGTTGAAAGCGAGCGTGGCGGCGCCTCCTTCAGTCTTGCATGCGGGAATCGTTGGCCAAAGCTGTGCCTGTAGCCCGGCCGGGTCGGTGAGAGCCATCGGTGTCGATCGGGCGTATTCGTACATGCTCATCCCGTCAGCGTATTGCGTGCCTGCGGAGAACCCGGTGGCGACCACACGCGCACGTGCATTCCGAGCAAGGGCCGAAGCCACGGCAACTGCGTCTTGTTCGGGTCCCGCTGCATGTACCGTCCGAGCTTCGGATTGTACTCGGCCGCGACCGGCGGCGTCACGGCGACTACGAGGATGCAGCCAAGCGTGACGATCTCAATCGTAAGTCGAGAAGGGTAAGTCGATTCCATCGCGTGTCTCCCTGCCGCCGGTTCGGGTGAGGCCGTGCCGGCCGCGCCTCAGGATCAAAACACTCCCCCTTCTTGATCGGACGTCTTAAACCGTCACTGTAGCCCAGGCCGCGAAGCGATTGCCGCAAATGGGCGCCCTGTGCTCCTTACACCCCTGATTCTCGGCGACGGACCGATCCTGCGTCAAGAAGCAGGAACGCACGTCACGGGCCGGGCACGAGCCCGCTACTCACGCCCGGCGTGACCCAACAACATCTCCAGAATAGCAAGGGCCATCCCCTTGGTATCCGCCTGCTCCAGGTTCGCAAGGACGACGATGGCTGCGCGCTGATCCGGCGCGAGCACCAGAAACGTGCTGACCTGCGGCTGCCATCCGCCGTGGCCGATGATTCGTCGCCCATTCTCCTCCCGCACGAAACAGCCCAGACCGTAGTGAGTCGATTCCCCCGCGGAAGTGCGATACTCCGTCATCATCAGCTTGGCAAACGGCGGTGTCAGCAGCTTTCCATTCAGGAACCCGGCGGCGAACCGAGCGAGATCGTCCACCGTCGACACCAAACCGTCAGCTGGAGCGCGTGCCGACAGGTCCACGTACGTCGAGTTGCGCAGTGTCAGGTCCTTGCGCAGGATATACCCGCGCGCGCGTTTCGGTACGATCATGGCTTGGTCTTCGACACCTGTCTTCTTCATGCCGAGAGGCTCGAACACACTCGCGCGAAGGTGCTTCCCGAACGCCGTTCCGGTGACGCGTTCCACCACGAGACCCAACAGCGTGTAGCCGAAAGGCGTGTTGATGAACTTCTCACCGGGCTTCGCGACGAGTGGGTCGTCCTTGAAAAGCACAAGCGTATCCACCAGGCGACGGTAGGCCGTTCGGTTGTACAACTCGTCACGCGACTTGCACGGCCTGATCCCGCCGAGGTGCGGCAGGAGGTGCTCGAGCGTAATCCGCTCTCCCTTGTCAGGCAGTTCCGGGACGTAATCGCGCACAGAAGCTCTGAGACTGATCTTGCCGTTTTGGACCAGTTGCAGCAATGCGACAGCCGTCACCATCCGCGTGATCGACGCAATCCGGTACACCGTCTGTGCGGTGGCCGGCACATCATTCTCCACGTCGGCTGCCCCGAACCCGCGCGACCAGACGGCCTCACCTTCATGCACGATCGCGATCGACAGGCCCGGAATCCGCTGACTGGCGCGCTCGTGCTCGACGTAGGTTTCGATGCGCGCGAGGCGCTGCGCCAATCCCTCGGCGCGAGGCGCGGCCGGCGCCTGATCCGGAGGTGCCAAGCCTTGGAGGATAGCCGCTACGGAAACGAGAAAGATCATGGATACGTCATCCTTACACAGGTCAGTCACCGGGGCACGTACGATCGGCCGCGAGCAAGTTGGCAGCGGCGCACACGGCGACAGCCGCCGTCTCGGTCCGCAGCACGGTCGGGCCGAGGCGAAGCGGGGTCGCTCCGGCGTCCATGGCGGCGCGCCGCTCACCCTCGGTGAAGCCTCCTTCCGGGCCGATCCAGACCAGCACCGAACCATGAGACGTTACACCGCGGAGAAACGAAGCCATCGACTCGCCCTCGGATGCGACATCCGCCCAGCCACGAGCGTCAAACGCCGCGGAGCGATCCAGGGACTCCGCCAACGGCATCGGCTCTTCCAATACCGGGACCCAACGTCGCCCCGATTGCTTGGATGCCTCGACGGCTCGTCGTGCCCACTTCTTCGCCGCCGCTCCGCTCGATTTCGTCACGCTGCGTTCCGTCAGCACCGGCCAGACGGCCGCCACGCCGAGTTCGGTACACTTCTCGATCAGGTAGCCCTGGCGGTGGGTCTTGGGCATGGCGACCGCCAGCGTCAGGCGGAGGGGCACGTCGTACGCTTCGGTCCGTGACATCCCGGTCGCGCTCACCACGACACGCTTACCATCGATCGTGGTGATCGCACCGTCGGCCTCGCTGCCGACGCCGTCAAACAAAGTCACGTCATCGCCGACCCGCACGCGCAGTGATGCGATCGCGTGGCGAGATTCCTCATCCGAAAGAGGATTGGCTCCCACGGCGAGCGACGGACAGAAAAGGCGAATAGCAGCCATCCACGGGATTATCAACCGCCAACCCCTGACGGCAACCTCAGGTCGCCCTCCGAGTCGACCGATAACACAGGAGTAGCGACCCGGCGGGTCAAGGCAGGACGGTGCGCGCCGGCCGCCTGACCACTTTGGGTCAGTAGGTCCACCGCCATTCACGCAGGCGCATAGACACCATGGCTGACGAACCACCACAAGATCCAGCTCCCGAACCCGCCCCCGAGGCGGATGCCGAGGGCCTGTCCGAGAACGATCTCGACGATCTCTTGTCGCAGGCTTCCGACCTGGCGGGCGAAATATCCACGGAAACAGGCGAGACTGCAGACACAGGCACCGCAGGTTCGCCCGCCGTCGAGCCCTCCCCCGATCCATCGCGAGACCTCGATGCGCAACTCGCCGAGATGGAAGACCTCACACGAGCCACCGGCGACGAACTGGGCACAGCCACGGACCTCTCAGCGCCGCCTTCCGGCGCCGAGAGCGAAGTCCCCGATTTCATGAAGGAGTTCACTGATCCGGAACCACCGGCGCCGAGCGGCGATGGGGCCGCGGCACAAGCGTTCGCCGAATCGGATGATGAAACTCCTCGACCCGTCGACGCCGCCCCGGTGAACGCCGAGACCGCTGGATCCGACGGCGAAACGGCTCTCGAAGCACAGGAGCCGCGCGGCGACGGCCTCGTACGACGGCTGGCATTGAAGGCCTCGTCAGCATTTGCCGGTGCCGCCGCTCCGTGCGTGGCGGTGCTCGAGCTAATCGACAGGCCGTTCGGCAAGGTCGGCGGGCGGCTTCGCGACCTTCTCGGCTGGGTTGCGATCGCGACTTGCGCCACCTCGCTGATTGTCCTGGTCGTTTCGTTGTTCTAGAATTCACCGAGGATTCCACGCACCGGCTGCTCCGTGCGCCGAGGAAACCGGAATCGCCGTAAGCGACGAAGTTGGAAGCTGATCTTCGCCATGCCCGCACCTTCCGCTCACTCGACGACGGGGACCTGGCTCGTAGCCATCCCGGTCGCCGTGATCCGCTGCTACCAGGCCATGCTGCGCCCGCTGTTGATCGGCACGTGCAAGTTCTGCCCCTCGTGCAGCGAGTACGCGATCGAAGCGCTGCACACACACGGGCTCTTGCGCGGTACCCGGCTGGCTCTACGCCGCATCACCCGATGCCACCCCTTCAGCCCCGGCGGTATTGACCCCGTCCCACCGCCCGCCGTTCCGCCCGGCAGCGAGGATTAAGGTCACTTCGCACGCCGGGGGGCCGATAACCACCATGGAGGATATCGTGCGGGATCGCGCGAACCGGGCCGATCAGTATGGTTAGCCGCCCGGTGTGCGCGAGCAATCAGCACGGTCAGACCCATGGCATCAATCGCGGAATTCGACGGCTTCTCGACGGCTACGCCACCGGTGATAGCGACAGGTGAGCAGCCAAGCGCGTCCGAGCCCGGGCGTGACCTAAGCCGGGCCGAGGGTTCGCATACCGTGTATGGCCGCATCGCCCGAGCCCTGCTTCCGCGGTGGGCGAATCTGCTCCGCTTGTCGCTCCCGACCGTCCCCCGCAGGGCACAGGCGTCCGCCTATGGCGGCGGCGTACACCGACAGCACAAACGACAGCTCGCCGCGCTGGCGGCGGGCATCACCTGCGAGGTGGACGACGCCTGGGATGCCAACGCTTACCTCGAGGAGTGTATTCGCGCGTCGCTCATCGGATGGCAACTGTCGCTCCGCGCAAGCGGCCGCCCGAGCCGCGGCGCGGCGCGGCGGCATCCGCTCCAAGGCGCGATGACCGGCGCGGTCATTCGCCTCCTCGATCATACGTCGCGCTTCCAAACGCCGAGCCTCCTCGGCGACCTGGAGTGCCACCTGACCTGGCTCGCCAAAAGACGCTATCGCCAGCCGCACCATGAGGCATCGACCGTATGTGCCCTTGCGGACGGCGCCACTATGGTACGCGACACCCACCTGCTCGATATCGCCAAGCGACGACTCGCGGTCCTTCTTGCCTCTCAGACGCTCGAAGGCTGGTTCGGTGACGGCACGAGTTTCAGCGCGGCAAAGACCGGTGAGATTGTCGATGGGCTCGCGCGGATTCACGCGGAACACGATTGGGACGAGCTTGTCGACCCGATCCGGCGCGCCTTGCGGTTTCTCGCTTTCTTTACAACACCCGACAAGACATTCGTGGGTTACCGAGACGCTGACAGTGACGCGTTCCTCAGCCCGTACGGTGTCGAACTCATGGCACCCACGCTCACGGAAGCGGCGGCGCTGGCTTGTGTGGCTCGCGCACAATGCGCGACCGCGATGCAAGGCCACGCCGGCACATGGCACGACGATCTCTGCGTCACGCTGGGAAGCCGAATCGCCCTGGCCGCGATGTGCGCCTCCAGGGAGCTTCGCGACACAACGCCGCAAACGCACCATGAGCCCGGACCGGCATTCCTCGCCGGAGCCGGGATCGCCGTGTTCAACACGCCCGCCTACCACGCCATCGTCGACACACGGCACGGCGGGGCGTTGGTCGTGACCTGGAGGAATGAACAGCCGCCGCTGATCGACGGAGGCGTGGCCGTCGAGTTCGCCCACGCGAGTAGAACGAGCGGCTCATCCGCTCCACACACCGGGCGCTGGATCAACGATCGCGGATTGATGATCGAAGGCTGTTTGCGCTCGACGACAGGTAGGCCGCACGAGCTCTGGCGCCGACTCGCCTCGTGGATGAGGTTCCGACCGCACCACGCCGCAAGCATCAGTCGCGGTAGCAGCGTCCGGCAAACCGAGCACAAGACCGGCATTTGCACGCGCCTCGCGCGCGACCGCTTTAGGCGCGAGATTACGTTCGGCGCCGACACGGTACGCATACGCGACACCGTCGACTGCCGCCTGCCGTGCCATACGGTCCTTTGCCAGTCCGCCTCCCTGGACGACCGCACGTCGTGGCAAGTGTTCCCGATGGCGGAGCACCGCGTGCGTCCGCCGATCAGCGTGGAGGGCGGGCGCAGGGTCGAACTGACGCGCGTCTACGAGAACGGACGGCTGATCGACATGCCTTGACCGTGGACCCGCTCATCGTCGTCGAGGATCCAACCGTTAGAAGCTGAAATTCGCCCAGGGATCGACACCCGCCACGGCGCCACCGCCCGTCACGTCGATGATTTGCCCGACGGCGTTGCCACCGGAAATCGAATAGTTGAAAACCGACGACGTCCCGTTGCCGCTGGCCGTGTTGTGCAGGATCAAGTTGCCGCCGAAGTCCACGTCAATGCCGCGGTCGTTGTCCGTCGCGTGGTTGTTCTCGATCCGATTGTCCGCGGAAGTCACGTGGATTCCGGCACCGCTCCCGTTGTGGCCGTTGTCGGTGCTAGTGTTGTTCATGACCCGACAGTCTCGCGACACTTCGATGCCGTCCCCGGTGTTCGAGACGGCAACGTTCTCGACGACCTCGGCGAGTCCGCCCGCCTTGATACCGTCTTGGATGTTCGAACTGGCCGTGCATCTTCGCACGCAGCCGCCCAAGTTGACGTAGATCCCATTTCCGCCGTTCGTGCGGGCGATGCATTCCGTCACCCGGCACCCAGTCGACGTATGGATACCATCGGAACCGTTTTGGATGACGGTCGAGCCCAGAACCGCGACGTCTTCCCCGGTCTCTATGCCGTACCCACCGCTCCCGCGCGCAGAGCAGTGCTCCACACGACCGCCGTCGCCGACGCGGATGCCCGCGCCACCATTGCCGGAGGCCGCCACGCGCAGGACACGAGCGTCCGTCACACCGGAAAGATCGATGCCGTCACCGGCCCAGCCGGCCACCGTGCCGTTTCGAACGACCACGCCCGTGCGCGGAGGAATGGCGTAGATCCCTCGTCCCGTGCCGCCGCTGAGCGTGAAGCCCTTCAGGTCGAGCGTTACGTTGTTCACGATAATCGAGATCCCCGCGCCCTCCGTCGTGATCTCTTCCACCAGGTAATACGAACCGGGAGTGTCGATCTCGAAGGGCATGTCGGCTGCGCGGATGGGTATCCTCGGTTCGGTCTCGTCGAGCGTCTTCATCGTCGGGCCGACGGCACCGGGCGGAGGATCGAGATCGCCCGCACAGACCACGGGCGCGAGTGTGAAGAACAGCGCAACGATCAATGAGTTGATGGCACAACGATACACGTAGCTACCCTCCTGCTCCGTCTTGTCGCACACATCGAAGCCGAGCCGCCCGCGAGCGGCCACGCTCGTCGGCTCGATGCGTCATAAGCGGCGGCTGACTGCGTCGCACGCCCTATTCAACCGCACTCTGGGCGATCTGAAACTCGGCCGCGTCACGGAGATCGACGTCGCCGTCGCCGTCGGCGTCGAAAGCCGAACACCCGACCGGATTGTCGGGGCCCGCGTACTGACCGACGAAAGCCGCGAAGTCGTCGGTCGTCACGCGTCCGTCACATCGCAAATCAAAGACCTCACACGGGCCCTCGGCCACAAAATGTACCGAGTCGTCGAGATTCAACCAGCCAATGTTCTCGCCCCACGCGAAACCGTAGAGCCGATGCTCGCAAAAACTCAACCGTGCTCGCTGCTCACCGAGCGATGGCGTGTCGAAGTTGATCCAGCCGATGTTCTCGCCCCAGGCGAGCCCGAACAGTTCACCGGTCACGGGGTCCACGTTCACGCCGAAGTCGAGACCGGTGTCGTTCGCGAAGTACAGGCCGTCAGCCGGCGGGCCGTTTCCGAGATTGATCCAGCCCACGTTCTCCGCCCAGATCAGCCCCGACAGGTACGTCTCATGCACCAGCACGTCATCGGCACCGTGGCTCCAGTTGACCCAACCGGCGTTCTCGGACCACGCGAATCCGTGCGCGGAATCGATCGGAGCCTCGGCGTACGCCGAGACCGAGGCGGCCGCAACCGCGGCATATATCACCGGCCTGATCACACTCATCGCTGCCTGACCTGACACCTACACTCGAGAAGTGCGCCCGCCGCACACCGGTACGCCCTCGCAACCGACGTGCCATTAGCGGACCCCGACTATGGCTGCGATTGTAGCAGAATATGAGCGCGAGAATCCAGCCCTTTCGATTCAAGTGCGGCCGGAATCGACCTGACGGAAGTGCCGTACATGCGTCACGTCCCGGCGCCACCACGCGGCACGTCGGACGGACGTTTATCGGAAGTTGGCCCATGGTCCGGCTGATGCGGGATCGGTGCCGATCGGGCCGAGTGAGTTTCCATCGCTCACGATAAAATCGTCATCCGGGCCCGCGCCGTTGTGTGTGGCCCGGTTACTGATGATCAGGTTCCCGACATCGGTCACTTCGATGCCGTAGCCATTGAGTGCCGCGTTGTTCCCTTCGATACGATTGTCGAGCCCCGTCACCCGAATCCCCGCGGCGACGCTCGGGGAAAGCCCGTTGACGCTGGCGTTGTTGCGGGCAACCAGACAGAACGAGGAAACCTCGATGCCGTCGCCGCCGTTTAGTGCGACTGTGCAGCCTTCTACCGTAGCCCCGCTGTCAGCATGAATACCGTCGGCTTCGTTCAAAGAAGCGGTGCAGTCGGTGATGGTCGTCCCGGCCCCGGCGCGAATCCCGTCACCGCTGTTGTCCCGTGCGGAACACCGGGCCACCGTACAGCCCAGATCGGCGAAGATCCCCGCATCGGCATTGTCACGCGCCGCACAGCCGGTCACGGTGCTCCCGTCTCCCGCATCAATGCCGTCACCGCCGAAGCCCCCGAGTCCATTGCGCCATGCCGTGCAATCCGTGACGACGCAGCCCACATCGGTCGCAATCCCGTCGCCGCCGTTGTCGGACGCCTCGCAGCGCGTGACCACGCTGCCGATCCCGACCGCGAGCCCCTCGAGCCCGTTCTTGTGTGATTGCAGCCCTTCGAACCGGCTGTTGGAGGCGTGCCGCGCGTCGACGCCCGCCTTGGGCCAATCCCGGACAGTCCCGTTGGCTAAGACAACATTCCGCCGTCCCGTCGACACGACGACCCCATTGCGGGCACCGACTACCCCGACGATTGAGAAACCCATGAGGTCTACGGTCACATCATCCGCCGTAATCTCGATCGCGGATTTCGCCGTAACACCCGTTATGTGGCCCGCCAGACAATAGGATCCGGACGCGCTGATCACGTGGAGTGCGGTGGCAGACCCAGCGAGCGTATCGATAGGTGTCCTCGATCCGAACACGCTGGTTGACGGGGCGGGAGTTCGCGGGCGACCAGGTGCGTCGAAGCCGCGATCGGCGGCGCGCGGCGCACCGCAGCCCGAAGCCAATAGCAGAAAAGGCCAGATTGCAGCGGTCGCCAGCCACTTCATGAACGGTCCCTTCTTCGGTTCCCGGGTCCTAGGGACCCGGCGCGCGAGCCGTCTGCTCCATGTATCGTCGCGTTCAGCCTGAGGGGATACCCTGATCGTCGCCGATCGGCGGCGTCTCCACCGGGCAGACCGACGGTCGAAGGATCGCGGTCCGGCTCATGGTATACCCGAGTGCCATAGAGCCACTTTAAGGCGACCCGGCCGCGCAAACTTACATTGTCCATTTTATCTCGGGAGGCCTCGCGGCAGCGCGAACAGAACGCCCAGCGGGCGGCGCACATCCGCCATGGGCGGATGCGGAACAGGCTCGCGCGAACGAATCACATGCCGAATGATCCCGGGTCGTCCGGAGGGACGCGCAGGAATAGCATCGGCCCATCCAAGCACTTACCTTCTTGCATAGCAATAGTTTAAGTCAAGTCTAGCCCACGACGATAGCGGCGTCACGGAGGAAGGCAGCGGCACAACGAACCACATTCCCACCATGTGACTTTCCAGAAGCGGGCCAGCCGAACGATTCGGCGCCGATCAGCGCGATCGCATACTGGCGTAGCTGGCCGCAAAAAAACCTGGGGATGTGGGAAAGTTCCGTTTGACACGGCGCGCGCGAGAAGGGTAAGATACTTTTCGAATCAGCAGCCGTTCGCGTTGCGGAGCGATCGGCAGCACACCGCGAGATCATGCAAGGAAACAGGGGACGGGGTTGAACGGTTGACTCGCTACGCGGTGGCGCGGTTCGAAAACGAATAACTTGCGGCGCACCGGGTTCCGGATGCGCCTAAGGATCCCAGGTATCCCTGGGAGGGGAAAGAGAACATCCGGCGACGCGTCTCGCTTGGGGCTGCGGAGCCGGATGTTCTTGTGCGCAGAACCGCTGGAACACATCGGCACCACATCCCGCTACGTCAGATTGGCAAGTCGCTCGATCGTTTTGGCCAGCACCTGCGTGCCGTCGGCTCCCTCGTCCGCGGCCTGATTCGACATCAAGAGCTGCGATACAAGGGCCGTACCGACGAGCGGAGTAAGGCTGTCCCGCGCCGTCTCCATGACGATCCGCAGGTCCTTCTGCTGCAGGTCCACCATGAACATCGGGTCGAAATCGCGCTGCAGCATACGCGGGCCCAGGTTGTCCAGCGCCCAAGACCCAGCCGCTCCCCCCGACACGGCCTCGAGCATGGTCGCGACATCCAAGCCCACGCGCTTGGCAAACACGACAGCCTCGGACACCGCCAGGAGGTTCAGCCCGCAGAGAATCTGATTGCAGAGCTTGATGAGTTGCCCGTGGCCGACCGGTCCTCCGTGGACCGTCGACTTGCCGAGCACGTCGAAGATGGGCTTGGCACGGACAACGTCCTTATCGTCCCCGCCAACCATAATCGAGAGCGTGCCCGCCTCTGCGCCCGTCTTGCCGCCCGAGACCGGTGCATCGAGGAACGCTCCACCGCGCTGCTGCACTTCTTTCGCCACCTCGCGCGCGGTTGCGGGCGCGATCGTCGACATGTCGATGCACAGACTGCCCTTCTTCAGAGCCGAGCAGACGCCGCCGTCGGCGAGATAGACCGCCTCCACATCGGGTGAGTCGCTGACGATCGAGATGATGACGTCGGACTTCGCTGCCACACCCGCCGGAGAGTCACACCACGCAGCCCCGGCGCCGACAAGCCCGTCGGCCTTTGCGCGCGTGCGGTTGAAGACGGCAACCGTGTAACCCGCATTCAGCAGGTTGTGTGCCATCGGCTCGCCCATGATGCCGGTTCCGATCAGTCCGACGGTTGGCAGACTCATTCGATCAACTCCTTCACGAACACGGTAGCGGGTTAGGCATACGTGGCAGGCAGGCGGATCGCCTCGCTATGAGATGACACCGAGAGCCACGAGCAGCGTCGCGATCGCCACCAGGCCGGTCATCACGGCGATGATCACGCGGTAGCGCTGTAGATGTACTTGGCGCTCAGCCGCCGCCGCGGAGCGCTCCGCCGGCGTCGGCTCGGATGGCGTCGGCGGCTCGGCTACCGGCTGATCCAAACCGGCCTTCGTCTGTTTCTTCTCGATCTTCTTCTGCGACTTGGCTGCCTTCTTCGTCGCCTTGGCTGCGTCTTTCGGATCGCTCATGGTGTGCCCTCACGAGTTCGGTCCAGGCTCCTGCGGCGCACGGTACCGACGTGACTCGCCCGTGTCGAGTGCAGGGGCGATGGAAGTGCGGATCGTGACGGATCAGGCATCCGGGCTGCGCGTTGCGCTCGCCACGGGAGCGGCCGCCGGCATCAGGTCAGATGTCGCCGGCTGACCGAGCAGGCCGCGGAACCAAGTCTGGACATCGAGGAAGAGCGTGAACATCGCGGGCACCACAATGAGCGTAAAAACGGTCGAGACGAGCAAACCACCGAGGACTACGCTACCCAGGCCGCGGTAGAGTTCGCTACCCGCGCCCGGCATGACGACCAGTGGGAACATGCCGAAGATCGAAGTCATCGCGCTCATGAAGATCGGGCGCGTGCGCGTCCGCACCGACAGGACAACCGCCTCACTCGGCGGCAGCCCGTCCCGCCGCATGTAGGTCAGCGCCTGGTGTACGATCAGGATGGCGTTGTTCACGACGATGCCGATGAGGATGACGAACCCGAGCATGGTCAGTACGTCGAGCTGCTGGATCGGCGCGGTGATGTCGAAGAGGCTCACCTGGTGCACGATTCGAAGGGCGGCAAATCCGCCGACCGCAGCCAACGGTACCGAGAACATGATCACGAATGGATAGGCAAACGACTCGAACAACGCCGCCATCAACAGATAGGTGATCAGCAGCGCCAAAATGGCCCGCGACTGAACGCAGGTTAGAAGCAGATTCGGGTTCAGTGCCAGGAACGCCACGCACACGACGGCGACAGCCGCCATGCCGACGAGTACCGCGCGACGCGCATCCGCCGCCATGCGAACCGCGGCGACCAGCGCCACGATCGACAAGATCACGACCAGCGCCGAGAGCACCGGCGACAGACCGAACAGGCTTGTGCGCGGAAGGACGCCGCGGAAGTCGCCGACCAAAGCCCGCTGCGTTTGCGTCAGCTTGTCCGCGGTACCGGCCAGCGTGGTGATGACGGAGGAAGGCACGGCGCCCGTGGTCCGGAGTGGGGCGATCACATCCTCATCCAACTCGCGCATGGTCTCTTGGAGCGGCACCCCCATCTTGGGTTTGACCGCGAGCGTGACGGAGTTCATCTCCTCGATGTGGTTGATCTGCTGTGGCGCTGTGGTGCGGCGCAGATGGACAGCCGATGCGATCGGCACCACGTGCCCGCTCGGCGTATGGATCGGAATCTGCCCGATCTGCTCGACGGTCGCCTTCTCGGTGCCGGCCACCTTGAGCACCATGTCGATCTTGTCGCCGAAGTCGTTGTATTCGCCGACGAACGCGCCGTCGACGCACGCCTCGACGATGAAGCCGACATCCCGGATGTCCAGACCCAGGTCGGCCGCCTTGGCGCGGTCGGGTATGAGTTGGACCTCCGGCCTTCCCAGGGCGAAGTTGTCGGGGCTGGGGCGTGGGTACCGGTAGCCGGCCTCCATGATCTTGCGCTGCAGCGAGGAGGCGGCCTTGACGACGGCATTTTGATCATCGCCGCGTATCTCGACCTCCACCGCGTTTCCGCTGGAGTGGCCGCTGGAAAAGAGCGACGTCTGCGTGAAGAACGTAAAGACACCGGGGATACGCCCACCCGCACGGGTCATGACGTTTTCGAGCGGGCTGACCACGGTGTCCTTCTGTGACGTACACCCCATGAAGGCGCCGCCGCCGAAAGAGACGAAAAAGAAATTCTCGATGGGCGGCGGAGCGACCATGCGGGGCGTTTCGCCGTCCTTGCCCAGTCGCATCTCGACCGGAGGCAGGTTGGCCACGGTCTCCGGCTGATCGATGTCCGCTTCCCAGAAGGGACGAATGCCGTCATACGGGTCTTCCGGATCGCCTTCTTCGACGATCAGGGCCATGCGGCGGAATTCGTCGACGGCGTATCCGGGTGGCGACGAGATGAATCCGAAGATCAGGTTCTTGTTGCCGGCCGGCAGGTACTCCGCAGCCGGCATCAACACCACACTGCCGACGATCGCCATGACGGAAAGACCGACGACCACGGCGAGGCGCGCGCCCACGGAACGATTGATCATGGCCACGAAAGCGGACACCCATTGGGCGAAGAGCCAGGTCTTCTCTTTGCCCTCGACCTGCGCCTTGGACGCCTTGAAGAAGCGCGACGCCAGGGGCGGGATCACGATGACCGACACGATAAGCGAAAGGCCGACCGCCGATGCGATCGCGATGGCGATATCCTTGAACAACTGGCCGGCCTCTTCCTGGATGAAGATGACCGGCAAAAAGACCGCCATGGTGGTCAGCGTGCTGGCGAGGATGGCGCCCCACACTTCGCTGGCGCCGTCGATCGCCGCTTGCAGGCGCGACTTACCCATGGAGCGATGGCGGTAGATGTTCTCGAGCACGACGATGGCATTATCGACGACCATGCCGGTCGCGAACGCCATACCCGCGAGCATGACCACATTCAGGGTGCGCCCGAGCAACGTGATCACGAGGAACGTACCGATGACGCAAATGGGAATCGCGACCGCGACGATACCCGTCGCGCTGGTGCTTCGGAGGAACAGCAGCAGCACACCGATCGCAAGCAGGCCGCCAACGAAGATGTTCTGTACGACCAGTCGAATAGCGCCGAGGATATAGTTCGTCTCGTCGTAGACCTGGGTCAGTTCCAGCCCGAGGCCTCGCGGTTCGAGAATCTCCTTGTTGACGACGGCGATGCGCTCTTTGAGGTTGTCCATCGCCTGGATCACGTTCGCCCCGGTTTCGCGCCTGGCGGGCATGGCGATGACGAAGCGCCCCTTGCTGCGCACGAAGGCGTACTGCTCCTTGAGGCCGTCCACGACGGTGGCTACGTCGCGCACGAGTATCGGTCCGCCTTCTTCGTATTTGATAACCGTATCTTGGATGTCACGGATGCTGCGATACTCGCCGACGGTGCGATAGGTGTACTCGCGTTTTCCTTGCGTCACGGTGCCGGCGGAGATGTTCTCGTTTTGACGCCGAAGCGCCCGCTCGACATCGCGCAACGTGATCCCCCGGGCGGCCAGCATGTGTGCGTCAACCTCGACCTGAACCTCGCGATCGAGCCCGCCAAACACGGGGACTTCGGCTATGCCCTGGGCTCGTTCGAGCTGCGGCTTGACCTTCTCCTCGACGAACGTCTTGAGGCTCGCCACGTCGGCGCCGTCTTTGCCGTAGAGGATCATCCAGGCGATGGTGTTGGCCATGTCGTCGTCGGTCGCGGTGACGACCGGCTCGTCGACCTCTTCGGGGTAGTCGGTGACTTGGCGCAGTTTGTCCGACACGTCGCGCAGGGCGATGTCCTTATCGACGGTGACGGGGAACTCGAGCCTGATCTGTGCCTGGCTCTCGCTCGAGGTCGACGTCATCTTCCAGAGATTCGTAACGCTCTTGAGCTTCTCCTCCTGGCGATCGACGATCTCGCTTTCGATCTCCTGCGGGCTCGCGCCGGACCACCAGGTCGTGACCGTGATGACCGGTCTGTCCACATCGGGCGTAAGCT
>JAJDDX010000396.1 GCA_029260055.1 Phycisphaerae bacterium
ACGACGGCCGGGCATTTGATTCCGCATACGAAGCGTGGAGCTTTTTTGGCTGCGGCACTGGCACTCCTCATCAGCGGCCTCCTGGCGGTCTGGCCGCGAATGCGCGGGATTCCGGCCACGGATGATACGCTGATCGCCGTGGCTACCGGGCTCTGGGCTCATTTGTTCTTGTTGTTGGTGTTGCTTTGGGCGGCGCGTCGGCATCGTCTGGCGAGCTTCTATGTGCTGGGCATGCTGACCGTCGTGTCGACGATCGCGTTCATCGTCATGCGTTTGCTTCCGTTCAGCCCTCAGTTCGGCTAGCATCGGGGTCGTCGAACTGCGGTGTGATCGCGGCCCTACTCGAACTCGATTGGCAGAGGAATTCATGCGGGCGGTTGTACAGCGAGTCAGTGAGGCTTGTGTCACGGTCGAAGGGGCTGTGACCGGAGCCATCGAGCACGGGCTCTTGGTCTATCTCGGCGTGGACCGGGACGATGGTGAGCCCGATGTCGCCTACCTGGCGGACAAGATCCGCCACCTCCGCGTTTTTCCGGACGAGTCGGACCGAATGAACCTCGACATCGCGCAGGTGCGCGGCTCTGTACTCGTCGTCAGCGCCTTCACGGTCCAGGCCGATGCGAGGCGCGGGCGGCGTCCGGCCTTCGAAACCGCCGCTTCACCCGACCGGGCGGTCGTGTTGTACGAACTCTTCTGCGATGCGCTGAGACGATTGGGGATTCAGGTCGAGCGTGGATCGTTCGGGGCGACCATGGATGTCCGATCTGTCAACGCCGGCCCGGTGTGCATCCTGCTCGAATCCCGCCGCGCGTTCTGAGACGTCCGGCGTTCCCTCCTGCTCCTCAGGGCATGCCTTCGCAGTCGAGGGCTCGCGTAGTGGTTCACTGAAACCGCGCCATATGTGCTCCGAGCCGCGACCGTGAGGGAGCGATTCTCCGCGAGCCCGACGGGGCCGCTCCCTCACGGTCGCGGTTCGGAAAGCTGCGGTTCTGAATGTCGCGCTTATTCCGAGACGCTGCACCAGGCGGGCGCCGTAGCGGCCTTGGGTCGCAGGACCAGCGTCCCGGCGGACAGAACGAGTAAGACCATCACGGCCAGGCCCCACGCGGAGACCGCGGGGATTGGCGGACTTCCGATACACGCCGGCAAGACCGGCGGATCGCCCGGGGCCGTCCACGCCGCCTGGAAAGCTTCCCAATCGAGGCAGTCGATGTCGGCGTCGCCGTCGAAATCGCCGGGTTCGCAGCCGGCTGTCAGTTGTCCGCCCGAGCCGGTGAAGCACGCTTCAAATGCGGTGAAGTCGGTACCGTCCACGTCGAGGTCTTCGTCGAGGTCTCCGCCCACATAGGTCGTGGCGGTTGCGGCGGTCCAGAGTATCCACTCGTCGGGATCGAACTGCACCGAGGTGACCGGAGCGCTGACTGGCGCAGCGAACCATTGCTCGCGCTGGTCGTTCCAGACCGTCACGGTTTCCGTGCCGGCGCCGGTGGTCACGACCAGATCGACGGGCATGATGAAGACATTTGGAAACGTGACGTCCTGGGTCTGTCGAATGCGCGCGAGCAGGTAGTCCTGGCCGTTCACGTTGGCCGTGTCCCAGCCGTATTCGTACGCCGGTGCTCCGATCTGATAGACCCACTGATCGAAGAACCAGGTCAGGTCCTGGCCGTACGTTGCCGACGCGAGGGCGACGAATTCGTCGGTGGTCGCCGCCTTGAACTCATAGGCCGCACGGTAATCGGCGAGAATCTGGAACAACATGGCGTCGCCGACCACGTGCCGGAGCTGGTGCAGCACCCACGCGCCTTTTCGGTAGCTGAAGTCACCACTGAAGATGCGGCCCATGTCGGCGGTCTGGTCGGCCGGCACGTAGACCGAATTATCGACATTCCACGGCCTCTCGCTGGCCATGCAGAGGTGATACTCGGCCATGTCGGACGAGCCGCCCTTGTTCTCTTCCCAAACGCATTCGCTGAACGTAGCGAAACCCTCGTTGAGCCAGATGTCGCTCCACGTTTTGCACGTGATCATGTCACCCCACCACTGGTGGGCCAGTTCGTGCGCGCTCAGGCGCAGCGAGAAGCCGCCCTGGCCGGTCATGGTCTGGTGCTCCATGCCGCCGCCGAAGGGGAAGTTGTAGATGCCGTACTTCTCGTTGATGAAGGGATACTCGCCGAAAAACGGCCTGAAGACCGCCATCATGGGGATGACTTCCTCCCAGAGCAGCCGGTTACCCGGCGAGTCGTTGCTCGCATAGATGTAGAAGTCGACCGGCATCGTGCCGGTGGGGTAGACGTAGTTCTGCGTCCAGGCGTTGTACTCGGTTGCCGCGAAGGCCACGAGGTAGGGGGCGATCGGGTAATCCGTCTTCCAGTGGTATTTCAGCCGCCCGCCGCCGAGGTCTTGAGGTGCGCCCTGAAGCAGGCCGTTCGCCGCCGTATCGAAGCTGTTCGGCACGGTGATCATGAAGTCGACCAGGGACTTGTCGGAATTGTCGCCGGGCAAGAAGGTGTCGCCGTCTTTCACCGGCCACCACGTGTACGAGAAATAGGCTTCGCTCAGCGTGGCGACCACGTCCGTGCCGCCCTGGGTTTGCACTTCGATCGAACCGAAGCCTCGCGACACGGTGTTGCCGGTGTACTCGATGGTGAGCGTAAAGCTCTCGTCGAGGCCGTATGTTCGATCGAGGGTGGCGATGCGCGTGGTCGTGGACGGTTGTGACACGGTCACGGCAGTGCCGGCGTTGACGAACGCGTTGGTGATGGTGAACTGCTCCCGCAGACGGAAGGTGAACTCGGTCAGCGCGGCCGACTTGCTCGTGATCGACATCGTGTTCGACCCGGTGATCACGCACGTGTTGCCGACCGGATCGAGGTTCGATACCTCGATATCGAGCAGGTAGTGAGTCACGTCGGTGTCGGGCATGGCCTCGCGGTAGGCGCCCATCCCCGGGTCGTAGTGCTCGGGGATGAAGTACCTGGCCGCGGCCTGGGCCTTACCGCACTCGTGGACGGGGCGCGCGGCAGGCTCCTTCGTGGGGCCATGGGCTGATGCAGCGGCTGCCCATGCCGCGACGAGGCAAAGCGAATAGGTGGCGATGCGCGCTGAGCGACAGCGCATGGTCTCGACCTTTGCGGACATCATGCGGCTCCGGTGCGGGAGTGGATACCAGTCTTCAAGTTTCGTTGCGCGGGGTCGAGCGTACCCTACCCTCCGCGCGACCCCTGCTTAGATGGACGCGATGGTCTCAACGTGCCAACCCACGGCCTTCGCGACGCTTTGTGCGCATTATACTCACAGCGAGGGGCGGTTCCCAGAGAAAAGGCGGGGCGCTTGAAGCTTGGGCGGCAGAAATCGACTGCTAGTTCACTAGATGAAGTGGCACGGGTGTCGCTGTCCTGTCAGCGACAAAGGCGAACGCGGCATCGCCGGCTTCCGCCGCTCGATCCGCCTTCGAGTGCGGCGGATCGCTTATCGGTCATTGCGCCTTCGATAGTCGCGTGTAGAGCGATTCAATCTGGGAGACCATGAGTCGCCAGTCGAACATGCTCGTGCATCGCCGCCGGCCCTCGCTTCCCAACTTTGCGCGCAGCTCCGGATCTCCAGCGAGTGTGACGATCGCATCCGTCAGTCCGTCCACATCGCCGTAAGGCACGAGCACACCGGTTTCGCCATCGATCACGACCTCCGGGGCCCCGTCGTTATTGAAGCTGATGGCTGGGACCTCGGTCAACATACCCTGAACCAGCGCTCGCGGTAGGCCCTCCCATCGAGAAGCGTGCAGCACGATGTCGAAGCCGTTGATCAGCGTTGCGACTTCGTGCGGCGGGACGAGGCCGACGAAGTGTACGCGGTCGCGCAGGCCCAGGGCGGTGAGCCGGTGTTCGTATTGTGTGCGTCGTGCGCCGTCGCCGACCCAGACGAACCGTAGCGCCGGCTGTCGTTCGAGCGCCTTGGGCATCGCGCGAATGATCTCGTCGTAGCCCTTGTTATCGAAGAGCCGGGCGATGGTGCCGACGACAACCTCGTCGTCAGCGATGCCCCAGTCGCGGCGGAGAGAGGATCGCAACTCGGGCTGTGGCCTGAACCGTCCCAACTCGATGCCGGAGCGGATGGTCGTGAAGCGGTCGCGCGGGGCGACGCCCGCGGCGACGGATTGGTCGATCATCGCGTCGGCGACGGTTACGATGGCTGTCGTGTACCGGGCGGCGCGTTTTTCCAATCGGCGGAATAGCCACTGCGCCGCGCCCGACTGCGCCCGGTTGAAGCTCATCCCGTGGATCGTGTGGACGATGATGGGTACGTGTGCGCTCGCCGCGGCTGATCGTGCCAGAATGCCCGCCTTGCTGCTGTGGGTGTGGACGGTGTCGGGTTGGAGCTTATGGAAGATGCGTCGCAGATCACGCCAAGCTCGTGTGTCTCCAACGGGGCTGACCGCGCGGCGCATGGAATCCAGCTCGATCAGTTTGCAACCGGCGGCGCGCGCCGCGTCCCAGAGCGAGCCTTCCGGGCCCGTCTCCGGGCCGGAGATCAGCGTGACCTCATGTCCAAGCTCGGCGAGGCCGCGACAAGTGAGGACGGTGTTCTCCTGGGCACCTCCGATAATCAGCCGTGTGATGACGTGGCAGATCTTCATGTGGTGGCGTCGATCGGAGCTGCGTCTGGGGCCGTCGCGGAAGGCGGGGCGGTCAGGAGTTCCGGTGGGTACTTGACCCAGCGCAGGCACAGGCCGTGAGCCGGTGCCGTGGGGCCTGCCTTCGCCCTGTCCTCGCTTTCAAGGGCCGCAGCCACTCGCTCGGGCTCCCAGAGGCCCATTCCGACGTTCAGCAGCGTGCCGACCATGTTTCGTACCTGGTTGTACAGGAACCCGGTGCCCTCGACTTCGATCCGAATCTCGTCGCCATGGCGGTGGAGATCGCACCGTAGGACCGTGCGTACGGTGTTGGGGCGGCCGGCTGCGTTGGCTGCCATGGCCCGAAAGTCCTTTTCGCCTACAAAGTGCCGAGCACCCTCACGCATCCGCTCCAAATCCAACGGTTTCCATATGTGGTACGTTTGCCGCTGGGTTGCTTGTTCGACCGGACGGGATCGTGATGCATGGATACGGTAGGTGTAGAGCTTGCTGACGGCGTTGTGCGTGGCGTGGAACCCCGGTGCCACTTCCCGAAGGGTGATGATCGAAATGTCGTCCGGGAGCCGCGACCCGATCGCGTGCCGAAAACGGTAGGGATCGAGCTCGCACGTGGTGTTGAAGCTGCTGACGTGCCCGGCTGCGTGAACGCCGGCGTCCGTGCGGCCCGAGCCGATTAGGGCGACCTCGTGGCGCACGACGCGCCGCAGGGACTGCTGGATGACCTCCTGGACGGTGCGCAGGCCCGGCTGATGCTGCCAGCCGTGGAAGTCCGTGCCGTCGTAGGCGGTCAGGAGGTAGATGGTCCGCTCCATCCGCGCGATCGTATGGCACGATCCGCGACACCTCAAGCGGTCTGCCCGGCGAGCAGCG
>JAJDDX010000397.1 GCA_029260055.1 Phycisphaerae bacterium
TACGACTGAAAGCTGACTGCCCGTATTTAAATCTAGGCGGGGGCATTAAACCACAGGACAATCTAGCCTTATTCAAGCAGCAGTTTGGTGGTTTAGCGATAGACCCTAGCGTCATGAAAACTATATTTATGCCAGATTTATATTCAGAGCTCACAGCGCAACGCTCTGAGAGTGATTATTTCCCCGCGTACTACCAGAGATAATAAATGAAAACCATTGCCATTATGCAACCTTATTTTTTTCCCTATCGAGGTTACTTTGAATTAATGCAACAGGCCGATGAATTTATCCTGTTAGATACTGTAAATTATATGACACGCAGTTTTATCAATCGAAATACTATTGAGCTAAATAAGCAGCCAAAATACATTAGTCTTCCCATCCGCCAGGCCAGTCAAAATCGACAAATTAATGAATTAGCCTTTAGTGAAAAAGAGTATCATGCGAAAAAACTAATAAAACAGCTACAACATGCTTACCACCAAGCACCTAACTTTGACAACACATTAGAGCAAGTCAAAAACATCCTGGCTTTTCCCGCCAATGATTGCGTGAGTTTCATTGAACATAGCTTGCAGCAGTTACAGATTACATTAGGTTTTTCGACCCCATTATTGCGAGTATCAAACTTGGATATTTGTACCGAGCAAACCGGTTCAGATCGGATCATAGAAATATGCAAAAATCGCCAAGCCACTCATTATGTCAATTCAATTGGCGGAAAATTCTTATATGCCCCGCATGATTTTGCAACGCATAAGATAGAGCTCTCGTTCTACCAAAGTCCCACACTTCAAAATGATTCAAACCATCCACCCTATTCAATTATTCATGATTTAATGCATGCGGCACAGCGGTGTGGTAGATTAATTTAATTCAGAGTTAACAACGATTGCAGCAAAGGATCTTTAATGAACGACATGGATGGCGCCATTCCACTTTTAATTCCAGACTTACCAAAAACAGATGAACTCATTCCCTGGTTACAACAAATTGATCAAAATCAGTATTACAGTAACTTTGGTCCATTAGTCCAACAATTCGAACAGGCCGTTAAAACAGAAATACCGGGTATCAGTGCAGAACATCACGTTGTGAGTTGCTCATCAGGTACTGCTGCTTTGGAGTTAATGCTACAAGCGTTAGCTTTGCCCGTTGGCTCAAAAGTGCTAGTCCCTAGTTATACTTTCATTGCCACGGGACTTGCGGTACTCAATGCTGGCTACCTGCCAATTTTTGCCGATGTGTGCGATAAAAGCTGGAGTCTCACGCCGAGCATTGCTGCAAAATATTTACTAGAAGATGATATAGCAGCCATTGTGCCGGTTTGTACTTATGGCGCCTATCAGGACACTGCGGCTTGGCTCGAGTTCAGTCAACAAACTAGCCTACCAATTATTTTCGATGCTGCGAATGCGTTTGCCGTTCAAGATATTGCACCAAACGTACACGCCTGCTTCAGTTTACATGCCACCAAAGCGTTTGGCATCGGCGAAGGCGGCCTCATCGCGACGACATCAGAAGTGCTAGCCAATCAAGTTAGACGTTTATCCAGCTTTGGTTTGAGTACTGATGGGTTAAGCCAGCAGCCTAGTCACAATTACAAGTTAAGTGAATATCACGCTGCGGTTGCTCATGCAAGACTGCAAACCTGGTCGCAGAAAAAAGACCAACTCATGAGTTTAAATGCCTATTATCGAAGACAATTAGCACCGATAGATGCCGTCATACTACAGTCGCTTTCTCAAGAAACTATCAGCCAAGTTTTTCCAATTCGTATAAACGATATCGATCAACGTGAAAACCTGAAATCTACGTTATCAGCAGAAAATATTGAGTATCGTCATTATTATGCGCCCTGCTTACATCGTCACCCAGTATTTTTCCCGTATATGGATGAGGGCATCGAGCCCATCGTTGCTGACCATTTATCACAATCCGTACTGTGCATCCCATTCCATCTGCACTTAAGTGATAAACAACTCAACAAACTGTTTCGTACCATTGCGAAGGCTTTTGACATTTAGGCCCATTACTTTATTATCGCTGACTCAACGAATGCCATTGGAGTTTCAACATGTTTAGAAAAATGACGTTAACCGTCTCATTTATCCTTTCACTATTTGCCCTAGTTGCAACGGTTCCAGCTAATGCGGACTCGCACTTAACTAAAGCAAAAGCCTTAATCAGTAAAACGTTTAAAAATGATGTCGTCATCAAAACACATTTTAAATCCATCGATAACCTAGTCGGTTTTGTCGTTTCAAGACGTTCTAATCCTGATCAAATGGCAATTGTTTATGTTGATCACAAAGGACGCTACTTAATGATTGGTAGTTTGGTTGACCACGCTGGTACTAACCTAACCCAAAAAAATCAATTAACCTATGTGAACAATCCAATTGCGGCAAAAGCCATCGCAGCGGCAGATAAGACACACTGGTTCTTAGAAGGTAAAAAGGATGCGAAACACCAATTCTATATTGTTGTAGAGCCTAACTGCAGTGCATGTCACTACCTCTACAAACACTTAAAGCCATACATCGATAACGGCAGTGTCAATGTTCGTTGGATCATGGTTGCTTTCTTAAAGCCTGATAGCATTGCAAAAGCAGCAGCAATCATGGACGCAAGTGATCAAACTAAAGCGTTTAAACTTGATGAGTCGAAATTCAACATGGCAACAGAATCTGGTGGCATCAAACCAGCCAAGTCTGTTTCTAAAGCAACAAAAGCAAAAATCCTAAAAAACTTAAGCTTCATGAATAAGTTTGGCTTCAATGCTACCCCTATCGTGTTATTTAAATCAAATTCAG
>JAJDDX010000398.1 GCA_029260055.1 Phycisphaerae bacterium
ACGACGTGATCGACCTGCTGTAGCGTGTTGAATCTGGATAGGCTGAAGCGGATGGCGCCGTGGGCCCGGCGCTCATCGATACCCATCGCCTTGAGCACGTGTGACGCTTCCAGGGAGCCACTGCTGCATGCCGAACCGCTCGAAGCACATATGCCGGCTTCGCTCAACAAGATCAGAATCGCCTCTGCCTGCAGGCCTTCGAACGAGATGTTGGACGTGTGGTAGATCCGCTCGACGTCTCGCCCATTGACGTGGGCGAATGGCACAGCCGCCAGGATGCCTGCTTCCAGCCGATCCCTCATCGCGCCAACGGATTCGGTGATTGCCTCACGATCGCGGATTGCGGCCTCGGCCGCGACGCCCATCCCGACGATCCCCGCCACGTTCTCCGTGCCCGCGCGAAGGTTCCGTTCCTGCCTGCCGCCGAGCAGGATCGGCGCCAGCCGCGTGCGTCTCCGCAGGTACAGGGCTCCGGTCCCCTTGGGACCGTGGAACTTGTGCGCCGCCATGCTGACCGCCTGCACCGGCCAGTCGGCGATGTCGATCGGAAGCTTGCCGATGGATTGGACCGCATCGACATGGACCGACGCGCCGCGCTCAGCGGCGATTGAGCTGAGACTCACCACGTCGTGCAACACTCCGATCTCGTTGTTGGCGTGTTGAATACTCACGAGGGCCGTGTCGCTCGTGATCTTCTCTTCCCACTCAGCGGCACTGACTTGTCCTTGTTGATTGACACCGACCAGATCGACGGAGTAGCCCTCCTTGCCGAGTTCCTCCAGTACGCGCAGCACGGCTGAGTGCTCCACCGCGGTGGACACCACGTGCCGCCGGTCGGGGCGCATCGCGAGCAGGCCGCGAATGGCGAGGTTGATACTCTCCGTGCCGCCGCTGGTGAAGATGATCTCTTTTGGTTCGGCTTGAATGAGTGCTGCCACCTGCCGGCGTGCGCATTCGACCCGGTGCCGCACGGCCTGCCCGAACTGGTGTACGCTCGACGCGTTGGCGTAGGCGTCTCGCATGCAGGCGGCCACCGCTTCGACGACCTCGGCGAGCGGCTCGGTCGTGGCGTTGTTGTCGAGATAGATGAGGTCCGGCATGCCCTTCTTTTCGCCCGAAATCCCGGCTGAGATTACACTCTGATTGTACGTTGACCCGATCCACTCGGTCCGTCTGCGCTGGATTTTCGGGCCGAAACCTGGTACCATTGTACCCTCTGCGGGGGGCCTCGACGACCATGTATTCGAAGCAGCTTGGGGACGGGTTTACCTACATGTGCCACGAGATCATGCAAAGACGCCGCCTGGCTTCGACTCGCGTGATGATGTTCATCGCGATGGTCATGGCCGTCGGGTCGGCCGGGGCCGCCCGCGCGACCTGGTCCATCCTCATCGTCGACACGGAGACGAAGGAGATTGCGGTCGGCTCGGCGACCTGCCTGACCAACTTCGATCTTCAGCGCAACCTTCCGATCGTGCTAGTGGACGTAGGCGCCGCCTGCGCACAATCGCGCGTGGACAGTGGCGCCACCAACCGGATGCGCATCCGCGAGCAGTTCCTCCTGGGAACGCCGCCGGAGGAAATCCTCGAAATCCTCAGACCTCTCGACTCCGATCACGAGAACCGCCAGTACGGCTTTGTCGACGCTCTCGGTCGTCCCGCGACTTTCACGGGCTCTGGCGCGGGCGCGCACGCCAGCGGACTTACCGGTCAAGTCGGTTCACTCGTCTATGCCATTCAAGGCAACGTGTTGACCGGTGCACCGGTGGTGCTTGATGCCGAACAGGCCGTCATCAACACACCGGGCGATTTGCCCGAGAAGCTGATGGCGGCGATGCAGGCTGCAAGGGCCATGGGCGGCGACGGACGGTGCTCGTGCAGCACGCTCGGGCCGACCATCTGCGGATCGCCGCCCAATGACGGGAACTTCAACAAGTCTGCGCACATCAGCTTCATGATCGTCACGCGCGCCGGTGATATCGACGGCGACTGCACGCCATCGACCGGTTGTGCCAACGGCGACTACTACCTCCAGTTCAACGTGCCGAACCAACAGAGTAACGACCCCGATCCCGTCGACCAGTTGCAGGTTCTGTTCGATCAATGGCGAACGGACCTCATCGGTCAGCCCGACGCACGACAGTCTTCGGGGCAGTTCCTGCGACCGTGGGTTCGCGCCGACGTGCAGGACATCGTTACGCTCAGGATTACCGCGCGGGATTGGCAAGGCACACCGATCACGTCGGGCCCTCTTTTCGCCGACGTGACACAGGCTCCCGAGAGCGACGGCCGAACGTTGGTCTTCACACCGGTAGACCTCGGCGGCGGCGTCTTTGAAGTCGAGATGGGCCTGGCGAGCATGCCCGGGCGCGATCGGTTTCGCGTGACGCTGACCGGTACGGGGCGACCGACCGTCATGCTCCCGCTCCCGGAGTTGTTGGTGGTCTCCCTCGAGGACATCGATGCTGATGGCGAGGTCGATCTTGCGGACCAGGCCATCTGGGTGGGCTGTCTCGCGGGTCCCGACGGTGGCGTTGGTGCCGGCTGCGAAGATGCAGACATCGATCGCGACGGACACATCGATCTCGCCGACTTTGCCAGGTTGCAGCGGGCGTATACCAACGAGGTTTGCCAGGCGCTCGAGATCACAAACCAGCCGACGCGGGCTGATCTGTGCGTGGGCGATCCGCTCACGCTCTCGGTCGGCGCGACCGCCGATCCCGATGCCGAGTACCAGTGGTATCACTACGGCGTGGCGATCCCCGGCGCGACCGGACCGAGCTACAGCGTAGGCGCCGTGACCGAGGCGGATCACGGGTACTACGAGGTCGAAGTGAGTAACACCTGCGGGACGGTCGTTAGTGAGAACGTTCCGATCCGTGTGGCCGCGGCGCCTTGCCCATAACCGATGCTCCGGGCTGCGAGCGGGATGAGATCGATGTCATGAGGTTGCCGAGTGCCCATCTGAGTTGTTGCGCCGTGGCCAGGACGCTTGCAGCCGCTGCTGCGGCGTGGGCGATGCTTCTCCCTTCCACGGCGCGCGCGACTTGGTCGATCGTCATCGTCGACACTCAGACGAAGGAAATCGCGGTTGGAAGCGCAACCTGCGTGACGAACAGGGATCTCAAGCGATCGGTGCCACTTGTCCTCGTCGACGTGGCTGGAACGGCTGTTCAGTCAAACCCGGACAGCGGTGCAATCAATCGGAATCGCATTCGGGAACAGATCCTCCTAGGTACGCCGCCGGAGCAGATCATTGAACTGCTCAGCACCCTCGACGCGGACCACCAGTCACGTCAGTATGGCATCGTTGACGTCTTAGGCCGTCCCGCGACCTTCACGGGCACGGGGGCGGGCGCGCATGCCGGCGGGCTTACCGGCCGAGTCGGATCACTCGTCTACTCGATCCAGGGCAACGTGCTCACCGGCGCGCCGGTCGTGCTCGACGCCGAACAGGCTGTGATCAATACGCCGGGCGATCTTCCTGAGAAGCTGATGGCGGCGATGCAGGCCGCAAGGGCGATGGGGGGCGACGGAAGGTGTTCCTGCAGCACGCTGGGGCCGACGATCTGCGGCGTGCCGCCTAACGACGGGAACTTCAACAAGTCTGCGCATGTCGGCTTCATGATCGTCACACGCGCGGGCGACATCGATGGCGTCTGTACTGCGTCCGACGGCTGTGCTAACGGCGACTACTACATGGCACTCAACGTGCCGCTACAGCAAGCGGCCGACCCCGATCCGGTGGTGCAATTGCAGGCGTTGTTCGATCAATGGCGAACGGACCTCATCGGCCAGCCCGACGCCCGACAGTCCACGGGGCTGTTCACCCGACCGTGGGTTCGCGCCGATGCGCAGGGCCTCGTCAGGCTCCGGATCACCGCGCGGGATTGGCAGGGGGCATGGATTACCTCCGGGCCTCTGTTCGCCGACGTGGCGCACGCTCCCGAGAGCGACGGGCGGACGTTGGTCTTCACGCCGGTAGACCTCGGCGGCGGCATCTTCGAGGTGGAAATCGGGCTGGCGAGCACGCCGGGGCGCGATCGGTTTCGCGTGACGTTGACCGGTACCGGGCGACCGACGGTCATGCTCCCGCTCCCGGAGTTGCTGGTGGTCTCCCTCGAGGATATCGATGCCGACGGCGAGGTCGACCTCGCCGATCAGGCCATCTTGGCGGGTTGCCTCTCGGGTCCCGCCAGTTGCGGCGGGGCCGGCTGCGGGGATGCGGACATCGATCGAAGTGGGTTCGTCGACCTTGCCGACTTCGCCAGGTTGCAGCGGGCGTTTACCAACGAGATTTGCCGGACGCTCGAGATCACGGGGCAGCCTCAGCGGGTTGACCTCTGCGTCGGCGATCCGCTGACGCTCTCGGTCGGCGTGAACGCCGATCCCGCTCCCGAGTATCAATGGTATCACTTCGGCGTGGCGATCCCCGGCGCGACGGGGCAGAGCTACAGCGTGGGCGCCGTGACCGAGGCCGATCATGGCTACTACGAGGTCGAGGTGAGCAGCACGTGCGGGACGGTGGTCAGCGAAAGCGTGCCGGTCCGCGTGGTCGCAGAGCCCTGTCCGTAACGGGAAGGGCGCTCGCTACGCACCAGTGTGTCGGAATCGAAAGACGCGGCCGCCCGCTCGCGCGGGCGCACGAGGTTGGGGTCGTTACCATGGGGTTGCCGGAAACGTATGCGAATCGCCGTGCCAAGGGCAGGACGTTGGCCCTTGCCGTAGCCGTGTGGGGGATGCTTCTACCTGCTACGGCGCGCGCCACGTGGTCCATCGTCATCGTCGACACCGACACGAAAGAGATGGCGGTCGGCTGCGCGACGTGTCTTACGAGCGAAGACCTCAAGCAGTGGGTGCCGCTCGTCCTCGTCGATGTCGGTACTGCGTGTGCCCAATCAGCCGGAGACGGCGGCGCGACCAATCGGAATCGCATCCTGGATCAGTTCCTCGTCGGCACGCCGCCGGACGAGATCATCGATATCCTGAGCGTCCTCGACGCCGAGCACCATACCCGTCAGTATGGCCTCGTCGACGTATTGGGCCGCAGCGCGACTTTCACGGGTTGGTGGGCGGGCGCGCATGCCAGCGGTGTGACAGGTCGAGTCGGATCCTTGGTCTACTCGATTCAAGGCAACGTACTCACCGGGGCCCCCGTGGTGCTTGATGCCGAACAGGCCGTGATCGACACGCCGGGCGATCTGGCTGAAAAGCTCATGGCGTCGATGGAGGCCGCCAGGGCGATGGGGGGTGACGGCCGATGCTCGTGCAGCGTACTAGGACCACCGGCCTGCGGCGCCCCGCCACATGGCGGTAACTTCACGAAGTCGGCGCACGTCGCGTTCATGATCGCTACGCGCTCCGGCGATACCGACGGTGTGTGTACCGCACAATTGGGCTGTGCCACTGGCGATTACTTCATGAAACTCAATGTGGCGTGGCAGCATGCCGACGATCCCGACCCCGTCGAACAACTGCAGGCCATGTTCGAGACGTGGCGGAGCGACCTTGTCGGCCAGCCCGATGCTCGGCAGTCCACAGGCGCGTTCGATCGGCCGTGGCTCCGTGCTGACACGCAGGACGTAGTCAGACTCAGAGTCACTGCGCGAGATTGGCAGGGGTCATCGATCACCTCCGGCCCGCTCTTCGCCGAGATCATGCATGCGCCCACGAGTGACGGGCGTGCGCTGATCTTCACTGCGCAAGACCTCGGCGGCGGGGCCTTCGAGGTCGAGATCGGACTTGCAGCCGCGGCGGGACGCGACAAGTTTCGTGTGGTGTTGACCGGCAGCGGGCGACCCGCCGTCGTGCTTCCCATTCCTGAACTGCTGGTCGTCTCGCTCGAGGACATGGACGCCGATGGCGAGGTCGATCTTGTGGATCAGGCCATCTGGACTGCCTGTCTATCGGGTCCTGTCGGCGGCATCGGCGCCGGTTGCGAGGACGCGGACATCGATCGCGACGGGCACGTCGACCTCGGCGATTTCGCCCGGTTGCAGCGGGCATACACGAACGAGCGTTGCGAATCGCTCGAAATCACCGAGCAGCCGCAGCGAGCTGATCTTTGCGTGGGTGATCCACTGCTCTTGGCGGTTGGTGTGAACGGCGACCCGGCACCGCGGTATCAGTGGTATCACTACGGCGTGGCGATACCCGACGCGACGGGACCGAGCTACGGCGTGGCGGCGACGACCGAGGTTGATCATGGCTACTACGAGGTAGAGGTGACCAACACGTGCGGCGCCGTCATGAGCAATCCCACTCCGATCCGTATCGTCACGGAACCTTGCCCGTAACCCGGACGAAAGAACGGCGTGCCGTCACACGGCAATGACGGCCTGGTACATGGCCAGCCACTCCTCCACGCCGAACGACTCCGGCCGCCGCGATCCGTCGACCAGTGCGCATATGCGATCGCGCGCTTCCGCGTCGATGACGTGCCCCAGTGCGGTCCGGAGCGATTTGCGGCGATGCTCAAATACCGTGCGCACGAAGTGGGCGAAGCCGCGGACTGACTCGCGGTCGGGAAAGGGCGGTTCAATCAGATCCATCCGCAGCATCGCCGAGTCGACCGCGGGGCGGGGCCAGAAGACCGCGGGCGGGAGCTTGGCGACCACCTTCAATCGCGCCAGGCACTGCGAGATGATGGCCAGTGGACCGAAGGTTTTCCCTCCCGGGGAGGCGGACATGCGATCGCCCACCTCCGCCTGGACGGTGAAGCAAAGACGGCGCACCTGCGGATAGTCGACGAGCAGATTCATGATCAGTGGTGTCGCGATCTGGTACGGAAGATTGGCGACGAGCTTGGCACGCCCCTCACCTTCGATCCACCCACTGTCGAGCCATGTGGCCACCTCAGGTGCGATCCGGTGCTTGGATGCCAACACATCGCCGCACACGAGCTGGAACGAAGGCACGTCGCTGAATCGGTCAGCGAGAACCTGCTGCAAATCACGATCGATTTCCACGCAGATGCACACGGCGGCACGCGGGGCCAGTAGATCGGTCAGGCCGCCGGTGCCCGCCCCGACCTCCAGCACCGTATCGCCATCTTCGATTTCGGCGGACTCGACGAGCCGACGCATGAGGTTCCCGTCGACGAGGAAATGCTGCCCGAACCGCTTCCGAGGCCGAAGCCCCGCCGCTTCGAGCAGCGTTTGAATCTCGCGCTTGGTCTGTACGTGCGGAACTGGCAATGGTTGTGTCCGGATACTACTTTGTCGATCGAACGCTTCGGCGATAGTATAACGCGCCTTCGCCTCGAGGCGCGGAGCCGTAATAAACGCCTATTCGTCAACCGGTGAGGGTTGCCGGGCCGGTAGAGCCCGCTGCCCGGGAGCATGACATGCGATCTCATGAGGTACTCAAGCGGGCGGCCGACAAGATCGGCGTGAAGGCCCTGGCGGCCGAATTGCGCCTGTCGCAGGCCCTTGTCTACAAGTGGTGTCAGGAGTCCGATCCGGATGACAAGGATGCGAGTGGTGCTCGCAACCCGCTCGACCGCCTGGCTGACATCGTCCGCGTGACGGGGGACCAGAGCGTCGTCAACTGGCTTTGCCATGAGGCGGGCGGCTTTCTCGTGATGAACCCCAAGGGGAGGCCTCCGGACGTAAGCACGGAGCTGCTGGGCAACACCCAACGGTTGGTGAAGGAGTTCAGTCAGTTGCTGTTGACCGTCACGCGGTCGATCGAGGATGACGGCGAGATCGAGCCGGTCGAGGCTGACAGAATCCGCGAGTCCTGGGAGTTGTTCAAAGGCACCGTCGAGACGTTCGCCGTGGCCTGCGAGCGGGGGATGTTCCATTCCCGCCCCAATGAGGCGTAACCCTCAGATGCACCTAGCCCGCAAAGCAGGCCGAGGTTGATCTTCGTGGCGTGCGTCGCCGAGCCGATCGGGCTACACCCGTAAAAAGGGCCGCGCCGCATCCGCTCGGGGGGCAAGCGGATGCGGCGCTGTGGTCGTCCGCGTCACGATTGGACGGTGTGACGCGTCTGGGAGGGGGAGATCTCGCCAAAAGCCGCTTTGGCGTCCGAGAATCCGACGGGAATTGCCCCGCACGGGGGCGGACTCCACACCGGGCGCCGGATTGCGCCGTGCGACAGTCACCTTGCCTTTCAGTGGTTGCTTCCTCTCCGTCCAGTTCGCCTGGCTCAACGGTTCCGGGGCTATAACACCCAAGGGAGGAAATATAAGGTATGGATAATTCCTCCCGTCACACGTTTATAGGCCGTCAAAAACGGGAAGGCAAAACGGATTTGTTCTTTTTTTCGGACCGCCGGAGGCCGGCGTTCGTGCGCACATTCCGCCTGCTCAGCAATCGCGCTGTGGAGTTGCCGGGGCGCACGCTCGGCTGTGATTCGGCCGTGCGTCGCTAGCGGCGAAGTATGGCGTTGAACTCGGTTCGGGCTCTGATCTGATCAGGGTCGAGCCACGAGGTCACCGCGTCGCGGCGCCTGAAGGCCGTCATCTGGGCTACGAGGCTCGTCTTCAGGCCGTCGAACTCCGTGACCGTGGCCTCTTGCGTTTCGACCCATCCGACCAGGACGACCTTCGCGTCGTCCGCGAGCTTGACGATGGCCTTCTTCTCGTCGCTGTCGCCCAGCGCGAAACACCCGTCGACATCCTCATTCGAGAACTGGCCAACCCCTGCGACGGAGATCCCGGTCTCGGGCCGACCCATCGCGGCAAAGTACCTGTTGGACACGCGTGCGAACGGCTGGGGTTGGACGAATCCAATGGCATTCCCACCGGGGCGTGCCATGGCTTCCTTTAATAC